>JAMXLK010000026.1 GCA_024281075.1 Vulcanimicrobiia bacterium
CGGTGATGTAGAGCAGTTTCTCTTTCTTGTGATGCGGATTGCGCAGCTCATTGCGCCACTGCGTACTGATCCATGACCGCTTCAGGATGTGCTGCGGCGGTACGAAACCTGCACGCGGCGCCGCTGCGCCTGTGAACCCTGCACCGCTCGGTGCCGGCATCTGTGAGCCGCCCGTGCTACAGCCGACAAGAATCGCCGCCAGCGCTGCGAGCGTAAAAGTTTTGCGGATAGCCATCGACGATTGCATAGAATGCCGCTCCCTTCGCCAATGCCCAGAAAGGGACTCGAACCCCCACGGTGTTGCCACCACTGGTACCTGAAACCAGCGCGTCTACCAATTCCGCCATCTGGGCGCGGGACTGACTGCGATTCGCGCCGCTTCGAGCGTCGCCCCTCCCCGAAACCTCGCGCGCCGCCCGACGGTTGGGAGGAACCTATTATGGTCCTTCCTCTGCTCCAAACCGAAGACGCCGCCGCCCTCGACCCCTATTCGCGCGCGGTAACGGCCGCAGCCGAACGCGTCAGCCCGGCAGTCGTCAGCATCGAAGTGCGTAACGGCCGCCGCGGCGGCAACGGCAGCGGCTTCATCTTCACGCCCGACGGATTCGTCGTCACGAACAGCCATGTCGTGCACGACGCGACGCGGGTTGCCATCGCGCTGCTCGACGGACGGGAACTGCCCGCGGCGTTGGTCGGCGACGATCCCGACTCCGATTTGGCGGTGCTGCGCGTGAATGCGCCGGATCTCGCTTTTGCGACGCTGGGCGATTCGTCCGCGTTGCGCCCCGGCCAGCTGGTTGTCGCGGTCGGCAATCCGTACGGCTTGGCCTACACCGTGACGGCCGGCGTCGTCAGCGCGCTCGGCCGCTCGCTGCGTTCGCAATCCGGCCGGCTGATGGAGAACATCATTCAAACGGACGCGGCGCTCAACCCGGGAAACTCGGGCGGTCCGTTGGTCACTGCAAGCGGCGATGTCATCGGCGTGAACACCGCCGTCTTCCCAGGTCAAGGCATCTGTTTTGCCATTGCGATCGACACTGCCAAGCACATCGCGGGATTGCTGATGCGTGACGGGCGCGTGCGGCGCGGTTATCTCGGCATTGCGGCGCAAGATATCGTGCTGCCGCCGAGCGCAGCACGGCGGCTGGGCTTGGCAGAGCGGCGAGCGGTCGTCATCGATTCGGTCGAGCCGGGAAGCCCGGCGGACACCGCACAGCTCAAAGCGGGCGACGTGCTCCTCGCATTCGAAGGGCGGAGCGTCAACAGTCTCGACGCCCTTTACAAGCTGCTCACGAGCATCGATCTCAGCAGGTCGTACAAGCTCGACCTGCTGCGGAAGAACGAGCGTTTCTCGCGTATCGTCCTGCCCGTAGAGTCCTCGCGCTAGGCTACCTCGAATAGCGGCTCGGCGTGATCCGTAAACTTCTGCCGATTCTCGGCATTACGTTCATCGACATCGTCGGTTTCAGCATGCTGATTCCGATGTTGCCGTATTTCGTTACGCACTTCGGCCTATCGGCAGTCGTCGTCGGCATTCTGTTTGCGACGTTCTCGTTCTGCCAGCTCGTCTCGGCGCCGCTCTGGGGTTACGTGTCCGACCGGCTCGGACGTAAGATGGTGCTGATCATCAGCCAGATCGGTGCGACGATCGGATGGGCGATGCTGGGGCTTGCGCCCAATATCGCGGCAGCCTTGGCGCTCGCTCCCATCGGCGTCGTTTTTGCCGCACGCATCGTCGAAGGCGTTTCCGGTGGAAACATCAGCATAACGCAAGCGTATGTCGCCGACCTCGTCGAGCCGCGGCAACGCGCACGCGCGTTCGGATTCATCAGCGCGATGTTCGCCGCCGGTATGGTTTTCGGACCCTTCAGCGGCGGAATTCTTTACGAGCACTTCGGCTTCGCGACGCCGTTCTTGGTCGCAGCCGGATTGCAGTTCGTGACGCTCTTGCTGACGATCACCATGCTTCCGGAATCGCGCGCGCGAAGGGCGGATGAGGAGCGACTGGGGCTCGACGCGATCGTCGGCAGCTTCCTGAAGCCCCGGCTGGCACGACTGTTATGGCAGAAGCTCGCCATTGCGCTCGCGCTGTACGGCTGGTTCGCCGCGTTTGCGCTCTTCTTGCAGCGTCAGCTCAGTTTCAATTTGACCGAAACGGATTACCTCTTTTCGATCTTCGCGGTCGTCAACGTCGTGATGAACGCGTTCATCGTCGGACGGGTCTCGGCGCGGCTGGGCGATCGCTCGATGTCGAACATCGGTCTTGCGTGTTTGGTCGCAGGGTTCGCGCTCGTTCCGTTCGTGGGCCACTCGCTTGCGCTCGTCGCGACGACGCTGCTGCTCTTCGGCTTCGGCATGGCGCTCGCCAACACGGGCATCACCGCCCTCATCAGCAATGCCGCTTCGGATCGCGAACAAGGAACCGTTCTTGGTACGAGCTCGTCGCTCGATTCCTTGTCCGGAATCTTGGCGCCGCCGGCTTCGACCGGCATGCTCGGTGCGTTCGGTCCGCGCTTTGCCGGCATCGAGTCGCTCACCTTTGCATCGATCGCGCTCGCGGTAGGCTTGCTGAACGCGCGCGGCGACGATGCATATGCCCACGACGATCACGTGCAGGCACGCGCCGGCGACGGTGCCGCTACGCTCGCCACCGAAGTCGAAACCGTCGACGGCGGCTTACGCTGACGCTTTGATACGGTAGAGGAGATGCCGGCGCAGTGGATGACCCGCTTCGATCTTCGGATGATCGAAGTCATCGTTGGGGTCGTGCGTCATGCCGAGGCGTTCCATCACGCGCTGCGAACGCAGATTTGAAGCGGCGGTAAAGGCGACCACCTCGGGCCATTTGAGCTCGTTGAAGGCAAAGTCGAGCGCGGCGCGCGCACCTTCGGTCGCATAACCGCGGCCCCAATGTTGAAATCCGAGACGCCACCCGATTTCGTTGGCCGGCGTAAACTCCGCCTGGAACGGTACGGCTTGCAACGCGATCGAGCCGATGAACGACGGACCGCCGCGAACCTCGAGCGCCCACCAGCCGAAGCCGTCGCGCGTCAGCTGCGCGCGAATCGCTGCGGCACTCGCCTCCGAGAACTCGCGGGTGTAGGTTTTTGGGAAAAATTCCGTGACGCGAGGATCGGCATTGATCGCGACCCACGCCTCGACGTCCGCATCGCGCCAATCTCGCAGAATCAAGCGCGGCGTCTCGATCGTGGGAACGCGTGACAGGGCCGACCCCTAAGCCGCGGTCTTTTTGCGCCGCTTCGTCGTCGCTTTGCCGTTCTCGCCGGCGCGACGCTTCTTGCTTTCCTCCAAACTCTGCGCGAGAACGTCCATAAGGTTAACGACCTTCGCGCGCGCGGGCGCCTTCTTGGGTTTGGGCAGCTCCTTACCCGCGGCACGCGCTTCGATCATCGTCAGCAACTCGTCGTGATATTTGTTCGTGAATTTTTCCGGCTCGAACTCGTCGACGCTCATCGTATCGACGAGCATCTGCGCCATCTTGAGTTCTTTCTCCGGAAGCTTCGTTCGCTCCGGAACGTCGATCGTATCGGCGGCGACGATTTCGCTGGCCCAGTGCATGAGCTCCAGAACGAGCGCGTCGTCGAGCGGCTTGACCGCCGCGATGTATTCTTTGGTTCGAATAACAACGCGCGCAATCGCGACACGATTGGTGTGCGCGAGCGTTTCGCGCAGGAGCGCGTACGCGTGGCGCCCCTGTTTGGTCGGTTCGAGATAGTAGGGCTTGTCGAAGTACATCGGGTTGATCTTGTCGAGTTCGATGAACTCCAAAATATCCACCGACTGCGTCGCTTCAGGATTGACCTTTTTGAAATCTTCGTCGGTGAGGAGCACGTACTGGCCCTTTTCGTACTCGTATCCTTTGACAATCTCGTCCCAGGGCACCGGTCGGTCTTCGATCGAGCAGATGCGCTCGTATTTGATGCGGCCCTCGTCCTTGACGTGGAGCAGATTGAAGGAGAGCTCGTCGGTTCTGACCGCCGTAAAAAGCTTAACGGGGATCGTTACGAGACCGAAATTAATGGATCCGGACCAGATTGCATGCGCCATAGCCCGCTTATTCTACCCAAGCCGCACGCCTACCACAAGCGTTTCGCCTTGTTCAGCGCCGGCTCCAACCGTTGTTTTTTCCAGTATTTCGGGCCCCAGAGGTCGCCCTCGCGCGCAAGCCGCTTCGGTGTGGTGGTCATGTTGAACTTTGCGAACTCGTCGGCCGGCGCGCCGGCGCCCCGGCGGCGGGCGAAGGCTTCGACTTCCTCCCAATGCAGGGGCGTCGAGACCGGCGCACGCTCCCGCGCGCGCAGCGTGTAGGGCGAGACGATCGTCTTGCCCTGCCCGACTTGAACCCAGTCGAGGTAGACGGCATCCTGTGGACGCTTCGCGATGGTTCGTTCCAGGGTCGCAAGCTTGCCGAGCTGCGCCGCCGCCTGGCGGGCGACGATCTCGGCAAAAACTTTCGCCGTATCGTACGAGTAGCCGGATGCGAGCGGTACGATCGCGTGTAAGCCGAAACCGCCCGTCGTCTTCACGAGCGGATTCAGGTTAATCGAACGGAGCAATTCCCGAAAGCGCAGCGCCACCGTCGCGAGCGTTTTAAGCGTGCATCGCTCACCCGGATCGAGATCGAAGATGACGAAATCGGGCTCGTCGAGCTCCGGCATCCGCGAAGTCCAAATGTGTAACACGATGGTTGCCATGTTGGCAAGCCAGACCAGCGTCGGCGCATCATTGCAGACGATGAACGTCGTCTCAGTGCGGCGCCCGCCCGGCGTCGGCAACGTGACGCGATCGATCCAGTCGGGCGTACCGCGCGGCAGCTGTTTCTCGAAGAACGTTTGCTTGTCGATTCCGTCCGGATAGCGTTGCAGCGTGAGCGGACGCCGTGCCAGATACGGGACCGCATATTCGGCAACGCGCTCGTAGTAATCGATCAAGTCGCCCTTGGTATAACCGTCATCCGGCCAAAGAACTTTATCCAAATTCGAGAGCGCGAGCGTACGCGATCCGACGCTGCGCTCGACGCGCGATTGCGCCATTATCCGGTAGCTGGAAGTTCTGCGACGACGTCGGCAGCGGACTTATCCGGACGCAGCCCAAGGTACGCGGGCTGCCGCAGATAGAGGTCGCGCGTCCACTCCGAAAAGCGTACTTGGACGACCAGCTCGGGCGACGTCCAATGCGCCGGCGAGTTTGCGTCGACTTTATTGACGAACGGCGACGTCGTGCGTTCCATTGCGCGCAGGCGCGCGTAGAGCTCGCGCAGCACTTTGGCGCTAAATCCGGTGCCCACGGAGCCGACGTAGCGCAGATTCTTTCCTTGATGGACGCCCAAAAGCAGCGCGCCGAAGCCTTTGCGGCTGCCCTTGGGTTCCGTCCAGCCGCCGACGACGAACTCTTGCTCGTAGCCCGTCTTGATCTTCACCCAATCGCGGCTGCGTCGTTCTTGATACGTGGAGTCGCGCCGTTTGCCGATGATCCCCTCGAGATGCTGCTTGCGCGCGCTTTCAAACAGCGCGTTTCCCTTGCCGACTACGTGCTTGGAATACAGGACGATGGAATCGGCGGCAATTAACCGTTCCAGCAGTGCCTTGCGCTCCTCGAGCGGCGTCGAGCGGAGATCCTTACCGTCGGCGTACAGGAGGTCGAACGCAGCGTACGTGAGGCCGGCCGGTTTTTTTTGCGACTCTTGCAGACGCTGGAACTCCGAGCGTCCTTTCGAATCGAGGCTTACGATCTCGCCGTCCACGACGACGGGAACGCTTGCGAACGCACCGGCGAGCTGCTGTAAGTCCGGGAAACGCCGAAGCATGTCGAGACCGTTGCGCGATACGACCGTCAGCTTGTCTTCCTCGATGGTGCAGAGCGCGCGATAGCCGTCCCACTTTATCTCGAAGAGCCAATCCGGATCGTCGAAAGGCCCCGCGACGAGCGTGGCAAGCATCAGCGACTTCGGATGCGGCAGAGGCTCGCGCTTGACGCGCGGACGGCGCGGCGCCGCCGTATGGCGGGCACTCGGTTTCGATTGCCACGTCCGCGCGCGTGGATCGCGCGCGACGTCTTGCAGCGTTTTACCGCTCTTCACCGACTTGGGGTGATCGACGGGATCGTAACTTGCATCCGCGTATTCGTCGCGATCCTTGATGAGCAGCCAGGGCTCCCCGTGCTCGCCCTCGCGCGCTTTGATCTTGACCAGCGTGAACTCACCGTTGAGCTTCTTGCCGTGCAGGACGAATTTGATCTTTCCATTGGCGATTTCGTCGGCGGGATCGTCGCCTTCGGCAAGGCCGTACGTTCCACGGTCCCAGACGATGACGTTTCCCGCACCATATTGCCCTTCGGGAATGTTGCCCTCGAAGTCGCGGTAGTCGAGTGGATGGTCTTCCACGTGCATCGCGAGGCGCCGGTCGCCCGGCACGAGCGTCGGTCCTTTCGGAACCGCCCAGGACGCCAGCACGCCGTCGGCTTCCAAACGGAAGTCGTAATGCAGGCGGGTCGCGCGATGCATCTGCACGACGAATCGCATCCGGCTCTTGGTCGACGGCTTCTTGCCTTTGCGGCCGCTTGGCTCCGGCGTCTGCTTGAAGTCGCGCTTCTTGCGATACGTGGCGAGCGAGCCGGGCCGCGTAGAAACTGCGCGTGATGCCATCGTCCTTGCCGTTCGACGCTGCGACACCGTACTCTTAGACGCGCATGATCTACAGTGCAGCCGGCATCGTGCTCGCCTCCATCGTCGCAATCGCGGCCTGGCGATGCAGCCGCTCCCCAGGCGGCTTCTACGATCGCGAAATCTACGGCATGAGCGAAGTTTCGCACCGCCGATATGCGTTCGTCAGCATTGCATTTGCGGTATATTTCACCATCGCATTTGCGCTGCGACTCGACGTGGCAGGCATCGCCGGTCTTGCGCTGTATGCGTTGGTCGCCATTTTCTACGCAACGTCGTTTTTGCGGGGAGCTTCCGATGAATGATTTTCGCTTCTCGCCGCGCCCGAACCGGGCCGCCGAGATCGGCTGGATGCCGTGGGGCGAGCGCGCCTTCGAACGCGCGCGGTCCGAGGACAAGCCGATTCTCCTCTCGATATCGGCGGTCTGGTGCCATTGGTGTCACGTGATGGATGAAACGTCGTACTCCGACGCCGACGTTATCGAGGCTATCAATCGCCAGTTCGTGCCGATTCGCGTCGACAACGACCGTCGGCCCGACGTCAACGCGCGCTACAACATGGGCGGTTGGCCGACGACCGCATTTTTGGCGCCCGACGGTACGACGCTGACCGGAGCCACGTATCTTCCGCCGCAACAAATGCGTCGAGCGCTCGACGAAATTGCGCGATTTTACGCCGAGCGGAAAGCTGAAATCGCCGAGCGTTCGGCCGAACTGAAGATACGCGCGCTCGAGGAGTCTCCGGTTGCCGGCAGCGAGCTCAACGACGCGCCGATCGCAGAGATCATCACTCAGCTGGAGCGCGCGTACGACGAGGAATACGGGGGATTCGGCGACGCCCCGAAGTTTCCGCAACCGGACGTCCACGAATTCTTGCTCGCGGAATGGCGGCACACCGGCAACGCGCGGCTGCACGAGATGGCCGCGAAGACCATGTTATCGATGGCGCGCGGCGGCACCTACGATCACGTGGAGGGTGGCTTCTTTCGTTACTCGACGACGCGCGACTGGAGCGTTCCGCACTTTGAAAAGATGGCCGAGGATCATGCCGGATTGTTACGCGTTCTGGCGGCGCTGGTAACCTTCGCCCCAAACCAGGATTTTCGCGAGACGCTGATTTCGGCGATGACGTACGTACGCCGCGTGTTGCGCGATCCCAAGACCGGATTCTTTGCGGGCAGTCAGGACGCCGACGAAGCCTACTACGAGCTTTCGCTGGAGGAGCGGAGTCAACGAGAGGCTCCCTACGTCGACCGCACCTCCTACACGAACTGGACGTGCGCGCTCGCGGGTGCGCAGTGCGTTGTCGCTCGTGCGCTCGACGACGACGCACTGCTTTCGGAAGCGCTGCAAACGCTCGATAACGTCGCGGCGCGTCTGACCGGACCCGACGGATTGCTCTATCACGTTCTCGCGCCGGACGCGACGCCGCAAGTTCGCGGGCTGTTGACGGATCACGTCGCATACGTCCGGGCGTTGCTCGATGCGCATGAGGTCTCGGGCGAATCGCGGTTTCTGCAGCGCGCATGCGCGGTTGCCGCGACAACGACTGAAAACTTCCAGGCGGGCGACGGCGGATTCTACGACCGTCTCTCCGGCGACGACGCGTTTGGACGGCTGGCCTTGCCCGACCGGCCGTTGACCGAAAACGGCCCGTTCGCCGACGCGCTCCTGCGCCTTGCGGCGCTGACCGGCGAAGCGCGCTACCACCAGACTGCGAAATCCATCTTGCAGCTGTACGCTGCGGGCGTGCGCGGCGCCGGACCATTCGGCGCAACGTACGTGCGAGCGCTGCGGCGTTATCTCGTGCCGGAGCTCACCGTACGCATCGTGGGCGCTCCGGAAGAGACCGACGAGTTTCGCGAGGCGGCGCGGCGGTTGCCTTCGCCGTTCGTGTCAATTCGCACGTTGACGCCCGACGATGCGCGAGCCTTCGATATGCCGGGCGACCGCGCGGCGTACGTGTGCGTTACCGGGACGTGCGGTGCACCGGTCCGCGAGGCCGCGCACCTGCGCGCCGCCTACGACGCGCTGGTCGCGTAGCGCTGAACCCTACGTTCGTACCAGCGTCAACCAGTACCAGCAGCCCCAGAGTCCGACGACCACGGAGTAGGCGATCAGCGCCTCGGCCCACCACGCCAATCGCCGGCGAACCGCGAGCATCATGAGAGCGACTAGGAATGGCTCGAAATCGAGCGCGTGACGCATACCGAATTGCGCGAACCCATTAACGTAGTAGAGAAAGTTCGGTACCGCCGTCAGAATCGCCGCAATCCATAGCGCGACGACCCATGCAGCCGGTTTGCGTGCGAAGAATGCAAGCACGAGAGCAGGTGACGTCCACGTCAACGCAACCCCCGAGAACTCGGGTCGCAGCCACGGAAATGCCGGCAGCGCAGTCGGCATCTGTACGAAGAACGACCACAGCTGGTACGGCAGATACGTGAAGCGAAACGGCGAGCCGGTGGGCATCCCCACCTGGTCTTGATGATACCACGTCGTGTAGCCGATGTCGTTCCAGGTTCCCCAGCGTGCGCGATTGTACAGCAGCCACAGCGCAGCGACGACGACGAGCACGCTGCCGAATGACTCAATAGCCTTGCGGCCTCCAGGCTGGCGCAAGACCAAATACGCATAGACCGGGATCGCGGCAATCATCGAAAATCGCGACTCGAACGCGCAGGCCGCGAAGAGCGCGACCAGCCAGCCGCGGCGTTTGCCGGCGAGCTCGACCAACGCGAGCATCGTGAAGCACACGGCGGAGACGTGCGCGATGAACCACACGTCGCCGAACGTCGCGCACCATAGCAAATCCGTTCCCGCCAACAGAAAAGCGCAGACCCAGGCATTGGTATGCGCCGGCAGTCCGAAGCGTTCGCCGAGCTCCCATGCCGCGCCGACGGCGACGGCGCAGAGCACGATCGCCAAGAGCGTCTGGTTCGTCTGTCCTCCAAAAACCGCGACGAACGGAAGCAGCAGAATCGCGGGCAATGGCGCTTCGATCACGTAGTACCGCCCATGATATTGCAGGGCGTCGATGTACGCGCCGGGCCAGTCTATCCACGTGCGCCCGTGCAAGAGCGCCTGCGCGAGCAGTACGAAATTGTTATATGGCGTCGCGCGGAGGTGCGAGAGCAGCGCCGTAACCGCGAACGCGACGATTGCGGCGGCGTAAGCCGGCTTGACGCGCCGGGTCACTCGGGGGAGGGTTTGGCGAGCGGAAGCGGCTCGGGTTGCTCAAACGTCGAGGGCGGCAGGCTACCGGGAAAGCGATAATCGCTCCAGACGATGTGCTCGCGCGCGGGCTTGCCGTTGACGCGCGCTTGCGCGTCGGCGATCACGGGCATCCAATACTTTCCAAACGGCGCGAAAACAATTTCGCCGCTTCCCGCGGCGCTCGTACCGGTGCTATGGAAGCGCACGGTGCGCGGCAGAAACTTTACGCCGTCGATCGTCACGCGATCGATCCAGGCGCCGGCGGGCCGGCTCAGCGGCGTCGCTTCGTACTGGTAATCGAGATGCCGCCCGTCGCGAACCGTTCCGAGAAAGAGCAGCTCGTAGGCACTGGAGTGCGGAGCGAATCGTGCGACCGTATAACGTTCTGGGTGGCGCAAAAACCGCACGATCTTTCGGCCGAGCGGGATACCGTCGACCGAGAGCGTTTCGTCGCGGACCGCGACACCGCTGCGATAGATGCGATGATGCTGCTCGATGTTGTTGGGCCCGACCTGCGAGACGGTATACGAGTAAATGACGGCATTGGGCGCGGTCAACGCCGTGACGGCACGAGTGTACTGCTGCAGAACGTATTGCGAGTCGAATGCAGGCGGCGTTACACCGAGCAAGGCGCAGAGAGCGAGCGCGCAGCCCGCGGCACGCGCCTTCACGTTAAGACGGCGTCGCGAACGGCGCGAACTGCCGCTTCCGCGCCGGAGGCATTCGTGCCGCCCCCTTGTGCTTGAGCCGGCTGACCGCCTCCTTTACCATCGACGTGCGGAGCCGCGACTTTGATGAGTTTTCCGGCGTGCACGCCCGCCTTGACGAGGTCGTCACTCGCCGTCACCAAGAGGCTCACCGTTCCATTGTCCACGCCGGCAAGCGCGACGACACCGCTCTGCAAGCGATTGCGTATTGCGTTGCTCAGATGACGCAGCGCTTCGGCGTTTGCCTCGTGTACGACCGCACCGACGAACGTGCGGTCGCCGCGACGCTCCGCCTTGTCGACGTACGATGCAGCTTCGCCCGCCGCAAGCCGCGCGCGCAGCTGTCCCATCGCGGTTTGCAGATCCTTAACGTCACGCTGCATACGCTCCACCCGCTCGCGCAGCTCGTCCGGCGACGTCGCCAGCGTCGACGCCAGCGAGCCGATCAAGTCACTCTGCTTGCCCACGTACTCCTCCGCCGCTTCGGAGACGCACGATTCGATACGGCGAATGCCGCTGCCGATCGAAAATTCCGATAGAATGACGAACAAGCCCAGTTCGCCGGTGGTATGTGAGTGCGTGCCGCCGCAAAACTCCAGCGACGGGCCGGCCTGAACGACGCGAATCATATCGCCGTAATTTTCGCCGGCCATCCAAATCGCGCCGCTCTTTTTGGCTTCTTCGAGCGGCAGCACGCGCGTCACGAGGTGTGAGTCGTCGCGAATCATCTCGTTGACGCGATGCGCGACCGCGCGTCGCTGCTCCGGCGTGAGCGCTCCTCCGGGCCATCGAAAATCGAATCGCATCCGGTCGATCCCGACCCACGAGCCCGCTTGATTGACTTCTTCACCGAGCACGTCTTTGAGCGCGCGCTGCAGCAAATGCGCCGACGTATGATGGCGCCGAATCTCACGTCGCCAGGATTCCAACACGCTCGTACGGACCTCGTCGCCTGCGGCGAACTCGCCGCCGAGCACGACGCCGTGATGCGCGATCGCATCGCCCATATATTGCGCGTCGCGAACCTCGAAGCGCGTATCGCCGGCAAGCAACGACGCAATCGTTCCGCGGTCGCCGATCTGTCCGCCGCGCTCGGCATAGAACGACGTCCGGTCCAGCACGAGCGTTCCTTCTTCACCGGCACGCAGCGCCGGCACCGCGACGCCATCCTTGAGAATCGCGACGACCCGCCCGTCGCTCTCGAGCCCTTCGTCGTAACCCGTGAACTCGGAGCGAATCGCCGGGAGATCGGCAAGTTCTACGACGTCGCGCTTTGCCGCCGCATCGCGGCGTGCACGTTCGCGTTGCTCGCCCATGAGGCGATCGAACGCAATCGTATCGACGACGGCGCCGTGCTCGGCAGCGATCTCACGGGTGAGCTCCACCGGAAACCCGTAGGTATCGTGGAGTGTGAACGCTTCGTCGCCGCTAATTACGTGCTCGTGCCGCTTCAGGGCATCGTCGATCAGGCGATCGAGCATCGCCATTCCGCGCTCGAGCGTTCGATCGAAGGTCTGCTCTTCGCGGCGTATGGCTGACGCGATGCGTTCGGCGCTTTCGCGAAGCTCGGGATACCCCGGCTCGAGCGATCGAATGACCGCCGGCACCAACCCGGCGAGAAATCCGTCGGGATAACCCAGCAGCTTGCCATTTCGGATTGCGCGACGAATCAAAAAGCGCAGGACAAAGCCGCGATCGGTATTCGACGGATAGATGCCGTCGTTAATGAGAAACGTCGCCGAACGCATATGATCGGCAACGATGTTGCGGCGCGCGTCCTGCTCGCGGAGCGAAAGGCTCGTGCGGCCGATCGGAGGCTGCGCCGCAACGAGATCGGTAAACAGGTCCGTCTGATACATCGATGCGACGCCGTTGCAGACGGCGAGCATGCGCTCGAGCCCGGCGCCCGTGTCGATCGCCTTGCGGGGCAGTTCCTCGAGCGTACCGTCGGCGGCACGATTGTATTGCTGGAAGACGATATTCCAAATTTCGACGTAACGGTTGCCGAGATTGGGACCGGTGTCGTCCGCGCCACTGGCATGCTCGGGCCCGGTATCGTAAAAAATCTCCGTGCAAGGGCCGCACGGACCGGTCGGTCCCATCGTCCAAAAATTCTCTTCGTCAAAACGGCTGACGCGGCGCGGCTCGATTCCGATTTCGCCGGTCCAAAGACGTTCGGCCTCATCATCGCCGGTGTGCACCGTTACGTAAAGCCGTTTGGGATCCAACCGCAGCACTTGCGTGACGAACTCCCAGGCCCACGCGATCGCCTCGCGTTTGTAGTAGTCGCCGAAGCTAAAGTTGCCAAGCATCTCGAGGAACGTGCCGTGGCGCCCCGTACGCCCGACGCTTTCGATATCGCTCTTTGCTCCCGCAACCCGCAAACAGCGCTGGACCGTGACGACGCGCGGCGCGGGCGCCGGCTGCTCGCCCAGGAAGACCGGCACGAACTGCTCCATCCCCGCGATCGTGAAGAGCGTTGTCGACATCTCGTGCGGAACCAATGTCGCCGGCGGAAGCAGCTTGTGCTGCTTCGCCTCGAAAAACTCAATCCACGCACGTCTTAGTTCCTGGCTCTTCACATCGCTATTCTACGCCACGTGCAACCGTGTAGCCCTTGGCGCCTCGCCACCACAACATAGTGGTTCGGGGACGCTCGCTTTTTCGCATCACGCAAAAAGCTGCTCGCCTCGTCGTCGCTCTCGCCATCCATGGCTCCGCTCCTCCCTTCACACGCCCCTTACCACTACGTTGTAGCGGCGGGGCGCCGAGCGGCCCCGACGCGATATGTCGCGGCTCTCGGGCGGGGCAAACCACCATGTTGTAGCGGCGAAGCGCGGGAAGCTATTCTGCCAGGACGGCGCGGAGTTTCTCGAGGGCCTTCGCTTGGAGGCGAGAGACGTGCATTTGCGAGACGTTGAGACGTTTGGCGATTTCCGTTTGGGAGACGGACTCGTAGAAGCGCAGATAAATGATGACGCGCTCGCGACCGCTGAGGGCACGAAACGCGCGCTCCAAGTTCGCGCGGTCTTCGAGCAGCTCCAAGCCGGCGTCCGAAACGCCGACCGTATCGGCAAGCGTCTGCGATTTCTTGTCCGTTTCGCCGGAGACTTCACTGTCGAGCGAAAGTAAGTTGTAGGCCTGCCCGAGTTCCTGCGCTTCAAGAATCTCGTCCTCGCCGGCTTTGAGATGTTCGGCCAGCTCCGCAACGGTCGGACTGCGGCCCAGCTCGATGGCAAGCTTGTCGCTCGCGCGGTTGACGGCGAGATTGAGCTCCTGCAAACGGCGTGGAACTTTGACCGCCCAGCCTTTGTCGCGGAAGTAACGCTTGATCTCGCCGACGATCGTCGGCGTTGCGTACGTCGTGAACTCGACGCCGCGCTCCAAATCAAAGCGGTCGATCGCTTTGAGCAAGCCGACGGTTCCGACCTGAACTAAATCGTCGAGCGGCTCGCCGCGATTCGCAAATCGTACGGCGAGAAACCGAACCAGGTTGAGATGAACGACGACGAGTTCGTCACGTAAGCTTTCGTATTCGGCATCGCGGCGCTCCGGGCACTCGTCGTGGCGCTTTCGCGCACCGATGAAACGCGCGAATAGCGCCCGCGTCCGCTCGCGGTCCGGCCGAGAATCTTCCCGTTCTTGCACTACGTTACGCCGGCGAGCGACTACGAGCCGCTCAGCCTTTTCACCATCAGCAGATCGGTGCCGTGCTGCGGATGAACGTCGTAGCTCACTTCATCCATCAGCGTTCTGATCAGAAAAATTCCCAGGCCCGCGATGCGAGCCTCTTCGAAGTTCATGCGGGGCTGCTCCGCCGCATGCACGCCGTGACGGCCGCTGTCGCGAACGCGGACACGCAATGCATCCTCCAGCGCCTCGCAGGTAAGTACGATGAACTCTCCGTGGCCCTCGTGCTGAATTACTGCGGTGCAGGCCTCCGCGACCGCGAGTTTGACATCCTCGATCTCTTCGATGGAGAAACGCAACCGGTTGGCGACCGTCGCGGCGGCCAGACGCGCCAGTGCAACCCATTCCGCGCGAGACGGAATCCGCAGCTCGACGAGCTCCGGAAGCGCGTTCTCCACCGCTTGATTCATACCAGGGCCTTCATAGCGGAGTCTTCGCTATCGAAGATTCCGAAAATCTTGACCAAACCGGTGATATCGAAGATTTTTTTGATTTGCGGGTTCGTGCACACCAAATTGACGGAGCCTCCGTGCTCGCGAACGCGCTTGAGACCTCCGATGAGCACCCCTAAGCCGGTGGAATCGATGTAGCGCACTTTCTCGAGATTGATAACTAAGTGGTAGACGCCGCGATCGATGAGGTTACCGATCGCATCTTTGACCTTCGGCGACGTATAGACGTCGATCTCGCCGCTCAAATCTACGACATAACAATCGCCGGGCGCCTCGCGCACATTGACTTTGATATCCAACGGTTAACCTTCGGCTTTCTGCTGCAGCTCTTGTGCAGTCTCGTCGGCCGCCGCTCTGCCTTCGGCGACGGCGGCGTCGATATTTGCACGGGCGCTTTCCACGACTTGCCGGCCCCGTTCGTAGAGCTCGGAGACGCTCGACTGCCATTGGGACGTGACATCGTTCACTTTGCCGCGAAGGTCGCCCGTTGCGCCCATCGCAAAGTTGCCGGCATCGCGTGCCGTGCCGGCGATTCGATCTCGCGTCTCCTCCTGCGTCAGCAGCACGGCGGCAACGCCGCCGATGACTGCGCCGATAAGAAATCCGGCGAAGAATCCACCGCCTCCGCCATTGCCCTTGCCCATTGTTTAATTACTCCCCCGCTCTTCGCTCTTTTCCAGTAACCAAGCGCCGTAAACCCGCAGTTACGCCGCCCAACATCGCGCCGATATTGATGATCGTCGGGACGACGGCGCTTTTCGCCAGGTCGGCAGTCCGCGACAGGGTGCCAGCCGTCTCTTCGAGCGACTTGGTAACCTCATCGACGTGGGTTAGCGTGTTCGTCACCGGGGTCCCGATATTTTCCAATTGACGGTCGACGCCGTCGAGTGTGACCCGAAGACGCGCGAGCGTCTTCGCCAGCGCCAGCGCCGCGACGACGACACCGATGCCGATCAGAAGCGCACCAACGCCCGCGAGCACATCGAGAACCAACGGGCCCCACTCACTACCGCTCAAGCTACTGCCTCCAGCCGCGCGCCGTTCGTTCCTTGAGTCTACCCATCCCCCCGTCGTTTCCGGCGGCCGCTCTCGCCGTTGACGGATGCCGCAGTCCGTCCACGAGCGGCGGTAGGATTGTGAGAACCCGATCGACTTGCGCCGCAGTCGTACCAGGCCCGAATGAGAAGCGAATTGCGCCGCGGCGCCAGCCCGGCTCCAGACCCATTGCGGCGAGGACGTGGCTCGGCTCGAGGCTGCCCGACGTGCAGGCGCTGCCGGCCGAGACCGCGATGCCGGCCAGGTCGAGCGCCACGAGCAGCGCCGCGGACTCGAGGCCGTTGAAGCTGACGTTGCAGATGTTCGGCAGCCGATCCGCGCCGGCGCCATTGATGCGGACATCCGGCACCGACGACGCGATGCCGCTCTCCAGCGAATCACGCAAGCCCCGAATCCGGTCGCTTGCGGCAGCCCGCTCGGCGGCCGCCAGCTCGAGGGCTCTTGCCATGCCGGTAATCCCAAGGAGGTTTTCGGTGCCGGGCCGCCGCCCGAACTCTTGGCCCCCACCGGCAATCAACGGATGCATCGCGGTACCGCGGCGGGCGTAGAGCAGCCCGACGCCCTTCGGACCGCCGAACTTATGCGCCGAGAGAGACAATAGATCGACGCCCAGGGATGGAACCTGAATCGGCAGCCAATCGGGCGCTTGGACGGCGTCAGTGTGAAATACTGCCCCACGCGCGCGGGCTGTCGCAGCGAGCTCGGTGATGGGCTGGATCACGCCGGTCTCGTTATTGGCATACATGACCGATGCTAATGCGGTGCTCGATCCGAGTGCCGCCGAGAACGTCTCCAACTCAACGCGCCCGTCTGACCCGACCGAGAGCACCGTCGGACGGTAGCCGTCGTCAGCGAGCGCCCGTACTGCCGCCAGCACGGCGTGATGCTCGACGGCGCTGCATACCATTTGTGAGCCGCGGGCGGCGGCCCGCATCGTCCCGGCGACCGCTAGGTTGTCCGATTCCGTACCGCCCGAAGTGAACGTTATCTCGTTGCGATGCACGCCCAAAACCGCGGCGACACGATCGCGCGAGGAATCCAGCAGCCGGGCGGCTTTGCGTCCCTCGGCATGCAGTGAACTTGGGTTGTAGTCGGCGTCGACCGCTGCTCCGCGCATCGCTTCGACGACTTCCGCGCGTAACGGAGTGGTCGCCGCATTGTCGAGATAAATTCGCTCGGAATTCACAGGTCGCTCCCAGTATGCAGTTCTACTATGTGCTTGTGCGAAGCTCCAACGCACACTCCGAGAAGTAGCAACGGGAAACTGGCGGTCCGAGAATCACTCGGACCGCCTCTTTTTGTCATAGTCTTTTTTTGTCATAGTAACGGCGTCCGCTCAAGCCGGGCGGCAGATTGACCTGCGTCACACTGTAATCATCATGGGCGTAGTGATAACCCTTGCCGTACCCGAGTTGGCGCATCAGTCCGGTCGGCGCGTTGCGCAGATGTAACGGCACCGGCTCGTTACGCGTGTTTTGAACGTCGTCGAGTGCAGCGGCATAGGCGCGTCCGACTTCGTTACTCTTCGGCGCCGTCGCGAGATAGAGCGTCGCGTGCGCGAGCGCGTAGAAACCTTCGGGCATGCCGACGAAATGAACGGCTTGCTGCGCCGCGACGGCGACTTGCAGCCCTTTGGAATCGGCGAGTCCGACGTCTTCAGAGGCGAGAACCACCAGACGACGGACGATGAAGAGCGGGTCTTCTCCGCCGTCGATCATGCGCGCGAGCCAGTAGAGCGCCGCATCGGGATCGCTCGCCCGAATCGACTTGATGAACGCGCTGATGACGTCGTAGTGCATGTCGCCGGCTTTATCGTATTGCGATCCACGCCGCTGCATCGCTTCACGAATCAGGGCGGAGTCGATCGCGGGTGCGCCTTCGCGCGCTGCCGCGCTCGCGGCCGCAAACTCCAGCGCATTGAGTGCCGCCCGCGCGTCGCCATTGGCGAGTGAAATCAGCAAACGGCGTGCATCCGGATCCATTTCGGGCTTCGCAGCGCCGAGGCCGCGCTCGGTATCGGTCAGCGCACGGTCCACGATCGTTCCGATGTCGTCATCCGCAAGCGGCTGCAACACGAAAACGCGCGCGCGAGAGAGCAAGGCGGAGTTCACTTCGAACGACGGGTTTTCGGTCGTAGCGCCGATGAACGTCACCGTTCCATCCTCGACGTAGGGCAGCACCGCATCCTGCTGCGCCTTGTTGAAACGATGGATCTCGTCGATGAAGAGCACGGTTCGCTTGCCCACGCGGCGCCGGGCGCCGGCATCACGCACGACGCGTCGGAGGTCCGCGACGCCTGCGCTTACCGCCGACATCCCTTCGAAGTACGCACCCGTCGACTGCGCGATGATCTGCGCCAGCGTCGTTTTGCCGCTGCCCGGCGGACCCCAGAGAACCATCGACGGCACCGCGTCGCGCTCGATTGCCGCGCGTAACGCGCGGCCCGCGCCGAGCAGCTCGTTTTGGCCGACGAACTCGTCGAGCGTCCGCGGGCGCATGCGCGCCGCTAACGGCATCTCGAGTCGAGCAAACTCAAGCATCTTCGGATGCCGCTACGGCGGCGGGCTCGAGACCGGCTGCGTAATCGCGTTCTTGGGAACGTGGATCGGCTTGGGCGTCGCGAGCGTGCGGTGCACGGGGCTGGGGAACTGCATCGTGACGTTTCCCTGCGCATGCGCGCTGCCGCTGTCGGTGTTGTACACTACGCGCTGCGCGTTCATGCTGCGCGATCCTTGCGTGATGTGAACCGCCCCTTCGAGCAGCAGCGTGTGGTCGCTGTCGTTGAGCGTTCCGGTGTTTGCGTCCACGACGGTATCGGCTTGCACGTAGTGGACGTTTCCAATCGCTTTATAAACTTTCGCGGCGCCGTCGATCTGTGCTTGATCGGCGGTCAACGTCGAGGGGCTGGGCGCGCTTGGGGCGCCGCCGCCCGCGAGGCTCTCGGCGCTGCCTTGCGTATCGTGCATCACGACGTGACCATTCAGGAAGAGCACCTGCTTCTTGTAGTTGCCGTTGGCGCGATCCGCCGACACGTCGCCTCCGGCGCGGGTCATAACGACCTTATTCGGCGTGCTGAAATCGCCGTTCTTGAAGTTTGCATCCAGCGAGCTTGCGTGGACGGTCCAGACTCCGAGGTCGAACGATGCTTGGCCGGGGTTCGCCGCGCCCGGCGGCGGGGTCGGATGCGCGGCTGCTTTGGGCCGCGGTGAATGGGCCGGAGGCGGAGCGGCACCGGCCAGCGGCGTCGCGAGGGCGACGATACCGGCAAGCGCGAGAATGCTGCGAATCATGGTCGTTGTATGCGTACTTTCACCGTTGGGCGCTCGATCGGACCCAGCAACTCGCAGAGGCGCTGCTCTGAGACAGCTCCTTCGCGAAGCAGACGCGGATGGTTGCCGGTGAGATCGATGATTGAAGATTCGATATTATAGCGCGTCGGCCCATGCTCTACCATCAGATCCGCCTGAGGAAGCATCGAGCGGTCTTCTTCTCCGGCATAACGAGCGCCGCCGCGGGGGTTTGCCGTCGTGCCAGCAATCGGCCCGCAACGCTCCAGCACTGCGCGCGCGAACGGATCGTCCGGCACGCGAAACGCAAGCGTGTGCAAGCCTGCCGCCAACTCGTCGCTCACGAAGCGCGGCTTTCTGATGAGAAGAATGACCGGACCGGGTAAGAGCCGCTTCGCCGCGTGCACCGCGAGCGGATTGTCCACGGCATACTCCAAAAATTCTTGCGCGGTCGCGACGTGCATCGTCAGCGGGCGATTGTCCGGTCGGCCCATCGCCGCGTAGACCCGGTCGATCGCTTCGGAATCGTATGGATCGCACCCGATGAGATAACTCGTGTCGTTGGGCAGAATGACGGTTCCACCGGAAAAGACGACGCGCGCAACCTCTTCGGCGATCTCGTCGACTTTTGCAGCGCGGGCATCGACGATCTGCCTGAAACGCTGCTCACCCAATCGTTAACAGTTCCTATACGCGCAGTCTTGCGCCGGTCCCGATTGCCACGCAAGAGAGAGGGTCGTCGGCAACGATCGCCGGAACTCCCGTTACCTCCGAGAGCAGCTTCTCGAAACCGCGCAGCAGCGCACCGCCTCCGGTGAGAATGATCCCGCGATCGATGATGTCCGCGGCCAGTTCCGGCGGCGTCTTCTCGAGTACCGCCTTCACGGCTTCGACGATCGCGCCGACGGGCTCGGAGAGCGCTTCGCGAATTTCCTCGCTCGTAATTTTGACGGTCTTCGGCAACCCGTTGATCAAATCGCGGCCCCGAATTTCCATTGCGAGCTCTTGCTCGAGCTTATAAGCCGAACCGATCTTGATTTTGATCTCTTCCGCCGTTCGCTCGCCGATCATCAAGTTGTAGACGCGGCGGATGTATCGCACGATCGCTTCGTCCATCTTATTCCCCGCGACGCGGAGCGATTGGGAGACGACGATGCCGCCAAGCGAAATAACCGCGACGTCGGTCGTTCCGCCGCCGATGTCGACGACCATGCTGCCCGAAGGACCGTCGATCGGCAATCCGGCGCCGATCGCCGCAGCCATTGGCTCTTCGATGATGCCGACGTCGCGCGCGCCGGCGAGCTTGGCCGCATCTTTGACCGCGCGCTCTTCAACGCTGGTAATCTCGGCCGGCACGCAGATCGTTACGTGCGGCTTCGGCTTCACGATCGAAGACCACCACGAACGATCTTTCATCACCTTTTTGATGAAGTAGGAAAGCATCGCTTCGGTCACTTCGAAATCGGCGATGACGCCGTCGCGCAGCGGGCGGATCGCTTGTATGTGCGATGGAGTTCGCCCGAGCATCTGGCGAGCTTCCTCGCCCACCGCTAACACGCGGCCGCTATTGATGTCCTTTGCCACGACCGACGGCTCGCGCAAAACGATTCCTTTCCCTTTGACGTGCACGAGCACGTTTGCCGTACCGAGATCGATCCCGATGTCCAAAAGATACTCCTAATCGAAAACGTGCGATTATCCGGTTGCCGAAACGCGCGGATATTCGCTCGTTTCGAAAAGTCCCGCCGGCTCGACGAGCGGCGTTACGCCGCTGCTGCGCTGAACTTGGCCGCCCAGCTCCGAAAGCAGCTCTTCCAAACGTTCGTAACCGCGGTCGATATACTCCAGCCCAATTATTTCGGTCTCGCCGACCGCCGCGAGTCCCGCGACGACGAGTCCCGCGCCGGCACGGATATCCGGCGCCTCGACCGGGGCGCCGGAGAGCTGCTTGGGCCCTTTGACCACTGCGGCGTTGCTCTCCATCGTCACCTTCACGTCGGCCCCCATGCGCGCGAGTTCGTTGACGTACGAGAAGCGCGCGTTGAAGATCGATTCCTCGACCACGCTGGTGCCGGGACAGGTGCAAAGAAATCCAACCATCTGCGGCTGCATATCCGTTGCAAAGCCGGGATAGGGCGCGGTCAGGATATCCGTTCCGCCGGTGATGCCGTCGGCTTTCACGCGAATCCAATCGTCGCCGTTCATCACGGTGACGCCGCATTCGACGAGTTTATAGGTCAGCGCACTGAGGTGCTCCGGGCGGCAGTTCGTGACGGTGACGTCTCCGCGCGTCACGGCACCGGCAAGCAGCAGAGTGCCCGTAACGATTCGATCAGCGATGATCTCGTACTCGACGCCGTGCAGCTCGGGGACACCCTCGATCACGATCGTATCGGTACCGTGTCCGGCGATCTTCGCGCCCATTGCGTTGAGAAAATTCGCGAGGTCCACGACCTCCGGCTCCATCGCGACGTTATTGAGCAGCGTCGTGCCTTCGGCAAGAACGGCGGCGAGCATCGCATTCTTCGTAGCGCCGACGCTCGACATTCGAAACTCGACCTCGCCGCCGCGCAGCCGCGGGCCCTTCGATTGCGCGATGAGATAGCCGTGCGCGTTGTGAACGTCGCATCCAAGCGCCACGAAGGCCTGTTCGTGCATGTCGGTCGCGCGCGTGCCGAGCACGCAGCCGCCCGGCAACGGAACTTCGGCACGCCCAAAACGTCCCAACAGCGCTCCCACCACGTCGAACGATGCGGCCAGCTTGCGAACCAGCGCGTACGGAGCCCGATACGAGGCGGCGTTACTCGCGTCGATCGTAACGGTGTTGTCGCCTTCGTACCGGATGCGCGCGCCGAGTGCTTCCAGCAACGAAGACATGACCGAGACGTCGGTGATGCGGGGGACACGATGAAGCGTCACCGTCCCCTTCGCAAGCAGTGCAGCCGCCATAATCGGCAAAGCGGCATTTTTTGCCCCGTGCGTCGCGACGGAGCCTTCTAGGCGGGCGCCACCCCGAATCCGCAGCGTCGTCTCAAGCCGATCGAGCATACTATGGCAGTCTTACCGCGCGGGCTGCCCGCTCGCCTACCTGTGCCCAGTCAGCCGGAGCTTGGCGTTGGCAAAATCGATGATTGCTTGTTCGCGTGCGTGTGCCGTTGCATCACCGGCAGCAGCCTTCTGGCGCTCCGTCGCGTCGTTCAGTTCTTGTCTCGCTTCAGCGACCACCACGTCTTCGAAGCGCACCGCCTCGTCGACTAAAACGGTCACGCGGTCCGGCAGCGCCTGCATGAATCCTTCGCTCGTTGCCAGTTCCAGCCGCGACGCCGGCCCGTCGCCATCTCGAAGTACGTTGGCGCGCAGAATACCTGGCCGCAGCGCAGCCAAAAACGGCGCATGGTGAGGAAGAATGCCTTCTTCGCCTTCGGTCGTGACCGCGATCACGAGTTCCGCGTTGCCTTCGAAGACGACCTCCGTCGGCGTGACCAGCTTGAACGGTAACGAACTAGCCACGAGCCATGCGTTCGGCGTTTTCGCGCACTTCGTCGATCGTGCCGGCGTAGAAGAACGCGCCCTCCGGCAAATCGTCGACCTTGCCTTCGAGAATTTCTTTGAACGACGCGACCGTCTCGGGCAGCTTGACGTACTTCCCGGGGCGTCCGGTGAATTGTTCGGCGACGAAGAACGGCTGTGAGAAGAAGCGCTGGATGCGCCGCGCTCGCGCTACCGCGATCTTATCGTCTTCGGAGAGCTCTTCGACG
Organism: Vulcanimicrobiia bacterium; assembly: GCA_024281075.1. GTDB lineage: Bacteria > Vulcanimicrobiota > Vulcanimicrobiia > Vulcanimicrobiales > Vulcanimicrobiaceae > Cybelea. Next base: position 22,849 of record JAMXLK010000026.1, read on the forward strand.
CCGAGAATTGCGATGATATCTTGCAGGTCGCGATACCGTTGAAGAATCTCTTGAACGCCGCGCGCGACGCTGTAGTGCTCTTCGCCGATGATCTGGGGATCGAGAATTCGCGACGTCGACGCGAGCGGATCGACGGCCGGATAAATCCCCAGCTCGGAGATCGGCCGCGACAGCGCCGTCGTGGCATCGAGATGCGCGAAGGTCGTTGCGACGGCCGGATCGGTATAGTCATCCGCCGGAACGTAGACCGCTTGAACCGACGTGATCGAGCCTTTGCGCGTCGAGGTAATACGCTCTTCGAGCACGCCCATATCGGTACCGAGCGTCGGCTGATAGCCTACGGCCGACGGCATTCGGCCCATGAGCGCCGAGACTTCGGAGCCGGCTTGCATGTAGCGGAAGATGTTGTCAATGAACAGCAGCACGTCGGCGCCGAGTTCGTCTCGGAAATATTCCGCCATGGTGACGCCGGTCTGCGCCACCCGGAAGCGCACGCCCGGCGGTTCGTCCATCTGGCCGAAGACGAGCGTCGTCTGAGCCAGTACGCCGGACTCTTTCATTTCCAGCCAGAGGTCGTTGCCTTCGCGCGTGCGTTCGCCGACGCCGGTGAAGACCGAGAAGCCTTTGTGCACGTACGCAATGTTGCGAATGAGCTCTTGAATGAGCACCGTCTTGCCGACGCCGGCGCCGCCAAAGAGCCCGACCTTGCCGCCGCGCGTGTACGGCGCCATCAGATCGACGACTTTGATTCCCGTTTCAAAGATGCGTGCCGTCGGTTCCTGATACTTCAACTCGGGCGCGGGACGGTGGATCGGCCAGCGCGCCGCGGCCTTCACCGGCTCGTCGCTGTCGATCGTCTCGCCGAGCACGTTGAAGAGCCGTCCGAGCGTCCCTTCACCGACCGGGACCTCGATCGGGCCGCCGGTGTTTTGCACCGCCGCGCCGCGCACGAGCCCATCGGTCGAACCGAGCGCGAGACAGCGCACTTGATTGTCACCGAGCTCGTCTTGAACTTCCAGTGTAATCTCGCGCGCCTGCATCGCGGTCCCACCGAGTTCGACCCCTGCAGCGGAGGCCGCGCCGTCATTGGCCGCCTTTGAGCCCTCATTGACGCCGACGCGCAGTGCGTCGTTAATTCTGGGCAATGTTTCTGGCGTGAACTCGACGTCGACGACGTTTCCGAGTACCTGAACGACTTTGCCGGTCGCGGTTGCGGTGTTTGCAGTTGCTGTCATTATTGTTTCCTAGCGATTAGAGTCTGCAGTTTTCCATAGCGAGGAGTTGATTGATGAGCGTGCCACGTGGGTGGTGAGGGGCGTGTGAAGGGAGGAGCGGAGCCACGGATGGCGAGAGCGACGACGAGACGAGCAGCTTTTTCGCGTGATGCGAAAAAGCGAGCGTCCCCGAACCCACCCATGTGGCGCGCGAAATCATTCGACTCCGAGCGCCTCGGCACCGGCAACAATTTCCAGCAACTCCTTGGTGATGGCGGCTTGGCGGGCGTTGTTCATCTGGATCGTCAATTCGTCGATGAGCTTGGAGGCGTTGTCGGTAGCGTTCGTCATTGCAACGAGCTGCGCGGCGAAGAACGCTGCGTCGGTTTCGAGCATGGCTGAGTAGATCGTGAATTCGAGATACTTTGGCAGTAGCTTGGAGAGCACAAACTCAGGCGATGGCGCGAACTCAATGGCACCGCGATTCCTGGCGTCATCCCGAGCAGAGTCGAGCGACGCGAGATCTTCTTTGAGGATCGGCACGAGTTTGCGAGTTCGCGGACGCTGCGACATCATCGTAATCAGCTGCTGGGAAACGAGCACGATTTCGGAGATCGAGCCGCGATTGAAGTCGTCGGTTACGGCGCGCGCCGCTTCGCGGGCGGTGTCGATCTTCGAAGGCGCGCCGAGGAGCCACGAGGGACGATCGGCCATCCCCCAGCGGCGCACGGCGTTGCGCGCCTTGGTGCCGATCGTATAGTACTGGATCGCGCTCTGCGTGCGCGCGAATGCTTCCGCGGCGCCGATGACGTTCGAATTGAAAGCGCCGGCCAAGCCTTTGTCGGATGTGATGAGAATGATGCCCGCCGGCGCGCCGGCGCGTCCCGCGCGCATGAATGGATGGTCGACCGACGTTACCGCTCCGATCAAATCGCGCAGCATCTCGGCGATGGCGTCGGCGTACGGACGCGCCTTCTTTTGCGCGGCCTCCGCACGGCGAATTTTCGCCGCGGCGACCTGCTTCATCGCCTTGGTGATCTGCTGCGTGTTCTTGAGCGACCGAATCCGGTCGCGCAAGTCTCTGACGGTCGCCATGCTAGAAGCTCTTGTTGAACTCCGCGAGGGCGGCGTCGAGCTTCTTCGCAGTCTCATCGGAGAGTTGGCCGCTTTGCGCAATTGCGTCAAGTATGTCCGAATGCTTATCGCGCAGAAAATCGATGAGCGCACCGGCCCAGTTCTGGAGCCGCGCCGTCGGGATGTCGTTCACGAAACCGTGGGTTGCGCCGTAGATGATGGCGACTTGGTCTTCCATCGGCTGCGGCTGATATTGCGGCTGCTTGAGAAGCTCGGTGAGCTTCTCCCCGCGCATCAACTGATTCTGCGTCGCTTTATCCAAGTCGCTCGAAAGTTTGGCAAAGGCGGCCAAGTCGCGATATTGCGCGAGCTCCAGCTTGAGCTGACCGGCGACCGACTTCATCGCCTTGGTTTGCGCGGCACCGCCGACACGCGACACGGAGAGTCCGACGTCGACCGCCGGCCGAATGCCCTGAAAGAAGAGTTGCGGCGTCAGATAAATCTGCCCGTCGGTGATCGAGATCACGTTGGTCGGAATGTATGCCGAGAAGTCTCCGGCTTGCGTCTCGATCACGGGAAGCGCCGTCAGCGAGCCGCCGCCCATTTCGTCGGAGAGCTTCGCGGCGCGCTCCAGCAACCGTGAATGAAGATAGAACACGTCGCCGGGATACGCCTCACGGCCCGGCGGACGGCGAAGCAACAGCGACATCTCGCGATAGGACTGTGCGTGCTTGGTTAAATCGTCATAAACAATCAGCACGTCCTTGCCCGAGTACATCAGCTCCTCGGCCATCGCGCAGCCCGCGAATGGTGCGAGCCAACGAAGGGCGGCCGCTTCCGATGGACTGACCGCGACGATCGTTGTGTACTCCATCGCGCCCTTTTGCTCGAGCACTTGTGCGAGCGCCGCCACCGTCGAGTTCTTCTGACCGATCGCGACGTAAACGCAGAAAACGCCGCGGCCGCGCTGATTGATGATCGTGTCGACCGCCATCGCGGTCTTGCCGGTAGACCGGTCGCCGATAATGAGCTCGCGCTGGCCGCGGCCGATCGGAATCAACGCGTCGATCGCGCGAATGCCCGTTTGCAGGGGCTGTTTGACCGGCTGACGCTGGACCACCGTCGGCGCGATATTCTCGATCGTACGAAACCGCGTCGTCTGAATATCGCCTTTTCCGTCAACCGGCTGGCCGAGCGGATTGACGACGCGGCCCAACATTGCGTCGCCGACCGGAACCGAAGCGATCCGGCCGGTGCGGCGGACCGTGTCGCCCTCCTTGATCTCGACGTCCGGGCCCATGATAACGACGCCGACGTTATCCTCTTCGAGGTTGAGCGCCACGCCCTGCAGACCGTTGGCGAACTCCACGAGCTCCGACGCGCGAACGCCGCGCAGCCCGTAGATGCGCGCGAGATTCGCACCGACCTCGATGACCGTCCCAACTTCGTCTTGTTGTATTCCGGTCTTGAATTGCTCGATCTGTTGTTTGAGAATACCGGCTATTTCGTCAGCGTTTATCATCCGTCAACTTTCCGTGGTGCTATGTGGTTTGCAAAAGTTCGCGGGCGAGCGTGTCGAGCCGGCCCGAGATGCTGTCGTCGATGCGGCGATCGCCCATCATGATGCGCAGGCCGCCGATTAACGAAGGATCGACCACCTCCGTAACCTCGAATTTCTTTCCGTAGACCTTTTCGAGCCGCGCGACCAAACGCGCGTATTCGGTGCGATCGATCGGCCGCGCCGACTCGAGCGTGAGCGGCTCGACGCCGCGAGCCGCCCGCTCCAACGCGAGATACTCGGTAACAATCGCCGCCAGCAACGATTCGCGTCGCTTGCGAACGAGCAGCAATACGCTATGCAGCGCGACCGGATGCAGCTTTCCGTCGAGGATCTCAAGAAGGGCGCGCTCCTTCGCAGGGCGATCGATCACCGGCGAAACGAAGAACTCGTGCGCGAGTCCGGGCGCCGAAAGGACTTCGCTGACGGTCCGCAGATCGGCCGAGACGCGCTCGACGGCGTTCTGCTCGCGAGCGAGTGCCGAGATTGCCAGCGCGTACCGTCGCGCGAGCGTCTGATTAACCATGCGCCGCATGCTCCAGCGAACCGGTAAAGCGTTCGACGAAACGGGCGTCGAGTTCGGGACCGACGCGTTGCTCGGCCTCGCTGCGCGCCAGTGCGAGCGCGCGGCCCAGCATTTCGTCGCGCAGACGGTGGCGCGCCGCCGCGAGCGCGCGGTCCAACTCGCGCTCCGCATCGGCCAACGCGCGTTTGCCGGCATCCTCGGCTTCATTGAGCAGCAGCTCGCGCTCGTGTTCGGCGCGTCCGCTCGCGCGCTGCACGATCAGCTGCGCGTCGTGCCGGGCGGTCTCGATCTCGGCATGCAATGCCTCCAGCGCGCCCTTGACCTCGTCGCGATGGCGCTCGGCGTCGGCGATTTGGCGGTTGCTGCGCTCTTGCGCGGCCATGACGACCGGCATGATCCAACGGAACCACATGAAGATCAGCACCGCTATGAAGACGATCGACGAAATGATCTGGCTCCAGAGAGCGATCTCCAGATACTTATGTGCCTCGCTCATGGCGCAGCCTCCGGAATGACGCGCTCGAGCATCAGATCGGCCAGCTTGCGCACCGCCTCGCTTTCGCCGGCGCGCGCCGCACCGAGTTGCGCCGCGGCGGTTCGCTGCGCTTCCTCGATGATGCCCTGCGCCTGCAGCGCGTAGCGGCTCGACGCCTCCGCAGCTTCGTTGGATGCAGCGGCCCGCGCCGCGGCAACGTTGTGTTCGGCCTTGCGCCGAGCGTCGGCGCGGATCGCCGCCGCCTCCTCGCGCAGATCGCGCGCTTGCTCTTGGTACCGATCGTAGTCCGAGACTAAGTCGTCGATGTACGCGCGCCGTTTTGCGATTGCGCGCCCGACGGGCCGCAGAAAGACGACGTTCAGCAACGCGAAGAAGATCGCGAAGTTGATCAGCTGAACGAAGAGCGTACCGTCGAGCGAGAGAAACATCGCGCTTTTAGTGGCCCGTCACCTTCGCCATGAGCGCGGCCAACGGCGCCAATCCAAAGATCATGTAAAACGCCAGACCGAGGCCGATGATGGGGAACGCTTCCAGCACGCCGACGCCCAGAAACATAAACGTCATGATATTCGGGCGCGCTTCGGGTTGACGGGCAATCGCCTCGACCGCTTTGCTCGCGACGATACCGTCGCCGATGGCCGAACCGAACGCTACGCCGGCGACGATGATGCCGAACGCCAGCAGGGTAAAAGCAGCTACTAACGCTTCAGGACTCAAAGACGTAACCTTTCCTAATGACTTTCGCCGATCGCCAGCGAGAAGTAGACGATCGCCAGAAGGGTAAAAACGAATGCTTGGACGGTGCCGACAAAGAAGTTGAAAAACTGAATGAAGAACGGAACGACCGTCACTGCGAGCGACAGATCGAGTATGCCGATCCTTATGTGCTCTTGGATGATCGATGCGACGATCAAGAAAAGCAACTCGCCGACGAAGATATTGAAGAACAAACGGGCCGCGAGGGTCAGCGGTCGTGAAACCTCTTCGATGATGTTGATCGGAAGCAGCCACGCAAAGGGCTGAACCAAATGCGCCGCGTGCGTCCTGGGGAACAAGAACCACGTCATCAGCCAGACGAGCAAAGCCAGTGGAACCGTAGTATTGAGATCCGCCGTCGGAGAGCCGCCGATTGGAAAGCCCAACGCCTTGAAGGGCAGCATTCCGAACTGGTTGAGCAAGAAAATGAAGACGAACAGCGCGATGAAGAATGGCACGAACGGCTCGCCGCGCTTGCCGAGGGTGCTGCTCGCGAGATCGGCGACATAGTTGACGACGCCCTCGACCACGACCTGGCGCTTCGATTGCATCGGCCGTCGATAGCTCGCACCGACCCACGCGAAAAATGCCAGCGAAAGCGCCATAACCAACCACGTCGTTACGATCGTGTCGGCATGCACGGAGCCCAGCACCGGCACGTGCCACAGAATGTGCTCGCCCAAGTTTTCTTGCACGAAGGTGTTCTCGTTCTACTTTCGCTCGAATGCGCGTACCGCGCCAACCGCAAACAACGCTAACGGGAGGAAAAAACCGGCGAAGTACCACGCCATTGACCACCAGGGCCCGTGCACGGCGAACGCCACCGGGACTATACCGAAGACGCCGATTCGCAGGAAACTACTTAAGACGAAGAGCCCTACGCTCCGGTTCTTCAAGAGCCGCTCGCCGCTGCCGCCGGTTAACTGGGCATTGAGCACCCCGCACAGCCCGCCGGTTGCTAGTGCCAATGCCGGGAAAGGAAGCCAGCGGACCACCAACAGCGCCACAACGGCGATGCTGACCAGCGACCGGATCGAGACTACCCGTTTGAGTGCAAAGTAAGCAGCGAGATCGGCCGCCGCGTCGGCGTCGCTGTAGCTACGCCCGCTGCGCTGTTCCTCCTGCATAAGACTACATCGATCGCAGCATCAGCCGGTAGGCCGAGTAGCCGCCAAGCGCGAGGCCCAGAAAGAGGCCGGCGGCCACGAAGACCGGCGCCCGGAACCGCTCCCCGAGCCATACTCCCGCGAAGAGTCCCGCGAGCGCCGTCACCGCGAACGTACCGCCGGCGGCCAAGACGGGCGTGACCGCTTTCACGCCGCGAAGGGCTCAGGGTAGGCGGCGCCGCGGAGCCGTGCCAGCAGCCACTCCGCGATGCGCGCGCCGGCGTGGCCGTCGCCGTACGGATTGACTGCTTGCGCCATCGCGGCGTAGGCGGCCGGGTCGGTTAGCAATCGTTGCGCGGCCGTAACGATACGCTCGCGGCGATGTCCGACCAACTCCAGGGTCCCGGCGGCGAGGCCCTCCGGACGCTCGGTCTCGTCGCGCATCACGAGGACCGGCTTACCGAGGCACGGCGCTTCTTCTTGAAGTCCGCCCGAGTCGGTCAAAACGAACGTGCAGGCTTTGACCGCGGCGACCATTTCGGCGTAGTCGATCGGATCGACGAGGATCACGCCGGGAACGCCGTCGAGGACGTCGTGGGCAACCGGTGCGACGCGCGGTGAAGGATGGACCGGCCAGTAGAGCTGCGCCCCGCCGCCGAGTTGAGCGATGTCGCGGAGTGCCGCAGCGATTTCGCCCATGTACGGATGATTTTCGCGCCGGTGTGCCGTGATGACGACGACCGGCCGGCTCGGATCGATCTCGTTCCAGCGCGGCGGCGCCGCCAGATCCTTGCGCGCCGCGGTCTCCAAAAAGGCATCGATCACCGTGTTGCCGGTCACGACGATGTCGGCGTCAGCGGTGCTCTCCTGCAGCAAATGTTCGCGAGCGAGCGGCGTCGGGGCGAAGTGATACGATGCGATGGCGCCGGTGATACGCCGGTTCATCTCTTCCGGATAGGGCAGCCAGCGGTTTCGGGTTCGCAATCCCGCTTCGACGTGCCCCACCGGAACGCGCTGATAAAACGCCGCCAGCGCGGCGGCACTGCTCGTGGTCGTGTCGCCATGAACCAACACGACGTCGGGCCGCGCTTCGCCCAACACCGGCTCCATGCCGGCGAGCACGCGCGTCGTCACCTCCGTAAGCGTCTGATCTTCGGTCATGACGTTGAGATCGTAATCCGGCGTGATGCCGAAGAGTGCGAGCAGATCGTCGAGCATCTTGCGGTGCTGCGCGGTGACGCAGACGAGATCGTCGATTTCCGGGTGTTGGCGCAACGAGTGGACGACGGGCGCCATCTTAATCGTGTCCGGTCGCGTCCCGAAGACACTCAGGACGCGCAAACGCTGGTTCATCGGGTCGCGTTACGTAACGTGACGGAAGACGTGCGTGAACTCCCCTGAGAAGGCGAGGGCGACCGCGCCGAGCACGAAGCAGACCGCATACAGCAGTAGAACGGCTTGCCGGACGTTGAGACCGAAGCGAAAGATCAGCTGATGGTGGAAGTGTCCTCGGTCTGCTTCGGTGATGCGCTTGCCGCTGCGGGCGCGTCGAACGATCGCGACGGCGGTGTCGAGCACCGGCAGCGCCAGTACCAGCAGCGGCACCACGATGCTGATAGCAATCGCCGTTTTACTCGCACCGATAATCGACACCGTCGCGAAGACGTAGCCGATGAAGAGCGATCCGGCATCGCCGAGAATGATTCGGGCCGGGTTGAAGTTATACGGTAGGAAACCGAGCGCCGAGCCGGCGAGCGCGACGACGACCAACGCCACGACGGGATTGGCGTGCAAGACGGAAATGACGAACAAGAAGAGGCTCGATATCGCCGCGACGCCGGTGAGCAGGCCGTCGAGGCCGTCGAGAAAGTTGATCGCGTTCATCATTCCGACGTACCAAAGCAGCGTGAGCGGCACGCCCAGCCAGAGCGGAAAGTCAATCCAGTTCGTTCCCGGATTGCGATCGAACGGATTATTCATGCCGGGAATGACGAATCCGTACAGCATCGAGATCGACGCGACGACGATCTGCGCGAGCAGCTTGTTGCGGGGACGCATCTGCATGACGTCGTCCCAAATGCCGACGCCGAGGATGAGCAAGCTGCCGAACAGCAGTCCCACGAGGCGGTGAATCGCGTCGAACTGTTCCGCCGGAAGCAGGCCGAAGGGCGAGCCGAGCGCGACGCCGAGCATCGCGAAGAGCGCAAACGCAAAGCCGAAGAATACGGCGATGCCGCCGACGCGCGGCTTGGGAAGGTCGTGCATGCGGCGGTCGTGCCCGTCGTTGTCGACGATCCGCAAGCGCAGCGCCAGCTGAACGATCAGCGGCGTGCCCAAGGCGCTTACGATGCCGGCAAGTACGAACGCCGCTGCGTAGATCACGCCGGGGCTTACGTGATACGCGCTCATCCGCGAGCGCCTTCCAAGGTGGCGTACTGAACGAGCGCAACGCCGGCTTCCGCGAGCAGTTGGCTCGCGACCGGATCCGGATACGCTTCGTCGTAGACGATCTTGATCACGCCGGCGCTAATGAGCAGCTTCGAGCAGTTCACGCAGGGCTGGTGCGTGCAGTACGCGGTCGCGTGCTGCAGGCTGACGCCGTGGAGCGCGCCTTGAACCACCGCGTTGGCCTCGGCATGGGTCGCACGCAAGCAATGTTCGTTGACGAGCGTGCAGCCTACCTCGGTGCAATGCGCGACGCCCCGCGGCGCGCCGTTGTAGCCCGTCGTTAGGATACGATGCTCGCGGGCGAGCACGCATCCGACCGAAGCACGCGGGCACGTCGCCCGAGTCCCGACGGTGTGCGCAATCTGCATGAAATATTCGTCCCACCCGGGGCGCATGGCGTTCAAGCTTTAGTATGCATGGGCCGTTGCCCTCTGCGACGCCGCGATTGAAAGCAAGGTGGAAGTCGCATCATCCCGAACCGCCGCGCCGTGACCGAGGCGCGCTCAACGTTCCGCTTGCTAATTCTCTCGCTTCTCGGCGTTGGGACGTTCGCCGGCTGTTCGGCGCAAAGCGAACGACTCAACGACGCACAGACCGCGCGAATACGTTCCGTCGTTCGCCACGAGATGATTCGCCAGCAAATTCCCGGAATTGCCTTCGCGGTCGCTCGCCACGGTGTGGTAATTTACGCAGCGGCGTTCGGCCGGCGCGGCGACCACCTGCCGGTCAATCCGGAGACTGTCTTTCCTATCGGATCGATCACGAAGCAATTTACGGCAGCGTGCGTGATGTTGTTGGTCGAGGCCGGACGCATACGACTGGACTCTCGAATCGGACGCTATCTGGCAAACGTACCGCACGGCGACAAAATCAGCGTCAGGGAATTATTGGATCAGACCAGCGGTCTGCCCGACTACAGCGCGCAAGCGGCCATGCAGCACGAAATCGGCCCGGACAAACTCGGCACGGTGTCGCCGCAAGCGCTTCTCAAACTAATCGAGGGAAAGCCGCTACAGTTTGAGCCGGGGAGCCGATTTGCGTACAGCAACACGAACTATCTCCTGGCGGGAATGATCGTGGGAGCCGTAAGCGGCGAATCGTATCCGGCATTTATAGCGCAACGCATATTTCGTCCGCTAGGGCTGATTCACACTCAGTACCTTTTAACGTCCGTTCCAGTCGGTTCAGACGTCGCCAACGGATACAAGCTCAAGAACGGGCGCCTCGTGCAACTGCCGCGTTTCACCATGTCCTGGGCGCGCGGAGCCGGAGCGCTTGCGAGCACGGTCGGCGACCTTGCCGCATGGGATGCGGCGTTTTTTAGCGGCAAGATCGTTCGGTCGGATCTGGTGCATACGGCGGTCACCCCGCCGCACGTGCGTGGCGAGGCCGACTATGCCTTCGGATGGGTCGTGGAGCGCATTTCCGGCCACCGCATGATTTGGCACAATGGCGGCATTCCCGGAGCTCACGCGATGAATGCGGTCTTCCCCGACGACGATCTGGAAATCGTCGTGCTCGATAACCGCTTGGAGACCGACCCGGAAGACATCGCTCGACAAATCTTCAAGGCACTGCCGGAATAGCGGCCGTTTTCGATCTCGGCTACGGCACGTCGAAGCGCGACGTCAGCTCGTGCACGCGGCCGCGAAGGCTTTCGATTTGCGCGCGGCTTTCGATATCGGAAAGGCCGTCGACCATGATGCGAGCGACTTCGGCGCACTCCGCGGCACCGAATCCGCGCGTCGTAATCGCGGGCGTGCCGATGCGAATGCCGCTTGCCACGAACGGCTTTTGCGTGTCGAATGGAATCGCATTCTTGTTGACGGTGATCCCGATCTCGTCGAGATAGGCCTCCACGGCTTTGCCGGTGAGCCCCTTCACCGACACGTCGACGAGCATCAGGTGCGTGTCCGTGCCGCCTGCAACCAGCCGCAGACCGGCACGCGTAAACTCGTCGGCCATCACTCGCGCGTTCTCAATCACCCGCCGCTGATATGATTCGAACTCCGGCTGGAGCGCCTCCTGAAACGCGACCGCCTTCGCAGCAATGGTGTGCATGAGCGGGCCGCCTTGGATGCCGGGAAAGACGCTCTTGTCGAGGGCTTGCGCCCAGCGCTGCGTGCAGAGGACGAAGCCGCCTCGCGGGCCGCGCAGCGTTTTGTGCGTCGTCGACGATACGAAATCCGAGATCGGCACGGGCGACGGATGAAGTTTGGCCGCGACGAGCCCGGCTATGTGCGCGAAGTCAACGAGAAGCGCCGCGCCGATCTCGTCGGCGATTTCGCGGAACGGCGCATACTCCATGACGCGGGGATAGGCGCTCGCGCCGGCGACGATCAGCTTGGGCTTGTGCTCGCGCGCGAGCGCGCGGACTTCATCGAAGTCGATCAGCTCCGTATCGCGCTTCACGCCGTATGCGAGTGCGTTGTACAGTTTGCCCGAAAAACTGACTTTCGTGCCGTGCGTCAGATGACCGCCGTGCGCCAGCGACATGCCGAGCACGGTATCGCCGGGCTGCAGCAGCGCCATGAAGACGGCCATGTTGGCCTGCGCACCGGAGTGCGGCTGGACGTTGGCGTGCTCGGCGCCGAAGAGCTCTTTGAGCCGGTCGAGCGCGAGATTTTCGGCGACGTCGACCCACTCGCATCCGCCGTAATACCGTTTTCCGGGATATCCTTCGGCGTACTTGTTGGTCATGACGCACGCCATCGCTTCGCGGACCGCGCGGCTCGCGTAGTTTTCGGAGGCAATCAGCTCGAGGTTATCGCGTTGCCGGCGCTCTTCACCGGCGATCGCGGCAAAAATTTGCGGATCCTGAGCTTCGACCGAGCTGGGAGTAAGAATGTCCACGGCGCTCTCTTTTCTACGAGGCGGAGAATAGCTCTTTGGGAGTCTGCGCGCCGGTGACTTCACCGCGCTCGAGATCCTTGATGGTGCGCGCGCGCTGCGCGTCGCCGAACTCGAAGAGCTGCTCGACCCGATACGCGTGACGCCCCCCGTCAAAGGGCGTCGTCAGATACACCTCGAGCATGCGCTCGATCATCTCCCAGCCCGTGAGGCGCTCGGAAAACGCTATGACGTTGGCGTCGTTGTGACGCCGCGCGAGCTCGACGGAGTACGGTTCGGCCACCGGTGCGCATCGCACGCCGGGCACTTTGTTAGCGGCGATCGCAATGCCCAAGCTCGAGCCGCAGACGACGATACCGCGGTCGGCTTGCCCCGTCGCAACCGCTTCGCCGACCGCGAAACCGTACTGCGGGTAATCGACCGGCGTCGCGTCATGCGTGCCGAAGTCGAGGACGTCGTGTCCGCGGTCGCGCAACGATTGCGCGATCCGATCTTTGTACTCGAAACCGGCATGATCTGCACCCAGGGCTATTCTCATCGTTTCATCGAACCTCCGACGCCGATGAAGCTTGCTTGCAGCAGCGGTTCGCTTCACCGCGACATCGAGCGCGGCGAATTGACACAGCTCGAGTTTCTAGACCTTTGCGCGCACGAGCTCGCTTGCGACGGCGTCGTTTTGGACGTGCGCCACTTTCCGCGGACCGACGACGACTACCTCGCCCAGGTGAAGAAGATGGCGACCGACCGGGGGCTTACGATTGCCGCGCTTTCCGACGCATCGTTCTTTTCCGCCGGATCGGACGCGATGGAGCGGGTGCTGGCGCAAGCCATAGCGTTGGGTACGCCGCTCGTCGCGGCACCATTGGCGCGTGAAGTCGAGTGCTCGTGGAGCGACCAGCTCGAGCGGCTCGGTATTGCCACGTCGCGCGCGAAAACGTGCAACGTAACGCTCGCGCTGCGGAACGCCGCGCAAACGTTTGCAGCGACGACGCACGACTGCAAGCGCGTCGCCAAAGAGACCGATTCGGCGTGGCTGCGTTTCGGGCCGGAGCCGGCGCGCTTCGATGCCGCGAGCGATCCCCGCGCGTTGGCGGGCAGCACCGTTTTGCTGTGGAGCGATGCGGCCGCTCCGCAGCGCGACATCGCCGCGACGATCGACGCGTTCGCGGAGTTCCGAGGGCATCTGGCACTCGACGCGACGGACGGCACCGTTACGGTGCCAGAGCTTGCCGCCGCGATTGCAGCGTGGCGAACGGCGATGCTCGACCACAGATAGCGTCTTGCGAGCGTGGATCGAACCTGCGTTCTCGCAGGTGGGTGCGGCCCGGGCGCCGGGCCGGCAGGCTTGCTGCCCAAGCCGGTCCGTCGTTTCCGGAGCTGATGCTCCCGAGGTCAAATAAGTCGGTTCGGTACCAGCGCAAGCTGCGCGCTAAACGCAGTCGAGCCTCTCTACCGTACCACTGCGCGTCAAGCCGTAAACCCGTTGCGAGGAAGCCTTCATGTCCGGTTGAATGCGACGACGATGCTTTCCGTCGCGGTGTCGCAGCTCGAGCTGCCGCTCGTTCATCCGTTTAAAATTGCGCGCGGCGAAGAAACCATCGCACGTAGCGCCATCGTGCGCGTCGACGCTGATGGACGCGATGGAGTCGGCGAAGCGACGCCGATCGAGCGTTACGGCGAATCGGTCGCGAGCGTCTTTGAATACTTCGCGTCGCATCGTCTCGCAGCAGACGATCCATTTCAGCTTGAGGCGCTGCTTCACTCCGGCATTCCGGCGGCCGCACGCGCCGGACTCGATATTGCGCTCCACGATCTGATCGGCAAGGAGCTCGGCAAGCCGGTCTACGCGCTGCTCGGCCTCGATCCCGCAGAGACTCCGGTCACGTCATTCACGATCGGCATCGCCGACCCGGCCACGACCCTTCGCAAGCTCGCGGAGGTTACCGGCCATCCGATTCTCAAGATCAAACTCGGCGCGGGCACGCCCTCCGACCAAGTCGAAACGATTTCTTCAATCCGCGCGCGTTACAACGGAACGTTACGCATCGACGCCAACGAAGCATGGGACGTCGAGACGGCCGTTACGATTCTGCGCGAGCTCGAGCGCTACGAGATCGAGTTCTGCGAACAGCCGGTTCCGGCCGGACATCCCGAACAGCTTCGCGCGATTCGCCAGCGCGTCCGCATTCCAATCGTCGTTGACGAAGACGCTCTCGTTGCCGGCGACCTTCCGCCATTGTACGGCTGCGTCGACGGAATCAACGTAAAGCTCGCCAAGACCGGAGGCATTCGCGGCGCGCTGGCAATGATTCACACGGCGCGTGCGATGGGATTGAAAATCATGCTCGGCTGCATGGTCGAAAGCGCGATCGCCGCGACGGCGGCGGCGCATCTCTCCCCGCTCGTCGATTGGGCGGATATCGACGGGCCGTTCCTAACGGCAGCCGATCCGTTCGAAGGCGTCGCCTACGATCGCGGCAAGTTGGTGCTGCCGGATGCTCCGGGCTTGGGCGTCCGGATGAAGGCGCTTGCGTGAACCGGCGTTACGCAATTCTGGCACTCGAGCGTTTTCAAGATGATGCCAAGACCGCGCACGGCGTCATCGGGTATGGGAGCGACGAAGTCGTCGCCGTCATCGACCCGTCGTGCGCCGGACGGCGCGTGCGCGACGTGCTGCCGTATCTCCAGAGCGATGCGCCGATCGTGGAGAATCTTGCGCAAGCGCTGGAGTATTCGCCGACGGCGCTGCTGATCGGAACGGCGCCCAAAGGCGGCGGCCTTCCGTCGCAATGGCGCGGCGTGATTTTAGAAGCGATTGCGGCGCAGTTGGAAATCGTGAGCGGTCTGCACGAGATGCTCGATCAGGATCGCGAGTTTCGCGTCGCGGCGCGCGCGGCTGGGACGCGAATCTGGGACGTGCGGGAGCCTCCCGACGTGCCGCTCTTCTCCGGCGACGCGTACAACGTGGAAGCACCGATACTGCTGACCGTCGGTAACGACTGTGCGGTCGGGAAAATGACGGTTTCACTCGAGCTCGTGCGCGCGGCCAACAAAGCGGGGTCGCGCGCGCGCTTCGTCCCGACCGGCCAAACGGGCGTGCTCATTGCCGGCTGGGGCATCTGCATCGACCGCGTGATCGCCGATTTTGCGGCCGGCGCAGCCGAGCAGCTCGTACTCTACGCGGCCCACGAAGGTGCCGATTTTATCGTCGTCGAGGGCCAAGGCGCAATCAATCATCCGGCGTACGCCGCCGTGACGCTCGCATTGATGACCGGCTGCGCGCCGGACGCGCTCGTCCTCGTCGCCGATCCGCGCCGTCGGCGGATCGAGCAGTATCCGACGCCGACGCTGAGCTACGCTGAGTCGATCGCGATTCACGAGGGCCTCATCGCTACGGTGAAACCGGCACCCGTCGTCGGAATTACACTCAACACGCATGGGTTGAGTGAGGACGATGCGCGTGCGGAGATCGAGCATGCGCGCGCGGAGACCGGGCTGCCCTGCGACGATCTCGTACGCTTCGGCGCCGAGCCGTTCTATACGGCAATTCAGGATCGCCTCGTCAAAACCGCACCGCGCAACGCGGTCACTCGCGCGTGATCGGCGGCCGCCGTGCCGTCGCTGCGATGGCGGCACTAGCGCTCGCGTGTTGTTCGGGTCCACAAGCACAGCGCGCACACGGCGAACGCAATTCGTGGACCGTTCCCGGCGTCGTTAGGCTTGGCGAACCCGAGGAACCCGACAACCTCAATCTCATGTACGCGCACACTGAGGCGACCGACGTGATATCGGGGCTGCTCTTCTCGTTTATCCTGCGTTACGACGAGCGCGGGAATTACGTGCCCGATCTCGCGACGCAAGTTCCGACGACGCGCAACGGCGGCATCAGCCCCGACGGAAAGCGCATCGTCGTGCACCTGCGCCGCGACGTCGTGTGGGCCGACGGCGCGCCGCTGACCGCGAACGATTGGCTCTTCACGTATCGTGCGGTAAACAATCCGAATAATAACGTCAAGACGCGCTACGGTTGGGACACGATCGCATCCGCAAGCGCACAAGATCCGTACACGCTGGTCCTCACCCTCAAACGCCCGAACGTCGCCGCGCTCGGCATCCTCGCTATGGGAGGCGCGGGCTATCCCCCGATGCCGGCCCACTTGCTGGCGAAGCTGCCGAATCTCAACTCGGCGGCCTTCAACGAGCACCCGGTCTCGAGCGGGCCGTATCTTCTATCGGCGTGGAATCACGGCTCGTCGCTCGTTTTCGTGCCAAACCCGCGCTACTTTCGCGGAGCGCCGCACATCAAACAAGTGATCTGGAAGATCATTCCCGACGTCAACACGCTCTTCAACGAGCTTGCCACCCACCAGATCGACGTTTATCGTAACGTCAGTCCCAATGGCATTTCGCGCCTGAGCGGCATCTCCGGAATACGCGTCGACCGGCGCTTGATCGCGTCGTGGCGCCATCTCGGCATCAACTGCAGCCGTCCGCAGCTCACCGACGTCCGCGTTCGCCGCGCAATCGCCGAGGCAGTCGATTGGAAACGGATCGAGGATACCGTCTTTCACGGCATCGACACGCTCGCCGTCTCCGACGTTTTTCCCGAATCGTGGGCCGCGCCGGCGCTGCCGCCCTACCGTTACGATCCAGTCGATGCGAAGCGGCTGCTCGCGCACGCCGGTTGGACGCCGGGTTCAGACGGCGTGCTGCACAAAGGCCCGCAGGCGCTGCGCCTTACGATCTACGCGACGACCGGCCATCAGGAGAACACCGAATCGCAGCTCTTGATTCAATCGATGCTGCGCGCAGTGGGCATCGACGTCGTAATCCGAAACTATCCCGGCAGCTATTTGTTCGCAATGAATGGTCCGCTGTACACGGGCAAATACGACTTGGAATGGTCGATCGAGACGAACGGTCCCGATCCCGATAACTCCGGCAGTTGGAACGCGGCATTCATTCCGCCGCGGGGCGCGAATACGTCGTGGCTCGACGACCCAATCGTCAACGCGACGAGTGCGGCCGCGGCCGGTACGTTTGACCTCGCAAAGCGCAAGCGGCTCTATCAGCAGGAAGAGGAACGCATTCGCGCCGTCGTTCCGGCCGTTTTCTTTAGCTGGCGCATGAACTACACCGCGATGAATTCCGATCTCAAGAACTACGTTCCGGCGGCGTTCATCGGCGATACGTGGAACGCGTGGGCGTGGCGCATTTGAGCTGGCTCGCTTGAGCGACGCGGCATTCGCGCAACGACTACGAACCGGCGAGTCGGCCCAGCTTTACTTCGAGCCGGCACGCAGCGGCGTGCTGAGCTGGAATACGCATGCCCTGAGCGGCCGGCTGTCATTCCGGTTGCTGCGTGCACGCCAACCCGCAAGCGACTGGCTCGATCATGCCGAGTGGCGCCCGGCGGGAGCCAAATCGTTCAGCCCGGAGCATGAAGGAACGCGCGTCGACGTTGACGTGATCGGTGCGGCGCAACCGTTTGACGGCATTGAGGTTCGAGCGCGCGGCGTGGAGTTCGAGCTCGTTGCATTCTCTTCGCCGGTGCGCGCGCGGCCTTCGCTTCCCTATGCGCGCGAAGCGCTGATTCTCGACGTTCCCGCCCGCTCCCAATATGTGGTGGAGGACGAGCGCGGCTGGTGCAGCCCCGCTAGCCTAACCATGATCCACGCCTTTCACGGCATCGATCGCCCCGTCGACGAAACGGCGCGAGCGGTGTTCGACCGCGCGTACAACGGCACCGGAAACTGGTCGTTCAACATGGCCTACAGCGGCCGGCTCGGCTTTCGGGCGGTCGTGGCGCACCTTGCCAATCTCGATCACGCTCAGCGCTTGATCGAACGCAATCTGCCGCTGGCGATCTCGTACTCGTGGCGGGAAGGCGAGCTTCCCGGCGCGCCGCTGCCGCACTCCGACGGCCACCTCGCGGTGCTGTGCGGCTTCACCCGCGACGGCGATTGCGCGATGAACGATCCGGCGGCGCCAAACGTGCGGGTCGTTTATCCGCGCTTCGCGGTCGAGCAAATCTGGCAGCGCAACGAAGGCATCGCCTACGTCGTCGCGCCGATCGGCATCGAGTATGCCGACGTTTTGCAATGCGTCTAGAGCAAATTGCCGCAGAGGTCGTTCGCTGTCACCGTTGCCCGGAGCTGCGCGCCTATATCGCGCAAGTGGCTCGCGAGAAAAAACGGGCACACATGGCCTGCAATTATTGGGCCAAGCCCGTCCCTGGATTCGGCGATCCGCGCGCAACGGTGATGCTCGTCGGTCTGGCACCCGGCGCGCACGGCAGCAATCGAACGGGGAGGCCGTTCACCGGCGACGCGTCCGGCGATTTTCTCTAT
>JAMXLK010000027.1 GCA_024281075.1 Vulcanimicrobiia bacterium
TGGTCGCTCGACATCGACAACCCGGTCTGGGGAGGTACGCAGCTCAAGCGTTACGAGCAATATGACACCCGTGCGATTATGAAGCTTGCGTGGGAATCGTCGCCCGATTCGGCAATCGCGACGTGGAAGTCGCCCGTGCTCTTGATTCAGGGCGACGACGATCGCAACGTTGAGTTTCATCAAATGGTCGATCTCGTCGAACGATTGCGCCGGACCCATGTGCCCTTCGAGCAGATCGTCATTCCCAATGAGATCCACGGCTTCTTGCGTTACGCGTCGTGGCTCCAAGCCGACACCGCCGCGGCCGACTATTTGGCTCGCAAGCTGGGTACAGAGCGCTCATGAACCAACGTAAAGACGAACGCGATGACGCCGAGCTGGAAGAAGATCTGAAAAAAATGCGCGGCACGCATCCCGAATGGGCCGACGAGAAAGCCGGCGACGATGCCGAAGGCGCCGGCCCCGAGCCGGCCGGGAACTAGCGGCTAGCGGCGGCCGCTTCGCGTTTGCGCAATCTGAGGCGGTCGCCTTCGTTCAGAATCCGTTTCCGAAGACGAATTGTTTGCGGCGTCACTTCGACGAGTTCGTCGTCTTCGATGAACTCGATCGCGCGCTCGAGCGACGGCTCTTCGGGCGGCGCGAGCTTCACGTTTTCGTCCGAGCCGGCGGCACGCATGTTCGTCAGTTTCTTTTCGCGCGCCACGTTAATCGCGACGTCGTTCACGTCGTTGGCGCGCCCGACGATCATGCCTTCGTAGACGTCGACGCCGGGGCCGACGAAAAATCGCCCGCGCTGCTCGAGTCCCATGAGCGCGTAGCCCGTCGTGCGCCCGGTGTCGCTTGCCACTAACGCTCCGACGTTGCGGCCTGGAAGCGGTCCTTGCCAGGGCTGGTGGTCGTAATACGTGTGTGAAAGAACGGCCGTGCCGCGCGTCAGCGTGAGCAGTTCGCCGCGAAGGCCAAAGACCGCGCGCGTCGGCATCGTATATTCCAGCCGCTGCGTATCGCCGACGCCGAACATATTAGACATCATCGCCTTGCGCCGGCCCAGCGCTTCGATCGCGGCGCCGGCGTACTCTTCGGGAACGTCGACAACGACGTATTCAACCGGTTCCCAACGTTCGCCGTCGCGTTCGGTGATAATCACGTGCGGCTTGGAAACGGCGACCTCGTAGCCTTCCCGGCGCATCGTCTCGATGAGAATCGCGAGATGCAGTTCGCCGCGGCCGCGAACTTCGAAGGTATCGGGCGATCCGGTTTCGAGCACACGCAGCGCGACGTTCGATTCCAACTCGCGCATCAGGCGCTCGCGTATCTGCCGCGATGTCAAAAACTTACCCTCGCGTCCCGCAAACGGCGAATTATTCACGCTGAAGAACATCGAAACGGTGGGTTCGTCAACGGCGACTGCGTGAAGCGGTTCGGGGGTTTCCGCGTCGGCGATCGTGTCGCCAATGTTGAGATCTTCGATGCCCGAGACGCCGACAATGTCGCCGGCGCCCGTCTCCTCGACGTCGATACGCTCCAGCCCGGCAAATGTGAGCAGACTTGCTAAGCGCAGGCCGCCGGTCGTCGCACCGTCACGCGCAATCTTCACGATGGGATCGTTGCGGCGCGCAATGCCGCGCGCGATCCGCCCGATACCGACGCGGCCGACGTACCGGTTATGATCGATGGCGGAAATCAGCAGCTGCAACGGCCCGTCTTCAGACGGAGGTTCGGGTATTCGGGCGACGATGGTCTCAAACAACGGCTCGAGCGAGTCGCTGTCGTCGGAAAGACTGCGCTTCGCGATGCCGGCTTTCGCATTAGTAAAAAGCACGGGGAAATCGGCCTGTTCGTCGTTTGCGCCCAGCTCGACGAAGAGATCGAACGTTTGATTGACGACCTCTTGCGGACGCGCGTCCTTGCGGTCGATCTTATTGACGACGACGATTGCGCGCAGATCGAGCTCGAGCGCCTTGCGCAACACGAAGCGCGTCTGCGGCATCACGCCTTCGGCGGCATCCACCAACAGGAGGACGCCTTGCACCATTTGGAGCACGCGCTCGACCTCGCCGCCGAAATCGGAGTGACCCGGTGTGTCGACGATGTTGAACTTGACCTCGCCGTGGCGTACGGCCGTATTTTTTGACAGGATCGTGATGCCGCGTTCGCGCTCGAGCGGGTTGGAGTCGAGCACGCGCGTCGCAACGCGCTGCCCTTCGCGAAAGACGCCGCTTTGCTTGAGCATCGCATCGACTAATGTCGTCTTTCCGTGATCGACGTGGGCGATGATCGCGACGTTACGGATATCCGAGCGGGTCTTCACCGCTCCTTGATTCGACTCGGAGAGGCAACCTTCTTCGATTTGCACAGGAACGAAGCGCGCATCGCGAAGTGGGAAAGCATGCGTGCAGGGATTTTCGCCATCGCTTGTTTGCTGCTCGCCGGCGTGACGCCGGCGCCATCTCCGATTCCATCGCCGCCACCGTCGCCGTCGCCATCACCGTCTCCGGCACCGGTCGTTACGCCAATCCCGCGATCGAGCGCGCTTCCGTCGCCGACCCCGCTTGCTACGCCGGCGATTCTTATGCTGCCGCCTGACGCGCCGCCGCAGATTCTCTGGATCGCCTTGAGCTCGACGGCGCCGCGCGCCGGCGATACGCTCACCGTCACGGTCTTGACGTCCTCAAACGTCGCAAGCGTCGAATTGCGGGTCGGCGGCTACGGCAGCGGCATGACCAAAACCGATGCCGGCCATTTCCAACTCGCCTCGACCGTGCCGAAGCTGCCGATTTTCATGGGGCACAATTTGACGCTGCAGATCATTGCGCGCAACACGGCTGGCGTAGCAGCACAGCAAAGCGTTGCACTCCACGTGCATTAGTGCGATGCGCCGAGCTAGTACTGACCAATGGGTTGCGTGATGACGCCGGCATTGCTAGTGACCGAATTATAGGGCGCGACGGGGCCGCCGTTTGCCGGAGCCGAGAGCACGCTGCCGGCGCCGTAGTCGGCGATGTACAGATTCCCGACGCTGCCGCTCGCATCCGGCGCGAGTTGATAGAGCGGGTTGGCCGTGGATGGAAAAGATGTCAGGGTGTAGGGACTTAGTGGTGTAAATGTTAGCGGGCCCGCGGCGGGCCCGGCCACCTGCCAATTGTACACCGTTTGAGTGTTCGCATACGGAACCGTGGTGCCGACGCTCAGTGTGTCCGTAACCACGGTGTTGATTCGTGAATACATGCCACTCCAGCTCGATGCATTGCCAAGCGTGGAATTAACGAGCGCTTGCGCCGGGGTGTTGATATACGCTCGCGCAAGATAGGCGATCTGCGGGCCGCCGCCTTGTGAGCCGTACGCTAAACCATCGACAAAGAAGTTGCCTTTGCGGTCGAACGCGCAAAACCGATCGCTCTCCAGAATGCCGGTTGCGTAACCCGTCGGTCCGCCAAAGTTTGCCGTAGTGACTTTAAAGAATTCAACGTTGCCGGGCGCACCGCTGTTGTTAAACTGCCGGTTACCGACGCCGACGATGCCGCCGTGAATCGTGACGCAAACGCCCCACGGCTGAAAAGTTTGGCCGTTGAGATTCGTCGTCCACGCTTTGACGAAAACACCTTTGTGGTTAAAGACGACGATCCGATCGTTGTACAGATCCGCCACGTAGAGCCATTGGGGCGACTTCGTGAGCGCTAGGCCGACCGGGGAGTTGAGATTGACGCCATTATAGGGGCCGATTAGCGTGACGCACGGCGTACTGCTCGGTGCGATGTAGCCGTAGACTGCGTTCGCTGTTGGAGATGATGCCCAGACGGTCGGTTTACAGGTCGCCGGCAGCGCGGAGGAGGCCCGCTCAACGCCGCTGACTGGGTTTGCGCCGGGCGACACATTGGCGGAACAGCTCACCACGAGCAACGCGTACGTCGGCAGTGCGCAGACGCGCAAAACGGCGGCCTTCATAAGGGCTCTCCTTTGCCGATGGTAGCAGCATCGGCGCTGGCGGCCCGATTACGAGGAAAGCAAGCTTAACCCTGCTTCCTAAAAAGCGCCCGTTCCTTTCGGGCTTCCGAGCCCCGTAGGACCATCCCAACCGTTCCCCGCAACGCAAAGCGGTGCGCCGCAAGTGCCGTTGCGGCCGGAGATGACGTCGTTAAAGTCGGAAACGTGCAGGTAGAGATTTGCCGTGGGATTCGCATGGTTTGCACCTGCAAGTGCAAAGGCTGACGCGACGATGGGCGCGGAGACGGACGTACCGCCAAAAACCAGCCAACCGTTTTGTCGAAATGTGTCGTAAACCGCGACCCCCGTATGCGGATCGCCATCGGCGGCGGCATCGGCCTCTGCGCGCATGGAGCAGCCGGTATTGAGCGCCGATTGAAAGCTCGGTTTAGCGTAAATCTTGCTGCATCCACTTCCTGAACGCAACCATGCAGTTTCCGCGCGCGGGCTGACCGAGGTCAGGCTCGTGCCGCCGACGGCGATGACGCTCGGCAAAACGGCAGGCCATTGCGCGATCGTATTATGCCCGGTGTCACCGGTAGCGGCGATAATGGCACCGCAACCCACGCTGAAGTCGCTGTCGTACGTTCGGGTGCCTTCGTTTCCGCTCCAGCTGTTGCTAACGTAATCGGCATGCGCCGTTGCATACTTTTCAGCATTGCTGAGATCGGCCATACCCGACGACGCCGCTTCAACCAGAAGAATTTTGCAGTTCGGACAGATGGCCGACACCATATCGACGTCGACGGATTCCTCTCCGGCCCATCCGACGTTCGTTTGCGACGTAAACTTTTGCTGCGTGAAGCATCCATTGGAGACGGTGCATGCCGGCAGTCCGAACTGCGAGCGATAGACGTTGAGGTCCGCAGCCGCATTCGGATTGTCGTACGCGTCGACGACGGCGACCGTCACGCCGCCGCCATTATTCTTGCTGTCGGTTGTAAGCCCGTACGCCGTCTGCAGATCGCTCGGAGCGTACCCACCCGGCGTATCCTGATCGATCTTTCCGCGGATATCGGTTCGCAGCCACGCTTGGCAGCGCGCAAAACCTTTGCCGACGTCGCCACAGACGCGGACCGCCGGCCCCTCACGCGGCCAGAGACCGCGCTGCGCCGCCGTTGCGAGGTGCGGCGCACCGGCTGCAAGCGGCGCCAGGGTCGTCGCGCTCAGCGGCAGGCCCGGAGAACTTTGCCGCGCCTTCGAAACGCATGCTGCGTTTGCCGTTTGCGGAAGATTGTTCGCCGCATTGCAAGCCGTTAGGACAGCAAGCGAGGTCACTGCGGCAATGATCGTGTAGCGCGTCATTCCCAAACCTTTCCCAGACTCGTCAAAGTCTAAGGGTCTTGGTCTAGAGGAGCCTGAGAAGTTGAAAGCATCGGCCATTCCAGGGCACGGCTGCTAGACCTCGAAGTCACTGCCCATGCCGGCGCGCACGGCGTTCTTGAGCAAACTCATCGGGTTCTACGCAATCGCGATTGCGATCGCACTCGTCGTGAACAAGCAAATGATGGTTGCGGCTGTCTCAGGGCTTTTCCAAGACCCTCGCGTCGTGCTCGTTTACGCAGTGATGGCGCTCGGCATCGGGCTTGCTATCGTCATCGGCCACAACGTGTGGTCCGGCAGGGCTGCGATCCTCGTGACGATCATCGGCTGGCTTTCGCTATTCAAAGGTTTGGTGCTGCTGCTGCTCCCCGCCAACGCGCAAGCCGCGTACTTCTTGGCGCTTCACTACGATCAGTATTTTTACGTGTATGCCGCAGTGACGTTCGTCATGGGTGTATATCTCGTCTACGCTGGATACAGGTCCTCAACGTAGCGCCGCTGGATGGCTGTGAAGAGCGATGGCGTCGTCGTGCAGCCGGTGCGCGCGATCCTGCGCCTCGAAGGCGCACTGCTACTAGGTGCGCTAATCGTCGCTTATTGGTCTATTCGGGCAAACTGGTTGGTATTTATCGTACTGCTCTTGGCGCCGGACCTCGCCATGCTCGGCTATCTTCGCAATACGAAGGTGGGCGCATGGTGCTACAACGCATTTCATACGCTCGTCGGACCTCTACTACTCGGCGCGTTATCGGTGCGCTTCCACAATCTCGTTGCGCTCGCGATCATCTGGGCTGCGCACATCGCAATGGACCGCGCACTCGGATACGGGCTAAAGTACGAGGACTCATTCGGTCACACTCACCTAGGGACGCTGGACAGAGACCGTCGATAGCAAAATAACGGCTTCAACATCGTGGGAGCGTACGGGTCTGGTGGCCCGCACGGTCTTCAAATGCGACTCTAGACTAAACCATGTAAGTTCGCCATGCGCCGCAAACCTCGTACGGTTACCAGAAAGAGTGTGTTTAAAGCGCAGATGGGGGCGCCGGGGGGACGCGAGCATCGCGGCGGAGTCATGATGCGAGTCCTCCCAACTGCCCGATTCTCAACGGAGCGCTTCCCGCCTTTTGCGAAAAGCCAAAAGAACGCTTCGGCACGCGCCGTTTGCTCAGGAGTCGAAGCATGTTCTCCCCCATGATGAGCCGCTCGGCGTTTCGCGGAAGCCGTAAGAGCCGAATTTTCTGCAGCTCGAGCGCCGGATGCAGCCATGGGC
>JAMXLK010000028.1 GCA_024281075.1 Vulcanimicrobiia bacterium
GCGGCGATAGGGTTCGTTATGACGCAGCTGATAATCGAAGAGCCGCAGCGCGAGATCGTTAAAGTCACGATCCGGCAGCGGCTCCCCAGTTTGGTGCCAGTGCTCGATTATCCCGAGAATCTCGGAGCCGAGCTCGGTGTCGCCCTTCGACAAGCTCAGGGTGACACCGTAGGGCTAGCGGACGAGTTCGATTTGCGAGAGCTCCGCAGCGTCGCCGTTGCGAATGCGCGTCTTAGTGATCCGCGTGTAACCGCCGGTGCGGCCCTTGAAGGACGGCGCGATCTGTTCGATGAGTTTCTTGACCACTGCCGGTTCGGTGATATATTCGGCAAGCCGACGGCGCGCCGCGAGATCGCCGCCCATCGCCGTCGTTATGAGACGGTCGGCGACGCGGCTGATCTCCTTAGCCTTCGCCGAGGTGGTTTCGATTTTCTCGTGCTTGAAGAGCGACGTCGCCAGATTACGCAGCAGCGCCTTGCGGTGGCCGTCGGTCCGGGAAAGCCGTTTGTAGGCAATCGAATGCGGCATCGTTGTTTCGCGCTACGATTGGCGTAGCGACAGCCCCCTCTCTGAAAGCACCTGTTTGATCTCGTCGAGCGATTTCTTACCGAAGTTGCGCATCTTCATGATTTCGTCCTCGGTCAAATCGAGGAGTTCCGACACCTTCGAGATGCCAGCTCGCTTCAGGCAGTTGAACGAGCGCACCGAAAGGTTGAGCGTCTCGACCGGAATATCCCATTCGTTGGGCGGAGTTTCCGGCAGCGGCTCCGAGCGATTCGTGAACGACACGAAGAGGTCGAGCTCTTCTTGCATGATCGTAGCGGCGGTGGAAAGCGCGTCGTCCGGCGTGATGGAGCCGTTCGTCTCGACTTCGACCGTCAAGCGATCGTAGTCGACGCTCTGTCCAACGCGCGTATCGTCGACCGTGAAGTTGACCTTGCGGATCGGCGAGAAGATCGAATCGAGCGGAATAAGGCCGATCATGTGCTCGACGTTACGCTGGCGGTCCGCCATCACGTAGCCGCGCCCTTGCTCCACGCCGATTTCCATCATGAGCTTCGCATCTTTCGACGACAGGGTGCAGAGGCGATAGCTGGGATCGAGAATTTCGACGTCCGCATCCGGCACGATGTCGGCTGCGGTCACGTCGCGCGCACCGCTCACCGAGAGCGTCAAAACTTTGGGTTCGTCACTGTTGAGTTTGACGGGTAGGCCTTTGAGATTGAGCATGAGCGCAATCGTATCTTCGGCCATGCCCGGGATGGTCGAGAATTCATGGAGCACGCCGTCGATTTTCATGTAGGTGACCGCAGCGCCGGGAATCGAGCTGAGCAGTACGCGGCGCAGCGCGTTGCCCAGCGTGATTCCAAAGCCGCGTTCGAGCGGCTCGATCACGAATTTGGCATAGTTATCGCGACGCTCGCGAACTTCGATGGTCGCCCCAACGGGCGTTTCCAACATGGTGGTCATTGATGTCTGATTTTATCCTTCGTTTCCGCTTACGTTATCCGCCGCAATCCCCGATTGCGACGATCGTACGCCTAGCGGCAGAGATGAGTTGGTCGTCCTCGCCGGAACGTGGCGAGAACAAAAGTTTAAGTTAGCGTGAGTAGTATTCGACGATGAGTTGCTCGTCGACGGGCGTGTCGATTTGCTCGCGCGGTGGAACCTGCACAACTTTTGCCGTCTTCTCTTCGTCGTTCCACTCGAGCCATTCGGGTGGACGCCGGCTCTGCGCGACTTCGAGATTCGACTCGAAAACCGGCGACTTCATGCTGCCGGGCGCGATCGAGATCACGTCGCCGGCACGCACGACGTACGACGGTATGTTGACGATGCGGCCGTTCACGCGAAAGTGCCGATGCGTGACGAGCTGCCGGGCTTGCGCGCGGCTCGTTGCGAGATTCAGGCGATACACCACGTTGTCGAGACGGCGTTCCAGCAGCTGCAGGAACGTACGCCCGGTCTGGCCCGGAACGCGCGCGGCCTCGCGAAAGTAGTTTTCGAACTGCGTCTCGTGTACGCCGTAATAGCGGCGCATCTTCTGCTTCTCGCGAAGCTGGCGGCCATACTCCGAGACCTTCGTACGGCCTTTCCCCGCCGTTTTCTGGCCGGGCGCCGTACCGCGCCGCTCGACGGCGCAGTTGCGGGAAAGACAGCGATCGCCTTTGAGAAAGAGCTTGATCTTCTCGCCGGTCTTACTGGCCGCAGTCTCGCGGCGGCAGAGCCGGCAGACCGGTCCGATATAACGCGACATGCTACACCCGCCGCCGCTTCGGCGGGCGACAGCCGTTGTGCGGAATGGGCGTCACGTCCTTGATCATCGTGATCTCGAGCCCGGCGGCTTGGAGCGAACGGATCGCCGCCTCCCGGCCTGCGCCCGGTCCTTTGACCAGTACCTCGGTGGATTTCATCCCGTGCTCCATCGCCTTGCGCGCTGCGGCCTCCGCCGCCATCTGGGCGGCGAACGGCGTCGATTTCTTCGAGCCTTTGAAGCCGAGATTGCCGGCCGACGCCCACGAGATGACGCCGCCGTGGGGGTCACTGATGCTGACGATCGTATTGTTGAAGGAAGCGTGGACGTGTGCCACGCCTGCCTGGACGTTCTTGACCTCGCGTTTTCGCCGCGATTTGGTCTGCTTTTTAGCCGCCAAAGTCTCTCCGCGCTGAAGTGAAAAGTGTGCCGGGGCCCTACAGGGCACCAAGAAGGTAGTTTACCTGGAGACCCCCTCCAAAGGCAAGGGGCTCGGCCGTACGCCGAGCCCCCGCTTGCTACCTTTCCCTAGCGATTTACGGATATAAGAACTTCAACCCGAGGCCTGCGAACGGCCCATTGTACGTTCGGCTGACGGGCGCGTTCTGCTTGGCCCCCCAGCTCTCGCCGCGCCAGCCCGCTTCAAGGAAGATCGGGAAGTTCGGGAGTGCGAACGTAATGCCGCCCTGGTATTTGAATAGCGAGTACTGAAGCGGCAGGCTCACCGTATGGAAGCCGGTCCCCGGGAACGGATTCGGCTGCTGCACCGACGCATTTCCATTGATCTGCGGATAATAATAAGCGTCGCCGAAGAAGTCGATTTCGTGGCTGAGGTTCGGTAGCCGTGAGCCGCCGAAGCCAACGCCGTTCATGGTCGGGTAGCCGTAGTTGTTGTTGATCCAGACGTAGCTGCCCGCGACGTAGATGTCCCACTTCGCGATTCCGATTCCGAGGCGCGCGTCGCTCTCCTGATCGTACAACGTGGTCGTTGTCGGCACGGCGGTGCTGCCGTTGTGGCCGATCACCGTGACGTAGCAGTTGGGTTGCGGCACGCTATTGACCGTCGTGCAATTGTGCGGGAACGGCCAGTGTGCGAAATCGGCGCCAAGCATCAATCCGAGACCGCCGAGGTTGAACGTGGCGGCACCGTGCACGGCGTAACCGCCGTTACCGCCGGTGGCATGGTTGCCCGCATTGAACTCGTTGTACACGCTTGGCGAGAAGATATAGTCGCCGGCCACATAGGCTTCATTGTATAGCGGCCTGGGTGTCGGCGGCGGCGGCGGCGGCGGAGGTGGCGGGGGCGGCGGTGGCGCCGCGCTCGGCGGCGGCGTCGCGGGGATATACCGCACGACGACGATACGCCGGTCCGGAACCCATTGCACGTATGCGCCCATACCCTCCGAAATCACGCGGACCGGTACGAGAACGTTGCCCTGATAGACGATCGGCGGAACGTCGAGCGGTCGCGTTTCGCCGTTGATCACGACCTCCGGCTTACCGACGGTCACTTTGACTTCCGCGCCGGGCTTTGAGACCGTGGCGGTTTGACTGCCCGCATCCCATGCGACGGTCGCGCCCATTTGCTCGAACATCGAGCGGAGCGGGATTAAGATCGTCCCGCCTTTAACGAGCGCGGCTAACACACGCCCTTGTTTGAGGACGTCGGGCCTTGAGTACACGTGGTGATCGTTATAGAGAATAGGAATTTGGCCGGACGGCGGCGATCCGAAATCCGCCGGCGGCGGCGCTCCACCTTGCGCGACGCTGTTACCAGTGTTTCCTTGCGCCGCGATTGACGGAGCGGCCAACGCAGTGAGCCCGCAGAGTGTCATGACCACTGCGAGTACTCCGGTGCTCAGTCGTTTCACGAGTGCCTCCTTAAATTAAAAACTCCGATGCCCCCGCGCGGGTGCACCTTGCGA
Source organism: Vulcanimicrobiia bacterium (assembly GCA_024281075.1). Classification (GTDB taxonomy): domain Bacteria; phylum Vulcanimicrobiota; class Vulcanimicrobiia; order Vulcanimicrobiales; family Vulcanimicrobiaceae; genus Cybelea. The sequence continues at coordinate 4,180 of JAMXLK010000028.1, forward strand.
GGGCTGTACTACACGAGCGTCCGCTTGATGCGAAGGTACTCGCGCAAACACACGTTACCCGATATTCCCCATCGTTGCAATCGGATAAACCAAAACAAAAGGGGGCTCGGCACAGCGACCGAGCCCCAGATTGGTATTCGAACGAAGGGCTAGCTTACGGGTATAGGAACCGCAAACCGAGGCCTGCGAAGCCTCCGTTGTAGGTCCGATTGATCGGAGCGTTCTCCTTATTGGTCCAGCTCTCGCCCATCCAACCGGCCTCGATGAAGAGCGGCGTGGCGCCGAACGCATACGTTAGACCGATTTGATACTTCAGAATATTGTACTGAAGATTGAGCGATTCTTGGGTGAAGCCGTTGTTCGGGAAGTGATTCTCGACGTTGAACACGGCCGTTCCGTTAACGCTCGGATAGTACCAGACGCTTCCGAAATACGAGAAGGCGTTATTGAGGTCCGGAAGCTTCTCGCCGCCGAAACCGACGCCGTTCATGTTCGGATAGCCGTAGTTGTTTTGCGTCCAGATGTAGCCGACGCCGATGTAGACGCGCGGTTGTAGAACGCGCACCGCAAAGCGGACGTCGAAGTTTTGATCGGACATGCCGGTGATTGTCGGGACCGGCGAACTGCCGCCGCCGCCAATGATCGTCACGTAGCAGTCGGGCTGCGGGACGTGGTTGACGAGGGTGCAATTATGCGGGTAGTTCCAGTGCGTGTACGAGCCCTCGAGCATGAACGGAATGTTGCCGAGGCTGAACTCACCGCCGCCGCGTGCGGCGTATCCGCCGTTACCGCCGTTGCTGTGGCTGCCCGGATTGAACTCGTTATACACCGTCGGTGAGAAGATATAGTCGCCGACGGCGAACGCTTCGCCGAGCAGCGGCCGCGGCGTTGGTGCCGGCGGCGGCGGGGGCGGAGGTGGCGGCGGTGGGGCTGCCGACGGCGGCGGCGTCGCGGGAATATACCGGACGACGACCAGACGGCGGTCGGGCACCCATTGCACGTACGCACCCATGCCTTCCGAAATTACGCGGACGGGCACGAGCACGTTGCCTTGATACATCATCGGCGGCACGTCGAGTGGACGCGTTTCGCCGTTGATCACGACCTCCGGTTTGCCGACGGTCACCTTGACCTCGGCCCCCGGTTTCGAAACAGTCGCGGTTTGGCTGCCCGCGTCCCATGCGACGGTCGCGCCCATTTGCTCGAACATCGAGCGCAGCGGGATCAAGAGCGTTCCGCCCTTGACGAGCGCTGCGAGCACGCGACCCTGTTTGAGAACGTCGGGCCTCGAATATACGTGGTGGTCGTTATAGAGAATTGGATACTGACCTGACGGCGGCGACCCGAAGTCCGCCGGCGGGGGCGCTCCACCCTGCGCGACGCTGTTTCCAACGTTTCCTTGCGCCGCAAGCGATGGAACGGCCAACGCAGTGAGCCCGCAGAGTGTCATGACCACTGCGAGTACTCCGGTGCTCAGTCGTTTCACGAATGCCTCCTTTAGAACAAAGCGGCCGAGCGGCCGCCAAGCGAAACTCTCGCTCAGGCACAAGAATACTCGCTATTGCCCCTTCAGGCAACCGCATAACGGCTGACGCGAAGCGTCGGACCGGCTGGGGGCGCGACCTGCGCCCCAAGGCACAGTGTCTAGAACCGTAGGAAGAAGAGCTGAATCGCGCGGGCGGCAGGCTGATTTGCGAACCGCCGGTTACGCTCCAACGAGGTTGCGAGGTAGTCGCCACAACCAAGCGATGCCGACCAAAGTCTCACCTAACGCTAACGCAAATGCGACTTTTGGGCCAACCGTAGGCTCGGCGGCCGTGACGTGCGCGAGCGCCCACGTGGTGAGTGCGGGCGCAATCACCTGCGGCATGACTATTGCAAGATTCCAAACGCCCATCGCGGAGGCCATTGCGCCGGCCGGAAGAACGCGGCAAGCAATTGCCCAATCTGCTACGAGAAAGACGCCCCATCCGATGCCGGCGACGATCGTCGCCGCAATGCCTCCCGCGAGCGCGTTCCATGCAATGAAGAGCAGCAGTGCGACGATGAATCCTGCGCCGCCGAGCGTGGCGACGAGGCGTTTGTCGGCGCGGTCGCTGGGACGCCCCGCGATCGCGGCGCCGGCCGCGCCGACGATCGTAAAGCAGACGATGAGAATACCGGTCAGTTTGCTCGCGCCTGCAATCGTCGAGGCACCGAGGACGTGCTGCACGTAGAAGAACAGGTTGAAGAGCAACGTATAAAAACCAATGTAGACGAGTGCGCGCGAAATGAAGAGATCGACGAACGGCCGCGTGATACGCGGACGCACCGCAATGCCGGCCGCGGTCTGCAGCGCCAATCTGCGCGTGTGTGTCGCGGTGGCGGCGAAGGTCGTTAGGAGCAGCGCGCTCAGGGCCGCACCGAGCACGCTCAGATTTGTAACGAAACTCGCGGCCAGCGCTCCGATCGCGTTGCCGGCGGATTGCAGCGCCGCCATCCACGACGACGCGACGCCGATCCGCGTCGGTCGAACGAAGTCGGGAATGATGGCCTGATACGGACCGATGGCGACGTTGAGGGAGGCTTGCAGCAGAACGAACGCGACGGTTAGACCCGTGAAACTGTGCGCCTCATAGAATAACAGCAAAGCGATCGCGCCGGCGATCGCGCCAAAGGCATAGAATTCGATGCGGCGGCTTCCCGAGCGCCGGCGGGCATCGGCGAGTATACCGACGAGAATCTGTACGATGGCGGCAACGAACGCACCGGCCATAGCCAACTGATTCGTGGCGATTTGCGCGTTGCTGGGCGATAACTCGCTCGTCCGTGCCTGCAGCGAAACGCCGAGCAGTGCACCCCACACGGCTTGAATTCCCAACCAAAACAGAGCGAGTCGAAGCGGGCTTGCCTCCGGGCGTGACTCAGACGTGAGTGCAGACATACCGATACTCCGCCGCGGTATCGACGTCAAACGCGAGCTCGGGCGCGCATCCGCGCAATGCCTGCGCCGGTACTTGAAGCACGTGCAGCGCCATGGTTTCGAGGTCGGAAACGCGCAGCCGCCCCGAGAGAAAACGAATCAGCACTGCCGGACCGACGAGACTCGCCATACGCCACGGTTGTTTGCGGGCTTCGAAGAAACGCGTGGCGATCGCGGCCAGTTTTTCCGTCGCGCCCTGCGGAATGGAGAAAACTCCGCCGTTGACGACCCGCTCCCTACCCAAGCGAATGCCGAATGGCGGTGCGTCGGGAAAGCGCGCGACGAACGCGGGATACTCCGCGAGGGCCACTGCAAGGGTGCCTTGCCCGACGCGCTGCAAAAAATCCAGCACCGCGCCCGCCGTGACGTAGGGCAGATCGCTCGTCGCGTAGATCAGCCGTTCGTCCGAGGGCCACGCGCGCAAGGCGCGCAGCAAGTTCTCGCTGCCCGAAGGGCTCTCTTCAACGAACCGGTCGACCGTGGTGGAACAGGCGGCGCGCACTTCGTCGCCGCCGACTACGGCTATTTCTTGGACGCCTGCTGCGCGCAACGC
>JAMXLK010000029.1 GCA_024281075.1 Vulcanimicrobiia bacterium
GCGATGCGAACTTCCAATTTTTGACGACCCCCCTTTCGGCCGTGCTGCACGTCCCGCGAAGCACGAAAAATTAGGCCCCGTAGGGCCTAGGCAAGGGTAACACAGGCCGCCACGAGTGGTCAATTAGTTGAATTAACCAGGCGGCCAGGACATGGCACGCCCGGCGAGCACGTGAATATGGAGGTGCCCGACGGTCTGACCGCCCTCATGGCCTGTATTCACGACAAGTCGATAACCGCCGCTACCGTGCTTTTGACCAAGCTGCGATGCGACCTCAAACAACTGCTGCACGACCGTATCCGCTCGTTGGTCGCACACGAGCTGGAAGAGCGAGTCGAAGTGCTCGACCGGCATGACGAGCAAATGCGTCGGCGCTTGCGGATTGAGATCTTCAATGGCAATCACGCCGTCGCTGCGATAAACGACCTTCGCGGGAATTTTATCCGCGGCGATCTTGCAGAACACGCAATCGACCATCAATGCGTCCGTATCGTGAAGGTCCAGTTTTTCGTCGTCGTGTTGCCGGCGAGATCCGAGACTCTAACGGTCACGTGTTTCGTCCCGTCGGAGTAGCTGTACGAGGGCATGTATTGAATGAACTGCGCCGTTCGCAGACATTCCGACGTCACGTCGCGGCCGTCGATCCAAAGCAGAGCGCTCGAAGGGTTCACCGGTACGGCTTCGGCAGCGAAGCTCGCGTAGACCGCGGGCCGATTCGTATTGATCGTGCTTCCTTCATCCGGAGCGAAGTCCGCGATGCCCGGGCCTAAGCTCGATGCCGAGATACTTTGGGGCGCTGCGGCTTGCGCGGTCGCATTGCCGACCGCAAGCCGACCGATCAATGCCACATCGTCGAAGTTGGCGCCGCGCGGAATCGTATAATCGCCGACGTAGACGCCGGGCGAACGCTGCGTCATCGCCTGATCGACCACCGTCGATCCGATATCGAACGACGCCGATCCGCCGGGCGTGCCACGCAGCGTAACGTGAATCCGATCGCCGGCACGCAAGGGGCGCATCGCGTCGGTATCGACGCGCTCGATCGCAACGTTGCCGGCGGCCGCCGCCGCAGCGACGCTGCGGCTCGCCAAGATTTCGCGTACCTCGTTCGTCTCGACGTTATACCGCACCGTGACTTGGTCGCTAGGGCGAAGCTGATCGAACGAGGCGGCCTTGCCGTTGAGCGAAATTTCCGTCGTGCGGCCGGGAGCGATCACCTGTCCGTTATCGAGCACGAACTCCTTGTTTCCCATCGCAACGATATGACCGTTGCGCGAACCATATTCGTCGATCACGCGTTTGACGTGTCCGTCGCGTCGCAGCTCCAAACGAGCGAAATCTCCGGGCCGCACGTCGGTCAGCTCGCCGGGCGTTGTCACGTTGACGTTAACGTCCTGCACGTCAATGGTGGCATTCGGCGCAACGGCAATCGTCTTGACGATGCCGTTGGACGAAAGCGTGATCGTGGGCGGATCCGAAAGCACGTCGACTGCCGCAACCGTCCCGTAACGCTCCGAGCCGTTCCCCGCGGCGCTTAAACCGTTTGACGACATCCCCATCAGCTGCGCGACGATCACGACGCTGTTGCTGCGCCGGTCGTAGTGAGCCTGCGCGCCGAGCACGTCGGTAAAGAACCGCAGCGGCACGTACAGCACGCCGCGGATGTCGAGCGGCGGCGAATCCAACGTCACGCGATCGCGGTCGACTTGTGCGATTGCACTGCCCATAGTCAACCCCACGGTCTTGGAACCGACCTGCGTCGTGATGCGCGGCCCGGCTCGCGCGTAAGGAAGGCCGAGCGCCTCGATGGTTCGGCGCACCGGAACGAGCAGCACGTTATGCTCGAAACGCGGGGGCGGCTCGAGCGGAAGCGGGATGCCGTTGATCACGATTGCAATCGGCCGCGTGACAGGGGCGTGTCCACCCGGCGCCGCGGCGACGGCGAAAAGGGACAGCAACGCGACGACTCGCTTCAACGCTCCTCCAACACTTCCGAGTAGACGTCCGCGGTTGCGCGGGCACACCGATCCCACGTCAACCGCCGGGCAACCTGCAGTCCTTGGTTAATTGCCCGGGCGCGCAGCCCCTCGTCGTCCACAAGCTGAGCGAGCATCGAGCCCAATGCGGCAGCGTCGCGGGTCGGGAACGTCAGTGCCGCCGATTCGAGCGCGCGCGGCACCGCATCGGCCGAACCGACCACCGGACACCTGGCGGCCATTGCCTCGAGCATCGGCAGACCGAAGCCTTCCCGCAGGGCCGGCTGCACCAATGCGAGCGCCCCGGCGTAGTAGCCCGCGAGCCGCTCCGCGGAAACGTGCCCCAGCGCCACGATTGCCCGCCGCGAGCTGCTGCGCCGCTGCAACTCCCCACCGAAGTCGTCTGCGCCGGTCAGCACGAGATCGGCGGCATACCGTTCCGGCAGATTGGACCACGCGGTAAAGAGCGTCGCCAAGTCTTTATGTTCGCGATGATTCCCGACGTTCAGAAAGTATGGACGCGGCGCCGCGTACGGCACGACACCGCCGGCGAAGACTTCGCTAACGCCGAGCGGGATGACGCGAACCTTCGCTCGATCGACGCCGAGCAGTTCTTCGAGGTCCTCGACGGTTCGGTCGTCGTCGGTGATCACGCGCCGTGCTCGTGCGCAGGCACGTCGTACGACGGTCCCATAATATGGCCCCACCTTCGTCTTGAAGTACTGCGG
>JAMXLK010000030.1 GCA_024281075.1 Vulcanimicrobiia bacterium
GCAGATTCGCGATCGCCCGCTCGATTTTGTTGCGCGAGACGCCGTACGGGAAGATGGAAAGCGGCCGTTCGCGCTCTTCGGCATCGCGGTCGTTATCGAAGGCGTCCGCAAAACGCGGCATCGACTCGGTATCGGCCTCTTGAACGACGGTGACCTCACCGCTGGGCTGGCGCTGGCGAATCTCGGGTTGCGGCTGGTACCCGCGCAGCAGCGCGTCGATCACCTCGGCGACGTTCTTGTGGATCGCGAGGCGGTCTCGATCGTGGATTTCGATGACGACGTCGAACGTCGGGGGCGCCTTGCGCTCCAAAACCGTCTTGCGGGTGCCTCGGCGGCGCGCCTCCTCGTCGGAGAGCGTGACGGCGCTGACGCCGCCGACGAGGTCGGAGAGCGTTGGATTCATTAAAAGATTCTCGAGCGTTTGACCGTGCGCCGTTCCGATGAGCGTCACGCCGCGCTCCGCGATCGTCCGCGCGGCTTCCGCCTCGGCGGCCGTGCCGATCTCGTCGATGACGATCACTTCGGGCATGTGATTCTCGACCGCCTCGATCATGACGGCGTGCTGCAGCGCCGGATCGGCGACCTGCATGCGCCGCGCCAGCCCGATGCCCGGGTGCGGAATGTCGCTGTCACCCGCGATTTCGTTGGAAGTATCCACGATGACGACGCGCTTGCGCTCTTCGGAGAGCACGCGCGCACACTCGCGCAGCATCGTCGTTTTTCCGACGCCCGGCCGCCCCAAAAGACAGATCGATTTTCCACCGCGCAGCACGTCGAGCAGAATGTCGATCGTGCCGTAGACCGCACGTCCGACGCGGCACGTCAATCCGACGATCTTTCCGGTGCGATTGCGAATGGCACTGATGCGGTGCAGCGTCTGTTCGATGCCGGCTCGATTATCGGCGCCGAACGGCGAAATCCGCGAGCAGACGTGGGCGATGTCTTCGTGCGTTACCGGCGCATCGGTCAGATACGTGAAGTCGTTCTCGAAACGAGCCTCGGGCGGCCGCCCAAGGTCGAGCACGACTTCGATAATCTCTTCGATGTTATTGAGACGGACGAGCGCTTGTCGGATTGCAAGAGGGAAGATATCGAGGAGTTGGGACAACTCCCAACTTGGAGAAACCGACTGAACCCTAACCGCCAAACTGACCCTGCCTTTCGGGCCTATTTACCCACCGGCACGCCGTCGAGTTTCCAGGGGGGCGCGGTCACTCCTTCACGACGCGAACCTTGCGCAGTTTGTCGTCGTACGGGCCTTGAATCCGCACGCCCGCTTTGAGCTCCAGACGCACGTAGTCCACGATCTCGGCCGTGATCTCTTCACCGGGCGCAATGACCGGTATGCCCGGCGGATACGGCGTCAGTGTCTCCGCACAGATTCGCCCGACGGAGTCGCGAAATCGTACGAACTCGGCTTCTGCGAGAAATGCCTCGCGCGGACGCATGCGCATCGGGGGAACCGGCGGCAGGCGAAAGTTTCCGCGTTTCAACCTTTGCTCCAGAATGCCCGACGGCGCAAACATGTCGAGCTCGCGATCGTCGCGCGCCATTTCGCGCAACGCTTGCACGAGCCGTTCGGCGGCATCGCGCGTCGTGCCGATCGTGAAGAGCGCCACCACGTTGAACAAGTCGGCGAGCTCGACTTGAATGTTGTGGCGGCGCCGTAGGATCTCTGACGCCTCGTACCCCGTGTAGCCAAGGCCGGTCACGGTCACCGCAATTTTCGTCGGGTCGAGCGCGTAGATGCCTTTGCGGCCGCGCAACTCCTCGCCGAAGCAGTAGAGTCCGGGGATCTCGTTGATGCGCGCGCGCGTCTCTTGGGCCAGCTCGATCGTACGCGTCAGCAGAGCCTCGCCTTCGGTGGCCATTTGTTTGCGCGCGACGTCGAGCGAGGCGACCATCGGCAGATTCGGCGACGTCGAGAGAAACATTTTGAGAACCATCGCGAGGCGGTCCAGACGTATGCGCGGCCCCTTTTGATGCAGCATCGCGCATTGCGAGAACGCGGAGAGCATTTTATGGGTCGAGTTGATGCAGAGGTCGGCGCCGGCGGCGGTCGCGGAGAGCGGCAGCGCGGGATGGAAATGGAAGTGCGGTCCCCACGCCTCGTCGATCAACAGCAACTTCCCGGCGTCATGCACGATGCGTTCGATCGACGCGAGATCGGCCGCGACGCCGTAGTACGTCGGCGAGACGAGATACACGGCGACGATCTCCGGATTCGCCTCCAGCGTCGCGGCGACCGTCTCCGGCGTAACGCAGTGATCCATCCGCAGCTCTTCGTCCACTTCGGGCCGCATGTAGACCGGCTCGGCGCCGCTCATAACGAGTCCGCCGAGCATCGACTTGTGCGAATTGCGCGGAACCGCGACGCGGTCGCCCGGATTCAGCGCCGTCATCATCATGCATTGGTTGCCGCTCGTCGAGCCGTTGATGAGAAAGAACGAATGATCGGCCCCCCACGCATCGGCCGCGAGGCGCTGCGCTTCTTTGATCGATTCCGTCGGCTGCAGCAGATCGTCGATACCCGGCATCGGCGTGAGATCGATCGCGCAGATGTTGTCGCCGACGAACTCGCGAAACGCGAGGTCCATCCCGTTGCCTTGAATGTGACCCGGCGTGTGAAACGGCTGCACGCCCGAATCGACGTAGTCGAGCAGCGCCTGAAAGTAGGGCGTTCTGTTTTGGTCCAAGGCAACGGCGAGAATGTTTAAACGAAGGCCGCTATCCCTGCTGCCGGCGAACTCCGCTTGTAGATGAGGCTGCTCGGTTTTGCCGCCGGATGTGAAGTCATCGTGGGCTTAGTTTTGGCGGTCAGCCCGGCGTTCGTGGCGTGGCTGCTCCTGGGCGCGCAACTTGCGCCGCCGGGCGTAGTCATCGGTCGCGTCGCCGGATTCGGTTTGCTCGGGCTCGGTTTGGCATGCTGGCCGCAAGCCGCGCCGCCGAATCGGCGCACCGTAACGGGGTTGCTGACGTACAACGTGCTGGCGGCGCTTTTCTTTCTGAACCTAGGCATTAGACATGAGCTCGTCGGCGTGCTGCTCTGGCCGGGTGCGGCGTTTCACGCGACACTCTCGGTGTTGCTTTCACGTCTCTTCGTGGTGTCGAAGACGGCCTGATCCCAGCGCCACAGGCTCTCGAAGAAGTCGCGCGTGAAATTCTTATCCATCATCGCACGGCCCATCTCGCGTATCGGCCGCCGGCCGTCGATACCCTCGAGCAAACGCTCGCGCAGCGCGTCGATCGGCAGATAGAGATCCGTGTCGGTGTGGTTGCGATTGATGAGTACAGCCGAGGCGCCTTCCGGCAGCCGCTCGTGGACGGCGATCGTCTCAGGAAGCCGGATCGGCACGTAGTCCAGCCAGTCGTCACCCGCGAAGTCGACTCCGGCGTGCGGCGCTTCGGCGTGGTAGACGATCGCGCTGTGGCGGATCATCGAACCCCGGAAAAGCTCCATCACGGCGTATTGCTCGCGCGCAGGAAGTGCGGCGATCTTGGGACCATGCGGGGTCCACGCGATCGCGCCACACGATCCCAGGTACGGTGCTTGGCGCAGCCAACGGCCCAAACGTAAGCCGGCGCCTGCGAAAAAATCCATGAGCTGTGGAACCGAATAGGCGCGGTCGTTCGGGTGCAGCAGCGCGTCGGCGATTCCGGCTTCGGTCGCGAAGTCGGGCGATTTCTGCA
>JAMXLK010000031.1 GCA_024281075.1 Vulcanimicrobiia bacterium
ACCGCCGCCGGTGTGCGCCTCACCGTCCGGCTGCCCATCGACATTTGGCTTAAGCAACGTGCAAGAACAACTATTCTTCGGACCAAAGACCAAGCCGGGGCAGCTGATTTGGGCGGCTGGACCGATCTTTCAGTTCCCGACCGCGACGCCGAGCCTGCTAGGAACGCCGAAATGGGCCGCCGGTCCCGACGCCGTTGCCTTGGTGATGCCCGGCAACTGGGTGATGGGCGCGCTGGTGACGCAGCTTTGGTCGTTCGCCGGTCCGCCGGCTCCGTCGAATGTCAACTCTTTTCTCGTCCAGCCGTTCGTCAATTACAATTTGAAAGACGGCTGGGCGATAACCACCGCGCCGATCATGACAGGAAATTGGGCGCTGCCGGGGACGAAGTGGACGGTCCCATTAGGCGGCGGCGTCGCGAAGACGTTCAAAGACGCGGGGCAGCTGATGCAGGTTTCCGTGGTGTACTACAGCAACGTCGTCCGCCCGCTGGCAGCACCGCAGACGACGTTGCGCGTTAACTGGAGCCTGCTTTGGCCCGTAAACCGTGGCATCGAGATCCAGCAACTTCTTCAGGAAGCCAAATAGCGCAGAACCCGCGAGCCGTTTGCACTTCTGGGATATGGGCTCGGCAAGATTGGCGCTACAATGATGCTCTGCTATGGATCCCGCTTGCTATTCGGTGCGAATAGGAGAATCGCACTGCATTGCGGAGGGCATCCCGTACGATGCTCTGCTTGACCGCATTGTGGAGTTTACAATTCGTGCCGCCGTCGCGCGATCGATGGACGAGAGCGAATGGGAACACGAAGAGTTCCGCCGTAAAGGCTTGAGTGTACTCCAAATCTTTCGCGATCGTCGCGCGGTCTGGGACAACCGCACACTATTTGAGGCCGAGCTCGCCGAAGCTCGCCGCGAGAACATTGGCGAACGATTTGAGGCAGCGAACGAACTCGATCCCGCGTTTTGTGCCACCCTCGATCGCGACTTGAGAGCACGGTGGCGCCGCGCCGGCTACGAAGTACCGAGTCTCCGATGCGACATGAGAGCGCTTTTTTCCGAGTTGGAGCGCGATGCTGCGGACCGCGCAAGTAGCGCAAGAGAAGGCTTGCTTGGTGACGTTCTAAAAGCCCAAGCGCAGGAAATGCAATAGCCGAAGCGCTACTTCTCACGTCCCCAGGCAACCGGCCGTTATCTTGTTATGAACATTAAGCACACACCCGTACTCGAGCACGCCGCGATCGAGGGCTCGTACGAATCCGCAAGTCTGTCGTGGGCACAGCTCCAACGGGGATCGTTTGATATTGGCTACAGCGTCATCGAGGAGCCGCCGCTGCGAGTCGCCTGCCGGATCTACAACATGGCATTTCAGGCAGAGGCTAAGATCGAATCGAACCGCACCGTCGTAGCGGTCATCGCGGACAGGCGCACGCGGGCGCGCTGGTTCGGCACCGATCTTGGCAGCGATATCATCGCGACGGCCCGAGACGCCATCGACGTTCGAGCCGACGGACCAAGCGCGTTCTATTCGGTTACGACCGACGAGCGTGCGCTGCAGCGCTACCATCCACGCTCGCGCGATGCTGAGGCTTTGAGCCGCAACCTTTCGCGCATCAGCATCGTTCGCGATCGCGCTCGTGCGGCGCATATTCGTGGAGTGATTCGGCGCCTGTTCTCGCAACCGTCCGTAGCCCAGCGAATGGCGAGCGGTGCGCTGATTCCGCTATTGGCCGATACGCTGGAAGATTATGGCGGCCACGCCGTGGAGCGCACCAAATGCTTGAACCGGCGTTTCGCGGCGGTGCGAGCCTGCGAAGCCTATATGCGCGAGCACGTCGACGCTACCGTGACGCTGCTCGATCTCAGCGCGATCTGCGGAATGCGCGCGCGCTCCCTCATCAACGCTTTTGAGGCGGTAACGGGATTGAGCCCGATGGATTATCTCAAACGCCTGCGCCTGAACGGAGTGCGCCGCGCGCTGGGGCGGTCCGGCAGGCCCGAAACGCGCGTCATCGACGTTGCAACGGCTTGGGGCTTCTGGCACATGGGCCATTTTGCAAGCGATTATCGCGCGATGTTCGGCGAAACCCCATCGCAGACTCTCGTCAATTCGCAACGTCAATTTGCAGTTACGTGAACCGCCGGGCGCAAACCCGCGCAAAGCACGTCAACGATTGAGCGTGGTGTAAGCACCGCAACCTCGCCGCGCACCGGTCGCCGGCGGCGCGCGCTGTAACCCGAATCCGACCACTCGTGGAGGCTGTTTTCCCAAACGAGCCATGCGCGCTCGTCGAGTGCAATGTATGCGCCGTCGGGCAGCGTGGCGATATCTGCAAGATACGTGCGCTTCTTTTTGTGGTTGACACGATCGGCGTGAATCACGCTATCCATCGCGTCGGCATTCGCCGGCTCCCCGTGGCACGCGATCCATAGCGATTGAAACCGCCGGTAATCGGCATATCGGCATTCCCGGCACGGGCGGTGGCCGGCTGCGAACGCGGTCGCTTCGTCGAGAAAGAATAGCTCGGTGTAGCGATGCGGTGTCATCACCTCGCGATGGCGCCCGCGGAACTCCAGCACGCACGTTATCCAGCGTTTCACTTGCCACGGCCTCACGATACGCCGGTCCTCGTCATGCAGAATCCCTCGATTGCCCATCATCGTGCCGCGTCCCGGCAACGCGACGACGTCGCCGTACGGCGTCACGCGATTTTGCAAAGCCACGATTGGTTACGCTTCGACGCGTTCGTCGATCGAAACGTTGTACAGGAAGAGAAACTTACCCCACTCGTCAGGCAGCGTGTTGCGCTTGATCTGGATCCATGGGATGTACTTGGGTTGTCGCGGCTTGCGCAAGAGCGTCATGTTCGCTTCCTGCGGACTGCGGTTGTTCTTACGATTGTTGCAGCGCATGCACGCGCACACGAGGTTCTCCCACGTGGACTCGCCGCCGCGGCTCTTCGGCATGACGTGGTCGACCGTCATCATACGCTCGCCGCGGGTCCCGCAATATTGACACGCGTGATCGTCGCGAATCAACACGTTCTTCTTCGTCAATGCGACCTTCTGCATCGGCCGGCGGATGTAGTAGAGCATCCGAATGATGGAAGGCATGCGTATCTCGAACGTCGGCGAGGCCAACATCCGCTCGCGCCCGTGCAGCATCTCGGCTTTTCCGGAAAAGAGCAGTTTGACGGCCCGCTGAAACGTCGTAACGTTCAGCGCCTCGTACGTCGAGTTTAAGACTAAGACTTCGCTCATTTTAATAGCTCGGCGCTTCGCGCCTCGCTTGGCGCTACGCTTCGCTTTCGCCACTTGCTACGCAGCGCCGAAATCTTCGCTGCGCGCCCCCATGCCGACTGTCGCGGCATGGGCCCCCAGAGCTTATTAAAACGAGGCATTTAGGTGCCTCGCTTCCGAACGAATGTCAGCCGCGTTTCGGTCAGCATTTGTGTTATCGCCAACCGCTGATCGGCACCTAATCTTTCCTTCACGCGCTCGAATGCCGACGTCGCGACGTCGATCGCGATTTCGGCGGACTCATAGTCCGCGTTGCGCCCTTCTTCTTCCGTGAGGTAGGCGTGCGCGGCAAGCGCAAGCGTGGCGATCACCTCGCTCAACAAAGGCTCGACGGGCGGAATCTGCCCTTGAAACCCTCCCTGCATATCAGGGGAGGCGGCTTCTGTAGCCATCTCGAGCCGAAATTTACGCCGCGCTGCTTTTGTTTCCCGCCTCTGAACGGATCATGTCCAAGAAATAGCGATGCACGCGCGAGTCTGCGGTGAGTTCCGGATGGAATGAGGTTGCCAGCACGTTGCCTTCACGAACCATAACACCGCGGCCATCTCGCTCGGCAAGCAACTCGACCGCCGGACCGCACCGCTCGATCCACGGAGCTCGAATGAAGATGCCGGGAAACGGTTTGCCGCCGAGTGCAGCGATCTGCAGTTCCACTTCCGCGGACTCATTTTGCCGGCCGAATGCATTGCGCCGCACCGTGATGTCGATGAGGCCGAGCGACGGCTGATCGACACCGGCGATCTCGCGCGCGGCGACGATCATTCCCATGCACGTTCCCCATAGCGGCATCCCCGCACGAACGCGCTGCACGATCGGCGCCGTAAGCCCAACGCGTTCGAGCAGCTTCATAACGGTCGTCGATTCGCCGCCGGGTATGATGAGTGCGTCGACAGTCGCGAGCTCGGCCGGCGTTTTTACTTCACTCGGAGATGCGCCGGCGCGTCGCAGCGCGGCAGCGTGCTCGATGACGTCCCCCTGCAGCGCTAAAATTCCAATGCGAGTCATCCTTCGCCCTTCGACTTCGCTCAGGGTGACACAGGGTAGCTAGTTGCCACGCGGGGCGAGCAGCTGCGTTTCGTCGAGAGCGCGAATGTCGAGGCCCGGCATTGCCTCGGAAACGCCGAGCGAACGGCACGCTTCCAGCACGACGCCGGGGTTTTGGTAGTGCGTCGTCGCGTCGACGATGGCGCGCGCGAAGCGCTTCGGATCGTTCGACTTGAAGATGCCGCTGCCGACAAAGATACCCTCGGCGCCGAGTTGCATCATCAGCGCCGCATCCGCCGGTGTCGCAACGCCGCCCGCACAGAAGAGCACGACCGGAAGCCTGCCTTCGCGCGCGACTTCCGCGACGAGCTCCAGCGGCGCACCGAGATCGCGAGCCCGCGCGACGAGCTCTTCTTTCGGCACGACGCTCAGTTCACGAATGGCGTCGCCGATCGCCCGCATGTGGCGCACCGCCTCGACGATGTTTCCGCTTCCTGCTTCGCCCTTGCTGCGAATCATTGCCGCGCCCTCTGCGATGCGCCGCAGCGCTTCACCGAGATCGCGCGCGCCGCAAACGAAGGGCGTCGTGAAGGCGTGTTTGTCGACGTGATACTTGTCGTCCGCGGGCGTGAGGACTTCGGATTCGTCGATGTAATCAACTCCGAGCTGCTGGAGCACTTGTGCCTCGGCAAAGTGTCCGATGCGCACTTTCGCCATCACCGGAATCGTGACGGCGTCCATGATGCCGCGAATCAAATCGATCGCGCTCATCCGAGCGACGCCGCCGGCCGCCCGAATGTCGGCCGGTATGCGCTCGAGCGCCATGACGGCGACGGCGCCGGCTTCCTGCGCGATGGCCGCATGTTCGGGCGTAACGACGTCCATAATGACGCCGCCCTTGAGCATCTGCGCGAGACCGCGCTTAACGGTTACGGTTCCGGTGCTTTCCATGTCACTATCATATCAACCGATCCCAATGAGAACATTGGGAACACTACGGACGGCTAACGATCCGGCGGCGTCGGTTGGGGCGTCGGTGCGCCAGGCTCCGTCGCCTCCGGGGCCGGCGTCGCATACGGATTAACGGTTGGAAGCGGCTTCTGCCGCCAGATCGGGATGTTGGGATTGGGCGTCGGCGTCGGGGGTATGGTGCGAACCGGCCTCGGTTTGGGCGTCGCCGGCGGTAACGTCGGCAGCGGCTGAGGCGGGACGCGAGGATCGGGGAAACGCGGATCGCCGGCGGCGGAGAGCGCCTGGGAGCGCTTCCAGTCCGGGCCGTAGGGACGCGGCGTTGCATCGGGCGCCGGAGTCACTGCCTGCGGAACGACGGACTGCAGCGTCTGCTCGGTGGCCTGTCCGATGACGCGATTACCCATCCGCTCCCCCACGCCGACGGCGAGCAGCAATACGACGGCACCCGCCGCCAGCAAAATGGTGGGGAATCGCGTCGAGGGATGCATCGAACTAGCGCTTCATTATACCCGAGAGAGCGGCCGAACGACGTCGAGCTTCGCGGCACGCGCCCGGCGGTCGCTGGGCTTGCCGATCAAGTGAACTTCACGCAGCTCGCCGGGGGCCATCTCGAGCCGGGCGGTATGGCCACGAAATTCGACCAGCACGTTGCGCGCGCGATCGAGCAAATTGCCGACGAAGATTCGCACGGCGCCGCTTTCGTCTTCAAATGCAATTGCACCGACTTCCACGGGCGACGTCGCAACTTCGTCGCTTACGTCGCGGCCGGCATGGATGCAGGTAAACGGCTCTTCGGCCGAGAGCTCCGGCATGTCGCCGTAGATCGTGTCGTTTCGCAAATCCACGACGTACGTACAGCGCCGGCCTCCCCAGTGCACGCGCGCGGCGGCTACCCACTGCCAACCTTTGGGGCGCAGCGGCACGAGATGCGGGCGGCCGCTGGTGCGATAGCCGTTCAATCCGCCGACGGTTTCGGCCACGGCCCAGAGATACTTCGCCCCGGTCCATGGCGACAGATACATTCCGCGATTGCTGAGCGAACCGCCATCGAACCATTCGGCGAATTCGCCGGGAACGGTGTTGCGCGGGCTTCCACCTTCCATTGCGGCGTACAAGACGTTGAGAAAATTCACGGCCTCGTCGGTCATGCCGTTGCGCGCGAGCGCAACGGCGAACCAAATCGTAAGGTCCGGCCATATTCCGCCGAGCAGTCCAAAACCGTACGACGGAAAGTACCATGCATCGGCCGTCGAGATCGTACGCAACCCCACCGGCGTTACGAAATCGGCCTCGAGCAGCCTCGAGAGAATAGCGCGTCGCTGTTCGGAGTCCGCGATGTTGAACAGCACCGGAAAGATCTCGTCCGCCGTGAAGTTGTCCTGATAGTTTCCGTCCTGATCGTAGTTCAGAACGAAGGCGCCCGTATCGTCGTTGAACAGGTACGCCATCATCGCCTCACGCATCCGGCGCGCCTCGTCGCTATAGCGCTCCCAATGATCCGTGTCGCCGACGACGGCGCAGAGCATCGCGGCGCCTTCGAGCGCGTAGACCGCCTCGGCATTGATCTCCGTGACGGCGCCGTCAAGCGTATAGTACGGGATAATGTTGCGCCACGACGAGATGCCGTACATATCGACGCCTTTTGCACGGCAGTTGATGAGCCCGTGCTCGTCGCGTTGCGTCAGCATGTAATCGGTCAGCTTGACCACCAATCCGATACGATCGCGCACCCATGCATCGTCGAGCGTCGCGTTATAGTGGTGCAGCATTGCGATCACGTGCAGCGGAGTGTCGTCGTTGATGTTCAGATCGTAATCGGTCTTGTATCCGCTGACGCCGCGAACGTACTCGATCATCAAGCCGCTCTCCTCGAGTGCCTGATTGAAGACCTCGAGTGCGTTGCGGCTGAATTCCGGCCAGAAATAATCGAAGCCGTGAACCAGCCACGATGTGTCGCGCGAGACGAGTATATCGGACGGCGGCGAGTTCGTCGCGCCCCAGCCGTGTGGATATTCCTTGACGATTCGCAGCATGTTGGCCTTGGCCCACGCGACCCCGCGGCTGATCTCCGGCGACGGGACCAGAAACCGCGCGTCCGCAAGCCGATCGGTGAAGTAACCCTGGGTCGTGTGGAGCACGCGACGATCGCGCAAGAGCGCTTCGAGAACCGGCCTGCTATGCTCCGCGCCTTCCTTATGATAGACGACGGCCAGGCGCAGCGACTCGCGGGCACCGGCTGCAACGTTGATGCGGTATTCGAAGGCGCCGAAAATTCGCCGGCTCACGAGCTCCGCTTGCTGCGGCGTCACGTCGTCGAGCGTTTGAGCGGGCTCTTTCGTCAACGTCCCGCGGCGCATGGATTTGAGCAAGACTTGCTCGCGCAGCGACAGTTCGACGGCCGCCGGCGCCAGCGATCCGCCCCACCAGCGCTCGCCGCCGGTCTCGAGGTTCTTGGAGCAAATGAACCGGCCGTCGTTCCACGCGCGCACCTCGTGTTCGGGTTCGCCGTAGAATCGCTGGCCGACCAGCATCGCCCAGGGGAATACGGCAACTTCCACCGCCGTCGCGCCGGGATTGTAGAGCGTTACGTCGACGACGAACGAAACTGCGCGATCGAAACCCGATCCATACGGCACGAAGAACGCTTCCGTGACGTGAATGCGATGGTCGAGCGTAAACTCGGAGATTTGAGCGTACGGCAAAAAGGTGAGGTCGCGCTCGAACTGGTGGGGGAAAGCCGTTCGATCCGATATCCGGTACGCAATGTGATGCGTGCCGAAGATGATCTGATCGGTATCTGCGTCCCAAAGCCCTCGTACGCCACCCTTGGCCGTCGATTGGGCGTACGTTTTGTAGTTGCCCAGCAAAAGACCGTACGGCGTCTGAGATTCCTGCAGCACGTAGGCGCAAAATTCGTTGCGTTGCGCGTCGTAACTCAAACCCACTTCATAGGTTCCTTACCGCAGATACTGCGGCATCGAACGCAGAGGCGCCTCCTCTTGCAACGGCAAACGGTGGCCCGAATGCTCAGCGTTGCGGCTCCAGCGAAGATTAACTTAACCCTCGAGGTGCTCGCACGGCGCAGCGATGGGTATCACGGCATCCGCAGCGTCATGGTACCGCTCGAGCTCGCGGACGTGCTGATCATCGAGCCGAGCACTCGCTTCAGTTTTTCCTGCGACCGAGCGGATCTCGACGGCGAGACGAATTTGGCCTATGCGGCCGTACGCGCGCTCGGAGACTGTCCGGCGGTCCGAGTCGAGCTGCGAAAACGCATCCCGGTACAAGCCGGCCTCGGGGGAGGATCGAGCGACGCCGCCGCAGTGCTCCGTGCCGCGATGAGCGGCGCCTTCGGCGCCTCGCCCGATCGCGATTGGCTTCGCCTTGCGCGGGGTCTCGGCTCCGACGTACCGTTCTTTCTCGCGGAGACTGCGGCACTCGTTGAGGGCACGGGCGAACGCATCACGCCCGCCGGCTCGATACCACAATGGCACGTGTTGATCGTCAAACCACCCGTCGCCATATCCACCGCTCGTGCATACGCGCAACTCGATACGCGCGACCGCCCGCAGCGATCTCGGCGCGATTCGATTTCGATTGCAATGCTCGAGGCGTTGCAGCGCGGCACATTCGACGAAGTAGCAGCGCTGCTTCAAAACGACTTTCACGATACGATCGCCGCGCATAGCCCCGAGATCGCCGCGGCGGATCGCGCGCTGCGCGCTGCCGGCGCATCGAACGCGCTCTTGGCCGGTTCGGGGTCGTGCCTCTTCACGCTCGCTGCGGACGCTCAAGGGATAGCCGACATCAACGACCGGCTCGACTTGCCGGCCGGTTTTGAGCGTTTTGTCACACGATTTGCTGCAACGCCGCGTTGGTTATGAACCGCATCGACGCGATCGTTCTTGCCGGAGGCCCGCACGATGCCGTCGCACAGCTGCAGGCCGGCGCGCCGAACAAAGCCTTCGTCGAGATCGAAGGCATAACGCTGGTCGGCCGCGTGCTTGCGGCGTTACGCGACTCTGCCGGAGTCGGACGGCTGATCGTCGTCGCGCCGCCGGCCATGAAGCAGCATCGCGATCTTCGCTTCGCCGACGAGCTGCGGCCGGACGGCGTCCATATCAGCGAGAGCCTGCGCAATGGTCTCGCCGGATTGCCGGCAGACGAAGACGTGCTCATCGTGGCCTCCGACTTGCCGGTACTGACTCCGGTCGCGGCCCAGGATTTCGTTCGCGGCGTTCACGCGCTCTCGACCGATCTCGTGTACGGTTGCGTCGAAAAGTCGGTCCACGAGCGCCGCTTTCCGGAAGTGCCGCACACATGGGCGAAGATGCGTGACGGCACGTTCTGCGGCGGCGGTCTCGTCGCGATGAAGCCGCGAGCGCTTCCGCTGCTCGAACGTTTCATCGAGCAGCTCGGCGCGGCGCGCAAGCATCCATTCAAACTGGCGTCGTTCTTTGGTTGGGACATGCTCGCACGTTTCGCCATAGGGCGTCTGACGATTGCTGCCGCCGAAGTGCGCGCCGCGCGAATCCTTGGAGCACCGGTCCGCGCGTTCGTCTCTTCCTTCCCGGAAACGGCCGTCAATGTGGATCGGCCGAGCGACGTGCCGCTCGCACGCGCGCTCGTCGCCCGACTTTCGCGTTGATGCGTCTAAGGCGAGCGCCAGCGTTTGAAAAGTTCGTTGGCGATCCCGAACTGATCGAGCGCCTTTCCCACGGTATGGGCGATGATATCGTCGACGCTTTGCGGGTTTGCATAGAGGGCCGGAACGGGCGGTAGAATCACCGCGCCGATCTCGGCAAGCTGCGCGAGCGTTCTCAAATGTCCGAGATGAAGCGGCGTCTCCCGAACGACCAAGACGAGGCGGCGTTTTTCTTTGAGACACACGTCGGCCGCGCGCACGAGCAAGTTCGAATTCATCGAATATGCGATTGCGCTGGCGCTCTTCATCGAGCACGGTATCACCAGCATGCCGTCGGTCAAGAACGAGCCGCTGGAAATTGCCGCGGCCAAATCGTTGTCGGGATGCACGAGATCGGCCAAGCTCTCAAAGTCTTCGGCGGCCATGTCGGTTTCGAGCTCGATCGTTCGTCGAGCCGCGGCGGTCAAGACCAAGTGCGTTTCGACGCCACCAATGGAGCGTAGCGCCTGAAGTACCATGTAGCCGTAAAGGCTGCCGCTCGCGCCGGTGATACCGATGATGATCCGCCGCATGCTTAGTGGTCCGTAACGCCGAGACGTGTAGCGCCGTAATGGGCACCGCGGGCACGATTGGCAAGGCGCGAGGAGGGAGCGGAGCCGTAGCTCCGTGACTGACGAGTAACGCAGCCAGCGTGCTTGCGCTGCCCATTTCCCGTAGGGCTGCCCGTTTTCAGGCGACCTGCGTCGTCGCTCTTCGCTCGCAAAGCTCTGCTTTTGTCGCTCATCGCTCCTTGCATCTCATCCCGAAAACGGGCAGCGGTGCTGCACGCTCTCGGCGTTACGGACCACTGGTCGTTACACGAAACGAGCAGGGGCGCCTGGTGGAACCTGTAACTTCAGAGATAGTGCGCGTCCGCTCCGCTTTGCTTCGTTCGTTCGTTGAGGATGCCGTGCAATGGCATCGCACCGACGCTCAAACGTTGCTCTTGCGGCTGCTGCGCTCACCCTGCTCCGGAGTGCCTCACGACGTCGCGGCGGCATACGCCAAGTTAGCGCTTCGCTCCGGTACGCTTCTCGAGGCGATCGAACGCGGCGATCTCGCGCTGCCGGCGAGCGAACGGGATTGCGTGCTTCGCTTCGCTCGAAACATACGCCGAGTTCGCTCGTTGGACGCGCAACCCGAATCGGCGCTGCGGGACGGAATCGCCGGCGCATTCGAACTCGCCGCATTCGAACCTGCGCTCGAGGCAGCCGAGGAAGCAGGGCATGAGACTGAACTGCGGCTCACCGAGCCGCAGCCGTTGGAAGAACCGGCCGGCGTCGCGCCGTGGCAGCGCCACTTCAGCGCCTCCGCGCTCAACGCGTATGCCGAGTGCCGGCGGAAATGGTTCTACCGCTATGCCTGCGGTGCTATCGAGGATCGTGGTTCGGCGGCGTCCGCGTACGGCAGCGCCTTTCACCTCGCGCTGGAGGATTTCCACGGCGAATATCCGCGGCCGGTTGCCGCCGATGAAGCGGCGATGCGGCGCCGCATTCGCGAATGCATCACCTGGGCCTTCGAGACGCACCGCAACGGCTTCGAGACGCGCGTCGAACTCGAGTTACAAACGCGGCGCGCGCAACGTACCGCGCAGCGCTACGTCGATTGGCTGCTCGTACAGGAGAAGGAGGCTCCGTTCGAGGTGCTGGGGCGCGAGGTTCCCGCGGAGCTGGAGCTCGACGGCCGCCCGTTCGTCGGTTATATCGACCGGCTGGATCGCGACGAGCTCTCCGGCGGCGTTGCCGTCATCGACTATAAGACCGGCAACATTTCGGCAACGCCGGCAGAGTACGTCGAAAAAATCCGGACTTTTCGCGATTTTCAACTGCCGTTCTATTATTGGGCGCGGACGGCGGCCGGCGATCGCGTTACGCGTCTCGTCCTCATTCCGCTCAAAGATGCGCTGCTCGACGTCCGTCCCGTCGCGCTGCAAGTCGGCCGCAACGTTTCCGCCGGCGAACTGGAGCGTAGCCGGGAACGCATGATCGCGCTCAGCGCGGAGCTTGCCTCCGGCGAAACCCGCAGCTTCGAAACGACGCGGGACGCCGCGGCCTGTGTCTACTGCGCCTACGCGCTCGCATGCGCCTCCAAACCACCATCGGAGGCGCAGCGCTTCGCAAGTTGATTCTCGTCGAGTTGAGCGCCGAACAACGCGAGGCCGCCGAGCGGCCTCACGATGAGTGTTTTGCTATTCTCGGCGCGTCTGGCTCGGGCAAGAGCACTGCCCTAGCCGAGCGCGCGGCGACGTTGCGCGCGCGCTTTTCCGAAAGTGATCCGCTTTTCTTTTCGTCGCAGAGCGATCTTGACGAGTTTGCCGTTGCATTACTGCGATCGCACGGCAAGGACGTTACGCTCGTGGACGACGTCGACGCGGCACTCCTTTTTGCGGAGGCCTGCGCGCCGCTCTTTGCCCTCGAGTGGAACGAGTTCTCAGCCGAGCAGCTCGATCCCGAAGTGCCGGGCTTGCGGTCGCCGGAGCGCTTTTTGCGCTCCGCCTTTCGCTTGATACGCCGCTTACGCGATGCGGACGTTGCGCCGGCTTTCTTCTTGTCGCGCGCATTGACCGGCGCGACGGAGTTCTATGCGCGGCCGCCCAATTTCGCCGATCCCAATTTATTGTCGGCAACAAAGCACTGCTATCACGATTCGCTTGCCGTCGAGCGCGAGGAGCTCTCGCGTCAGCGCCGTCGCGAAATCGATCTGGCCAAAATTTTGGCAAAGCTCTTCGAGCGCTATGTCGAGCTAGTGGAGTCGAGCGGCCGGATGACCGGGCGCGATGCGGCGATTGCGGCAGCGCAGCTCCTCGAGCGCAACCGTGACGATGCCGCGACGCTGCGCGCGCGGCATCGCTTTGCGCTGATCGACGACGCGCAAGAGCTTACGAAGTCGCATCTACGGTTGTTGGGCGCAATCTTCGGCGACCGTCTGCACGGCGTAACCCTGTGCGGCGATCCCTCGTCGGTCGTGACCCCGGCGCGGATGACCAATTCCAAGGAGACCTTTGCCTTCGCAACGGCATCCATCGAGCTGCACGCGGTATTCCGTTCGCCGGCGATGCAGTTCGAGCGGCTCGGAGGTCCGCGCGACGAAGCGGCTCTCATCGCGGCGCGTGTCGCCGACTGGATTGCTGCGGGCACGGCGCCGGAACGCATCGCCGTGATCTTCCGCTCGGTGCGCAACGTCGAACTCTACGAAGAGGCGTTATTGGAACGCAACGTCCCAGTACTGCTCTCCGGAGACTCAAACGTATTTACCGATCGTCGCGCTCTCGACGCGCTCGCGCTTCTGTGGAACGTCCACGATCCGTTTGCGCACGAGTGGATGCTCCGCACGCTCGGCAATCGCGCCATTGGTCTCTCCGATGCGTCGCTCGTGGTGCTCTGCAGCGAACCCCCCGATCCCCAGCGCGCACTCTTTGCGTTCGACCACGAACCTGCGCCGACGGTGCGGGCGACGCGCTGGAACCCCAAGCGCGATCTTCGCCTGGGATGGAACGTGATTCGCGGCGACCGTGACGAGGCGCTCAGCGACGACGCGGCCGGACGCGTGCAGCGGTTTCGCCAGCTACGCGAGCGATGGCTTGCCGCGATGCACGAGCTGCCGTTCGAACGATTCGTCCGTATGGTTTGGAGCGAAGGCCTAGCGCGCGACGGCGAGCCGGACTCCGCGCGATCGCGCGCACAGCAGGCCATCTTGCGACGCTTACTGCAGCGCCTGAACGTTTTTGTGGCGCAGAACCGCGAAGCAACGATCGCAGACGTCTTAGCGTACGCACGTCAGCGCATGGAAAGCGATCTGGAAACCTGCCAGTTCGACGAGACTGAAGGATTCGTTCATACGCTCAACGTCGAAGCCGCTCGCGGGCGCGAATTCGAGCATGTCGTCGTCGCCAACGTTCGACCGGGCGGCTTCCCACGGTGGTACTCACCCGACGCGTTTCTGTTCAGTCCGCGCCTTGGGATGATTCCCAAAGACAACGTTGGCGACGCGCGCGCAGCCCGCACGGCGAAGTTCTCGTACTACCTGTACCGGTCGAGGGCGGCGCAGCAATACTACGATCGGGAGCGGCGTGCGTTTCAATATGCCGGCGGGCGGGCCCGCAAAAGCGTGCTGATAACGGCCGGCGGCCCGCCGATCCGCTCCAACGCCGCGCCGGAATTTCTCGAAGAACTACGCAAACGTCCATAACGTGCGGTTGCGCGAAATTCGGCCACAGTTGTACGCCGGCGCGGTGCTGCCGCTGACGGCACCGCTCTGGGCCGGCCCGCGAAGCTTCGACGCCTACGTCGCGCAGACGTTGGAGATCGCTCGCGGGCCTTATGGACGGCGGTATTATCGAACGCTCGGGCTCTACGACGGCGCGACGCTCGTCGCGTCGTTCAAGCGCTACGAACGAACGATACGCTACCAAAGCGAGCCGCTGCAAGCGGTGGGCTTCGGCGCCGTTTTCACGCCGGAGGAGTATCGCGGACGAGGTTACGCCAGCGTCATGCTGGCGACCGCACTCGACGCCGCTCGCGATGACGGCCACGACGTCGCGTTCCTATTTTCGGATATTCGACCGCAGTTTTACTCCGCGCTCGGCTTTACCACGCTGCCGTCGCGCCGCTTTTTGCTGCGTGCCGATACGCTTCCGTCGATGCGTCTACAGCTTTCGCACCTGCGCGACGACGATTGGCGCAGCGTTCGGCGCATTTACGACCGCGGGGAAGAAAACCGCCGCGCCGGCTTTGCCCGCAGCGCAGCCGTCTGGAACTGGATCGCGACGAAGATGCGTCATCGGAGCGAACATCCCACGGGCCAGCCGGCGAACTTGGTCGTCCGTCGGGGCGGACGCATCGTGGCGTACGTCTTCGGCGTGCGCGCGGCGCGCCTCGATGCCTATCTTTTGGACGAGTTTGGCTTCACCGACTCGTGGAGCGCCGCCGCCATTCCCGCGCTATTACGCGCGGCGGCAGGCGACCTTCAGCGCGTGACCGGATGGCTGCCGCCCGCCGGCGCGCGCGAAGTCATGCCGAAGCTTACCGTCCGCCGGCGCAACGATGCGGTTTTTATGATGGTACCGCTCAGTGCGGCGGGGCAGGATCTGCTGCGCGACGCAACGGCAACGGGCGCTGATTTTTGCTGGGCGACCGATCATATCTGAGCCCGTCCCTTTAGAATAGGCTCGTTTGCAGTGGGTCGCCGTCGACCAGCGATGCCACGCGGGTTCCGAGCAATCGTACCGGCGCGCCGTCGAGCGCCGCGCGGCGCAAGCAGTAGACCGCCGCGCGGAAGATTCGTCGCGCATCGCGTGTGGGTTCGGCCAGATGCGTTTGCCGTCCGAGAACCGTGAAATCGCCACGCTTGATCTTGATGCCGATCGTTTGCGCCGCCGAGCGTTCGCGTTCCAGCGTTTCGGCGAGTTCGCGCGCTTGCACGCGCAAGATTTCGAGCAGCCGGCGCTCGTCGCGCACGTCGTATTCGAACGTCTCTTCGGTGGAAATCGATTTCGTTTCGCGCTCGGGCTCGACGGGACGCCGGTCGACGCCGCGCGCCAAGTCCCGCACGTCGTGCCACCAGGAACCGAAGAGTTCCCGGAGACGCTCTTCCTCGAGCGCGGCGAGCTCCCCGATGGTCGAGATTCCGTAAACGCTCAAGCGGGTCTGCATCTTCGGTCCAATGCCCCAGAGACGCCCCACCGGCAACGGCGCGAGAAAGGCGGCTTCGTCGCCGGGCGCAATGCCGAGTAAGCCATCGGGCTTGCACGTGTCCGAGGCGATTTTTGCAATCATCTTTCCGCCGGCGACGCCCGCACTGACGGTCAAGTGCGTCGCGTCGAATATTTCCCGACGGAGTTCCGCCGCACGCGCGCATGCCGCCTCGAACGTCGTCTCGCCGAGGCCGATGAAGGCTTCGTCGAGCGAAAGCCCTTCGACGGGCCGGCCGGTGCGTTCGAAAATGGCAAAGATTTCGCGAGAAATTTCGCGGTATTTCTGCATTTGCGGGCGCACGACGACGAGGTCGGGACACGCCACGCGCGCCTTATAGAGCGGCATCGCCGACCGAACGCCGAAGGGGCGTGCTTCATACGACGCGGTCAAAACGACCGCGCGCCGGCTGCTCCCCGCGATGGCGACAGGCTTGCCGCGAAGGCTTGGATCGTCGCGAACGGCGACGCTTGCGTAGAACGCGTCGACGTCAAAGTGGGCGACGTAACTGTTCACGTTGCCGGCGGCGTTGCGCCTTAGCTTGATTTCCGCACGTCGCCATGCTGCACCACGCGCGCGAGGCATTCTTTGTGTGATCGTAATAGGCAAAGCGGCACGATGCCTTACGGCAAGCGCGAAGGCGCGGCCACGTTCCAAGCAGCTGCGACTCGTAAACGATCGCCAGAAGCGATGCGATCGGCCCTTTGTCTTCGGGCATCAGCTCTAAACCGTGGGTCGGATTCACGGCAAGCCTCAGCCGAGTGCTTGCCAAGAAGGGCCGCATGCGTTCCCAGGCTAGGGGCGCATCGCCCTCGCCGTTGTTGGCGAAGAGCAGCTCGCGCAGCGTCTCCCGGAAGTCGCGCAGCAGCGCGACGTGCCGCTCGTCGCGAGGCGGAGCGAGACCGTAGCTGAGACACCAGGCGCGCGCTTGCTCGAGCGTGCTCAGATCGTCGGGCCCGTTCGGTAGTTCGACCGTGTTGACGATGCGCCGGACCAACTCCAGGGCGCCCGGAGCCCGATCGGCCGCCGGCAAGACGAGCGTCACGGCACGCGGGACACCGGCAAAATCTGTTGACAAGTTACCGTCACCACTATATAATGATTGAAGGTTACCACAAACGTCAAGAGGTTTCAAATGTTTCGCGATCCCGTTCGTACCGCTCCACTCGTCTCCGACATCCATGATGTCGATCTGAAGCTCAGAATTCGCCGCGCCGACTCGGCACTATTCATGGAGTCGAGCATGCGCCTTCCGCACCTGCGCGTCCAGTAGTCCCCTACCGGGCGCTCAGGGCGCCTTTCTGAATCGCGAGGATCGTCTGCATGTTTCGCAGGTCGTCCGCATCGCTTCCGGGCGTTTCGAGAATCGCGATCTTCTCGCGCAATTCCGAATGAGCCAATAGCGCTCGAAAGCCTTCGAAGCCGATGTTGCCTTCGCCGATATGCCAGTGGCGATCGCGGCTGGCCCCCAGCGGCACCTCGGTGTCGTTGAAGTGAAACATCAGGATTCGCTCGAGTCCGATCTCGCGTTCCGCCGATTCCACGAACCGGTCGACTCCAGCCGCTGAATTGATCTCGTAGCCCGAGGCCCACGCATGCGCGGTGTCGAGGCAAACGCCCAATTGCGGATGTTTGACGCGGCGGAGGATTGCGCCAAGCTCCTCGAGCGTACCGCCGGCCAAATTTCCCGAACCGGCGGAGTTTTCGATCACCAAAACGACCCCTGGCTCGATCGCTCCAAGCGCCGTCTCGAGTGCGGCGCAAATAGCGCCGAACGCTTCGGTCCGGTCGCGCGTCCCGTACGAGCCGAGGTGAGTGTTGACGAAGCGCATGCCGCCGCGCGCCGCAACCGCGAGATCGTTCTGCAGCAGCTTGAGTGATCCGCCCGCAATCTTTGGATCGGCGCTCGCGAGATTAATCAAGTACGGAGTATGAATCGCACAAGGATCGAGGCCCGCCTCGCGCCGGCGGCGCGAGAAATCCTCGAGCAATGCAACGTCGATCGGGGCGGTGCGATAGCTGCGCGGGTTCGTCGAAAAGACTTGCATCGCGCTGCAACCGGCCGCCTTTGCGTGTTCCACCGCTTTGACGTAGCCGCCCGCGACGTGGACGTGCAGACCGATCCGCATTAGGAGTCTTTAGGTGGCGCTGACCGGAGCACTTTCGGCTTTGACCGCTTCAAGATCGAACTCGAGCGCCTGTCCGGGCTCGAGCTCGAGCTCCGGCAGATCGTCGATGGAACGCAAGCCGAACGATTCCAAAAAGAATGGCGTCGTCTTGTACTGCATCGGCCGGCCGACGACGTCTTTGCGTCCCGCTTCCGCGATGAGCCCTCGATCGAGCAGCGTATTGACGACGCTATCGGAATTGACACCGCGGATCGCCTCGATTTCGCTGCGCGTCACCGGCTGCAGGTGCGCGATGACCGCAAGCGCTTCCAACGCCGGCGTCGAGAGCGTCGTTTTCGGCGGGAGCAGGTATGCTTCGATGACGTCGCGCGCGAGCGGCGAGGTTGCAAAACGATAGCCTCCGGCCACTTCGCGCAGCACGATGCCGCGGTCGCTGTATTCCTCTTCGATATGCTGGAGCACGGCGGCGATTTCACGCTCGTCGGCGTGCAGCAGCTTTGCGAGCTGCGGAATCGAGAGCGCTTCGCTCGCGACAAAGAGCAGCGCCTCGACCGGACGCTGCAGCCGCAGAATCGCTTCGTCGCTCGACTGCGCTGCGGATGGAAGGGTCATGCCGCTTTTGCCACCGGGAAGAGCCGGATGTCGTCGAACGCTTCGGGCTGCTCGAAAGCCACGCGGTGCCGGCGTACCAGCTCCAGAATAGCGAGAAACGTCACGACGATGACGTCGCGCCCCATGCCGAGCTCGCTGCATAGCTCCGAAAAGTACGCTTCGCCTCGCTCTTTGATACGCGCCATAATGTAATCCATCGACGCCAATAGCGAAACGCGTTCGCGCGCGATCGACCGTTTCTCCGGGCGTGCTTGCGCGAGCATCGCGATGAACGCGCGTTTTAGCTTCTCGGGATCGATCTCATAACGTTGCAGGATTTCGCCCGCCGGATCGCCCGGTTCGCGATAGAAAAAAGAGCTTGCCTCGCGTTGGTGTTCGCGCAGCTCTTCACCGAGCTCGCGATATTTTGAATACGCGATCAAACGCCGGCGAAGCCGGTCTTCCACTTCCTCGGCAGTCTCGCCCTCGTCCTCGACGAGCTCCGGCGGAATCGGCGGCAGCAGCGCACGCGACTTCAGAAAGAGCAGCGTCGCGGCAATGACAAGATACTCGGCAGCGATTTCAACGTCGCTCGCCTGCAAAGCATGGACGTATTCGAGATACTGTTCGGCGACGCTCGCGAGCGGGACCGTTGCAATATCGAGCTGCTGTTCTTTGATCAAACTCAGCAGCAGGTCGAGCGGACCGTCGAAGGCATCGAGCCTTACGTGAAAGGCGTGAGTATCGCTAGTCAGGACGATACGGGTTCGGCCCTGCGGGCCTCGGCAACCTCCGGTTCGCCGAACGCGTCCGGATGCGCGGCGAGAAACTCCAGTGCCAGATCGACGAGCCGCTTTTCGTTGACGTACTTGAGCGTCTTTCGGGCTTGCGCCAGATCGAACCAGCGGGCGTCGTCGACCTCGTGATCGTGGCTCGCCGGATCGCCCGAAAGATAACGCATGAGGAAAAAGGTGACCGCCTTACGGTGCTTCGTCTTGCCCACATAAAACCAGTACGAGATCTCGTTCAGGCGCGTGATGATCTCGCCCCAGCAACCCGTCTCCTCGTGAACTTCGCGCAACGCTGCTTGCTCGGTTGTCTCGCGCGCTTCGACGTGGCCCTTCGGCAGCGTCCAGACGCGCGGCGGGGCGCCGCGGCCGATGAGCAGGGCGTCGTAGCTCGATCCCCGGCGACGCAGCAGCAAACCGCCCGCCGACACCTCGTACTTGACTCGCATAGCTCCCTTGGACGGGTAAGGGGGCCCATCGCACGGCCCCCAACTATCTCTATTATAGTGCCCGAGCCCAAGAAGGGTTGCAGGCGGGCAGTCGGTTCTTGGCTAGGGATAGGCCGCCGTGAGCGCGTCGGAGGTGGAAACGTCGGCCTGCCCGGTCGCACCGCGGATGGTGGGAAGTTGCGAAAGGTTGTTGGGATAGGATGCTTCGTAGGCCGGATAGTCGGCGGCCACCGCATAGACCAGATACGTCCCTTTGGCACAGATGCTCGGCGTGGGTTTGCCCGATTGCGTGAGCGGGCCGA
>JAMXLK010000032.1 GCA_024281075.1 Vulcanimicrobiia bacterium
TTTGCCGCGACGGCGCCGGTGAGCCACGTGCGGATCGCGTCGCCACCGATGTGCTCGGTGTGCTCGTCGTTCACCCAGGCATCGCGGGAGAATCCGCTCATCATTTCATCGATGCTGCCGCGGTTCATTCCGTCGACGTAAGCGGCGACTGCCGGCGGAAGTGCGAATGAGTCTTTCATAAGAACAAGAATATTCCAGCCATGAGCGAGGCGTCTAGCCACCGCGATGTGCGCTACCTACCTGGAGGTAAGGGCTATCCGATAGCACTTGCCGCATCAGACTTGAACGAGGCTCTCGCGATCATTGCCGGCCGGTGGAAATCAGAGATACTCTTCGCGCTTTTCGACAAGTCCGTGCTGCGATTCAGCGAAGTAGAACGCGCCGTACAGGGTATTACACAGAAGGTGCTTACGCAACAGCTGCGCGAGCTAGAACGGGATGGCATGATCGTGCGTACGGTTCACGCGGCCGTCCCCCCGCGCGTCGAGTACCGCCTTACTGACGTCGGCGCAGCAATCTGCCCCGCGCTCGATGCGTTGCTCCAATGGCTGCAGTTTCGCTATGACGTGCTCTCTACGTCAAGTCAATAGACATGAACGCGAGTGCAGCCAACGGGCTCCGATCTGTCTAAGACCTCGATTGGGATGCATCGATTAGCGAATAGCAGCTATTCGAGGGCACGGCTGCGAAACACGAATTTAGCCTGATAGGACGTTTAGTCATACTACGCGGGGGAATAGGCGAGACGCCCATGGACAGCACCACAGAGCCGCCGCGGGCTCTCATTGAATTGGAAGGCGAGTACGACATCGCCCGACGCGATGAGCTTGCGCGCGCGTTCGCGTCTTTGGGGAACGGTCCGGCAACGATCGATTTGAGCCGTGTGACGTACTTAGACTCAATCTTCATGCAGCAACTCGTTTTACTATACCGGCGTCTCGTGGAACACGGCGTTACGCTAAAGGGCGCCAATGAAAACGTCCTCAAATTGCTGCGCATCGCTGGCTTGGACCAGTTCTTTCATTTCGTTGAATAACTTGGGCCCCGTGACTTGCTCGGACCACGTGCAAAGGGTTTGGCGCCGAGTACTCAAGGTCGCGAAGGATCATGCCCAGCGCGGCGTAGAGTTGACCGAATCAGACGCTCGTCAGATCGTGTCGCAAATCAATACGGAGGAAGGCTACTCGAAGCCTCACTGGTGCTCCGATGAAAGCCTGATCGCGTTCTGGGCGCGGTCGCTAGCCCGGCGCACGCGTGCACTTTCATAGGGCGAACTAAAACCAACGAAAACGAAGCCGAGCGAGCAACGTCGCAGGCCTGCACGCCGACGTTTCAAGGAGCGGCCGCGGTTGTTAACGCGTTAACGCGATAAGAAGCAGGCACTGTGTGACTTGCTTTAGTTGAATTGGCTCCCGCCTTCTGGTAGCGTAATCGACAACGACGAAGATTTTGGAGCGCAAGGAAGCGTATGACTTATTCATTTACTAAA
Source organism: Vulcanimicrobiia bacterium (assembly GCA_024281075.1). Lineage (GTDB taxonomy): Bacteria > Vulcanimicrobiota > Vulcanimicrobiia > Vulcanimicrobiales > Vulcanimicrobiaceae > Cybelea. The sequence goes on from JAMXLK010000032.1 coordinate 1,490, forward strand.
GCGATCCGCCGTTATTGGCCGGCGCTGATTTTTGTTTCCATTGCGATCGGTGTTGCTGCATGTTCCGGTCCGCCGTGGAACGATTCGATAACGCCGGTCGGGACATCACAAACCCAATCGTATGCTCAGCCGCAAGCGACGCAGACGCCCATTGCTTGGGTGAGCTGGTACACCGTCAACGATACGAGCCTACCCGGTAGCAACAACAACATCACCGGCATCGAAGACGTTAACAGCGTTGTCGGAGTGAACTACGGGAACTCAAGCGGCAGCGTGCAGAGCTTCGATGCGTCACCGGCGCCGAGCGGATACACCAACTTCAAGACGTTAAGCTTCTCCCAAACGTCGGTTACGTATTTGTGGGGGCGCGCTAACTCGAGCCACGGCGGCGAAGTCGGTTACATCGTTCCGCAAGGCGGCAGCTACTCATGCAATCCGTGCGGAGTCACACACGGTAACGGCTGGCAGGTCATCAACAACCCGGCCGCCGGAAATTGTAACAACACGACGTTGCGCGGCATCGACTCGTCATGGATCACCGTAGGGTACTACCTTGCCGGGAGCGGCTGCGGCGCGGCCGCGCCCTTCGAAGAATACACCGAATCCACGTGCTGTAGCCAAGGCAATCCGACAACGGTGTTCACCCCATTTACGCCGCCGGGGCCATACGACAGCGCGATCGCGACCGGAGTCAACGGCGTCGGCGATGCGGTCGGGTATTCCACGAGCGGTGGCGTGTCGACCGGCTGGTACTACTCGTACTTCGCGTACACAAAAATTGCCGTACCGAACGCCATCTCAACGCAACCGCTCGGCATTAACTGGCAGGACAACGTCGTGGGCGAGTACTGGACCAGTGCGGGCGGTCCCTACGGCTTTCTCGTTCAGAACCCGGGCGGCATTCAGTATTATCAGTATCCCATCTACTTCAACAACAACGCGCAATACAGTCAGACGATACCGTACTCCATTAACGACTGCGCGAACATCTCGGGCACGTATCTCAACGGCAGCAGCGGTCTATACAACGGCTTCGTCGCAACTTCGCCGGCAAAGAATTGTTCTCTGGGCGGCGCTCCGAAACAGAGAATCCGTAAACACGCCGGCATGGGGGGCCAATAATGCGGTCGCAGCTTTGCTCAGGCAGAAACATTGCGTCGGCAGCCGTTATCGCTCTTGCCTTCGTTATCGGCGCGTGCTCGGGCGGCGCTTCCAACGGTTCCGGCTCCTCCTTCCAAACGATGCCTAAGGGTTCGGGACGAACGCGCGCCACGGTCTCTTACACATTTACGACCGTCGATAACTCCGCGGGCCTGAACAACAAGATCATGGGCATTAACGACAACTCCGAAATCATCGGCGTGTACTATAATCCCGGATCGATCGTGGTCGGGAACAGCTACGTTTCGCAGCCTTCCAGCGGATCGTATACCATCTTCACCTTGAATAACTGGCCGGACGCTCACACAAACAATGGCGCCGGCGGCACATACATGACGTCACTCGCGACGACTGCGAACTACGCGCAGCCGATTGCTGCGGGCTATGCCTACGATCCGGGAGGCATGCCCGGCGGCGGAAACGGAAGCCGGTTGGGCGTGTGGGGCGTGGCCGACAATCAGGGTCTTTGGTCGCTCATCAAGCTTCATACCGGTCAGAAGGCCGGCGGGTGCATCGGGACGCAGTTGAACGGAATCAATGCCGCGGGCTACTCCGTCGGCGAATACGGAGATCCGGCGAATAGTTGTTTGATGCGAGCGTTTGAAGAGCTGCCCGGCGGAAGCAGTAAGAATATTGTTCCCGCGAGCCCAAGTCCGTACGTCTATGCCGCAACCGGAATCGACGACGGCCTGAACGTCGTGGGATGGCTCCAGCCTTCAAAAACGAGTGCCACGACGAAGGGGTGGTATGGCTATCCTTACGGCGTCAACGGGTGCAAGACCAAACCGTATTGCTACACCGTCTTAACGTATGACAATAAAGGCTACAGCACGCAGCTTCTCGGCATTAATGCTACGAGCGCTATCGTCGGCTCGTACATTCAAAGCGGGGTAACGCACGGGCTCCTGCTGACGTCGCCGACGAATAACCCATCCTGGCAAACGATTGACGAGCCGAATGCAAAGAGCATAACCGTCGTGAACGGCATTAACGACAGCGGCGACATTTGCGGATGGTATAACGACGGCAACGGCAACCTGCACGGCTTCGTCGGCGTGCCGTCAGGCGGACGCCGCGCCGGCGGCAAAGTTCACCGTGTCTTTACGGACAACCACTTGCCGGTTTTGCGGTAATTTTTTCCGTTAGCACCGGTGCGTTGACTTGGCTAACGCAGAGGCCGCCTTGCGTGACGGTGCTTTCGGTCACTCCCGCTTCCGATACGGTCCACTTGACGATCGTGTCGGCGAGTTGAACGTCTAACGCGTGAAATCTTACGGTAAACCATCCGCTGGTCCCGCAATCAACGAGCTCGACCGCGCGCACGGTTGAAGCGCCATAGTCGAGATGGTTATCAGAAAAGGGGCCGGGGAACTGTATGCAATTCCGCGTGACGTCTTCAACCGCGAAGCTTATGCTCGACTGCGTACTGCCTTGAATCACGGAATTCACGACAGTAAAGTTAAATTGCGCGGCAACCGGCAGTAACGGTGCGACCGCGCTGGAGCCGCCGCCGCACCCGGTCAGCACCAGGATAGCCGCGGAAATGCCGAACGCAGAGCGGCTAAAAATGGATGTATTCATCGCTTCAGCTCCCTCCCGCGCGCAACCGAGCCCGCAGTGAAGAGGCGATTAGCGGCCCATGCATTACCACCTGCTTCGCAGTGCTCGGCGGCATTCGTCACCCGGTTGCAGGGTAATGGTGCGAGCCCTAGCAGAGTGATGGCAACGTGGTAAGATCGGTCGTCGCAACCAGCCTGCTCTTAACGCTCTCCCCTGCGTTGGCGCCAATCGCGTCGGCAGACCCCGACGCCTATCAAATCTTCGATCGTGCTCGTCAGGTGTTGCAAGAACAGTCATATCCCAGCCCGATCTCGTATCGCACGACCATTAATGTCTCCGAGGGAGACAAGGAAGAGGCCGAACACTTCCGCGCTGAAGCGTTCTCGAGCGGAGACGTTCGAGTCGAGGGAGTTAGCGATGAGGAACAGGCGGCACCGCACGAAGCCGGCGGCGTAAATTTCAAGCTTGCATTTTCGATTGGCTGGAACGCCGGCGCCGGCGGCCAGACGGCGACCGGAACGCAGGACGTTCACCGCAAGGAAGCATCGCCGGATTACCTCGGGTTGCCGCTCATCAGCCCGAGCTACTCATTTGGACTAACGCTGGAACGCGCGCCGACTTCGACCCCGAGCGCGAGCAGCGCGCCGCGCTTGCCGACGATTGCTACGGTCACGGCGGTCGATCGTGCCTACAACGTCGCTCTCGTGGGAACCGAAGCAATCGGCGGACTCTACACCTATCACTTGCGGTTGCAACCGCTGCGCCGGCCCGATCGCTACCGAATCAGAGAGCTCTGGATCGACGTCTACACGTACCAAGTCGTGCAGCTTCAAACACAAGGCAACTTCACCGATGCGCCGATGGCGAACGTTCGGTGGTTGGTGACGTTCCAAAACGTCGACGGAAACGCCTATATCGAGAAAGAGACCGCACTCGATTCGCTCGTTTTCAGGCACGACAGAACGTTCTCGACTGCGAGCATTAGCTTCGATGACATTCGCGCCGAAGAGGCTTCTACACCGACCTTACCGGCGATGGACGGCAACGCCGATACCAACCTACGCGAGCCCGGAAAGGCGACGCGTTAGCTACACGATATCGTCGGGCGTTCCGCGGTGGACGTCTTCTTGATCGTCGCGATTCGGATTGATGCTGCTATCGCCGTACTTGTCGCGTTCCAGCTCGACGGCATCGGCGGGATCGAGCGGCAAATCCCGGCGCGGCGCCACGTCGGGCGCAATGGTCTCTTCGTCGTCGCCGCGCGGGCGATCGTTATCCATGTATGCGTCATACCCACCTCGGAGCTTGCGCTGTCCCGAAGAGCGGGCAGGCTTGGCTGAAGGGAAGCTTTCGAACAGCAAGGAAAGCCCTCTCCTGCTTACTTCGAACCGGTTAGGAGAAGAAAACCGCATGATACGTTTCGGTCGTTTAGTTGCCGTCGCGCTCTTGGGCGTTGGGGCGATAACGGCATCGGCCGGCACCGCGCGCGCCGCGGCGCCCATTTTGATCAAGAGCTGCACCGTCGAGAAGCCGAAACCGTTCAGCCATATGGCGAACGGCACGCGCATCGAATGGGTCAATCTGGGCAATAAAACCGCGTCGACGGTCACCTTCCTCGTCGGATACCGTAACGCGCAGCAGCACTATCTGCGCCGCACGGACGACGTAGGCTCATTCGCGCCGCACGCGACGATTAACCACGTGCTTAGCCTGTATAACGACGTTACCTACGCCGGCGCGCAAACGACGCAATGCGTTCCGACGAGGGTTAAGTGGGCAGGCGGTACCATTTGGGTTGCTCCTTCGCACTAGGTTCTCGGCAGGGAAGAACCGGAAGGGCCGATCGACGGATCGGCCCTTCTCTTTTGCCTAGGAGGCATATACGGATCGTCGAAGGCCACCGCGTGCGCGTCGGATTTCGGACGATGTCCTCGCTCGCTTTGTGCGCCGCTGCCGCAGGCGCGGCGATCGCGCATTCGGCCATCGACGTGCTCGGCGATTTTGCGCTACCCCGCGACAGCTACGACCATCTGCGGCACGGCTCGCGTGAGTTCGTCACCGGCGTGGCGCTGCTGGTCGCACTGCTGCTCGCCGCGCGGGGATTGCGCATCTGTTGCGACATCGCGGCAAAACATCGTGCCCGGCTGCTGCGTCCGGTCTTCGGTTTGCAAGAAACACTCGCCATGCTCTTCGGCGCAGTGACGGCGAGCCTCGCAATCGTTCCGGCCATGGAGTTTTTCGACGGCCGGCTTGACGGGATTCCGGTACGCGGCCTCGGCGAAGCATTTGGCGGCTCGATACCGCTCGGCGTCGCGACGACGATTGCGGCAGCCGGACTCTTTGCAGCGGTTCTTTACGCCGTCGCGCGTTGGCTGATCTCCCACCACGATTCCATCGCAACGATCATCGAATTTTTGCTGCGTCCGTTTGCCGGCGCGCGCCGCGCTCCCGGCTACGATCGGCTCGGGCGGCACGTCATCCTTCGGCGCCGCCGCGCGCAAAGCGCGCTTCGTCTCGCTAAGCGTGGACCTCCCGCGACTACCTTCGCGTAGTCCAAAACCACCCAACAGCATTTCCCGGGAGTCATTCCATGCAATTCCGCATTGCGTGCGTTCGCGCCGCATGCATCGTTCTCGCGTTCGTACTCTGGCCGTGTTCGGGCATCGCGTTGGCCGATCACGAGGAACACCATCACGACCAAGAACAGCACGAGCACCACGAAACCGACGTCAAAGGCACGGTATCGGCGACTGACGGCACGCCGGTCGCAGGCGCGATTCTCGTGCTTTCGTCGGGCGAGATCAAGAAAGAGACCCATAGCGACGCGCACGGGCGGTTTAAGATCGACGACGTGCCGAACGGAACGTACGCGCTCGACGTCGTCGCCGCCGGCTATCAAGCGATTTCCGAACGCACCGTGACGATCGATCGCCAAAACAAGAGCCTTGCGATCGTGCTCGCACCCTCGACGACCGGCTCGCTGACCGTCATCGGCACCGTGCGAGCTGCCGCCGGCGAAACCGTCTCGACGTCCTCCGCACAAAGCGCCACGCTCAACGCGCAAAGCGCGGCGGCGGCCGGCACGAATGCGGTCTCGGCCATGCTCTGGCCGCAGCTTTCCGTCACACCGGTCTTGCCGCTCGGCGGAGGGAGTAACGCGACCCAGGTCTTTGCCGTGCGCGGCCCCGATCCGACCGAAACGTTAGTCGACATCGACGGCCATAAGGTCAATAACGGAAATACCGGCGACTTCGATCTTTCGCTGGTCGACCCGGCGGCGCTCCAAGGGGTGCAAGTTATTTACGGAATCTCGCCCTCGTCGCTCATCGGGCCGAACACGATCGGCGGCGGCGTCAACATTTTAACGCTCGAGCCGACGACCACGCCGCACTCGCTGATGCGTCTCTTCGGCGGATCGTACGATACGTTTGGCCAGACGCTGCAAACGACCGGAACCAGCGGACGTCTCGGCTATGCGTTTTCGTTCCATAACGCCAGCTCGTCGGGTTCCGTGAATACGACGATCGTCGCGCCGCCGCCGGGCGTCTCGCCCCCGGCAGAAAACGAACGTTCGCAAAGCGTCGGGAGCGGCTCCTACGGCGACTCGTTCTTGTCCAAACTTCGCTACGAGCTCGGCCCGTCGAACGGCTATGGCTACGTGCAGCTCGACTTCCGCAATCAGACGGTTACCAAAGACGAATCTGCCTTACTGACCAACTACACGCCGCCGGGCTTTAGCGGCGGCGGCGGCGATGATGCCGTTCACGTTGGTCCTCTCGATGCATCGAGTTCGGGCGGCTATCAAAGCTTTGCCGGAACTTGGCTTGGCACGCATCAAGTAAACTACGGCCTCGACGCGCAGCTGCCGGTGGGATTGGAACAGATCGACGGAGCTCCGGCGACGCTGGTTCAATTCAGTCATCTGACCACGCTCGCATCGCAGTCCGTCTCCGGCCCGGGCGCCGAGACGATGCAGTACCTGTACAATCAACGCGACCTCTTGGGCGACGACTGGTTCCAGATCGATCATCACTTCGACTACGGCACCCTTTCGTTCAAGTACGACCTCCAAACGGAAACGCTAACGACGAACTACGTGCAAGGACAAGTCGTCGCACAAGCGCAGCCCATTGGCGGTCCGTTCGGTCCGGCGATCGTTGCGCTCGCCCAGACCCCTCCGGTGCAAACGATTCCGCTTGCGCAGACACAACGCTATGCGGTGATTCGGTATAACGGCGACCCGACGAGCCACATTCACTTTTCGCTCGCGGCGTACGAAAGCTGGTTCAGTACGTGGGGAAGCGGCTTCAATCCGCGAGCCGGTTTCACGTGGACGCCGACGGGGAGCACGGCTGTGCGAGCATCCGTCGGAACGACGTTCCAGACGCCCCAGCTTTCGGAAATGGTCGTTCCGCCGCCGGCCGATCGCGTTCCCGTGGGCGGCGTCGTCTACGTCGGCAATCCGAATCTGCAACCCGATCGTGCGACGGATTATGATTTCGGCGTGGATCACATTTTCGGCACGTCGCGCCATCCGCTGCGTCTTTCATTTGACGCGTATCAGAATAACGTTCGTTCACCGTCGGCGCAGCTCAACGTCGTTCCGATTCCGGGTTGCCAGACAAAGCATAACCCGACACCGTGCCCGATCAGCATGCCGGTCAACGCCGGGAACGCAACGTATCGCGGAATCGACGTGCAGGCCGATCAATTGCTCGGGCGCGACTTGCACGTGCGCGCCGGCTGGGACGTCGACAGCTCGTTCCTCACGGTTATTCCGGCATCGGTGCAAGACGGCACGCTCGCCGCCGGGCAACAGGCTCTGGGGCAGCCGCTACACAAAGCGTACGTTGCGGTCGAGAACGACGCGCCGTTCGGTCTGAACTATGGTGCGGAACTCGACTACGAAGGCTGGTATAACGAGCTCAATCGTTCGCCGTACGCAACACTCGACGCTCACGTCGCCTACCGGCACGCCGGTTTCGAGTACGGGCTCTACGGAACGAATCTAACGAACGTCTATGCCAACCCCTTTACCATTATCGGAGGCGGCATCGTATATGGTGGAACGCCGGGCTCTCCGGTGATTCCGACCAATGCCTACGTCTTGCAAGGAGCTACCGTCAAGTTCGTCGTCACGCGGTCGATCTAGCGCCATTTAGAAGAGCAGCGTCTGAAAGTCGCCGGCGTGCTCGAAGCCGACGCGGCGATAGAGCGCGATGGCGGCGGCGTTAAAGTCGTTGACGTAGAGCGATAGCGTCGGCGAAACGTCGAGCAGCCGGTCGCAGATTGCTGCAAGCGATGCGGTCGCAAGGCCGCGCCCGCGCATCGCCGGCGGCGTCCAAATTCCTTGCAGCTGCATCGTCCGGTCGCACCAGGGACCGATGTTGCAAAAGAAACACGGGCGTCCGTCAACGCTGCCGATCCACCAGAGCTTGCGTTCGATCATCGCGCGAATACCGGCGCCGAATTCCGGCGATCCGCGACGCGGATCATACTCCAGCTCCTGGCGAACCATTTCCGCGGAACCGTCGGCGACGGCGCGCCAGTCCCCGATGCCTGCCGGGCGTACGGCGACGCGGTGCTCGTACGGGCGAAGATGCGCACGGTCGATCACCATCACGAGTTGACGATCCCGAACCAGTCGCGGCGGCGCGTGCCAATCGCGCACCGCGTTCCAATAGGCACTCACGGTCTCTCGCGCGCCGACGATCATGCGTTCGCCGCGTCGCGTCCGCCCGTACTCTGCGAACGCCGGAATCGCGGAAGGCTCGGCGGCGAGTGCGATTTGCCGTCCCCAATATGCGACGCCCATAACGGCGTCGCGTTTGAGCGCTACGGCAATGCTGCGTTGCGCGGGCGGCGCGGGATCGTGCATCAGCACGTGCGAGAGAAAGACGTTGAGGTAAGGCGAGCGCGCTAGGTATCGTAACGCCGGCTCGCGCGTGGCGCGCGAGAGAGGTTCGATCATTGCGACGTGAGCGGGGCGTCCATGAGCGGCTTGGTCGTAGGCTCTTTGCTGCCGCCGTCAGGTTCGAGGGTAACGGAGACTTCCACTGCGGATCGCGCATCGGCCGTCAACAGGACCAGCGCAGTGCCGCGAGCATCGGGCAGGAACGTCGGCGATGCGGTCATCTTCGTCGCATCGCGCGCCCGCGTCCAGGCTTGATAGACTCTTCCGTGCGGCGGTTCGGGCAGCACGTCGAGTGCCAGATAGATCCGGTTCCCGTGCGTAATCACTTCGCCGCCCCCGATCGGATAACGGTGCGCGCGCGTGTCGAGCACGTCGGAGAGCGCGGTCCGTTCTTGGACGAGGTTGCGCGCGAGGGCGGTAGACCGCTCAGATAGGGTTGCAATCTCGCGCTGCTCTTGCTTGAGCTGACCGAGCAGCGAGATGTTGGCAATCGAGGATATCAGCGCGATAACAAAGCAGACCGCTGCAACCAGATACGCGGGCCACGCCGCCGCGTTTCTCATGCGTCGTATGTTCCCAGGGAGGCTTCGAGGCCCTCCGCCTTCATCCGTCGTAGCAGTAAACCGATGGAGCCGCTCGAGACGCTGCGTGAAAAAATCGCCGAATTTCCCGGCTACGACAGCGACGTCGAGCGGCGGCGTTCCGACGAGTACGTGCGTTCGTACCTGGGTGAAGCGTTGAGCGACCTCGGCGCTCGCTGCACGCTGTCGAGCGACGTACGCGCGCGGCTGGACGAGCTGATTTTGCGGGTCGGCTTCGGCGATCCGCACGCTTTCATCAACCACCACATCGTCGCGGGGCATGGCGCGGCGGACGGCGGCGGAGCGGTTGCGGCGGCCGACGTGGAGACCCTCGAGCTGGCGGATCGCGCAGCAGGCTTGGATTGTGCCGCAGCAGCGGCGTATCTCGACGACGTCGACACGCTGCTGGGCCGCCGCGACGCGGCGATACGCGCCCAATCCACGAGTTGACGTAATTCTCGTTGGTACTGCTGGCTGCGATCGCAGCGACCACGCTGCACTTGGTGCCGTCGCCGGCTCGAATTCAAACTATTTCCTGCGGCTCACGCATCGCCAGCGTGCCGCTGAGCGTAGCGGCCGGATTCGATCCGGCTGCACGTGAAGAACTCGACGAACGCTGGCGCGCCCTGCGTATCGGATCGCTGCGTACGGTTGCCGCAAGTCCCGCGATCGTGGCAACGCATGATGGATCGCTCGCGCCGCAATCGTATCGCTTGACGACCGCCGCCGGGCGCGCGGAGATTGTGAGCTCGGATTCCGCGGGCGCGTTTTACGGTGCGATGACGCTGGCGCAGCTTCCGGTGCGTGCAAACGGCGTTTGGACGATGCCGTGCGTGCAGATCGAGGATCGCCCCGCATTGGCTTGGCGCACCCTCTCCGACGACGTCTCGCGCGGGCCGCTGCCGACGATGCGCTACTTCGAGGAGCGGGTTCGAACAATCGCCGCGTTCAAAATGAACGGCTACTCGCCGTACATGGAGCACGTCTTCGTCAGCCCGACCGATCCGCTGCCGGCGCCGCTCGACGGAATCACCCCGGATCAACTTCGGGAGCTGACGCGTTACGCGGCGCGTTTCCACGTCGCGCTCATTCCGGAACAACAATCGTTTGCGCACATGCACAACACGCTGCGTTTCGAGCGCTACGCCGCCGCCGCGGAATTGCCGCATGGCTTTCTGCTTGCGCCTAACGTACCGCTCTCGACGGACTACTTGTCGCGCATCATCGATCAGGAGCTTGCGGCGGTTGGACGGCCGCCGTTCTTTCACATCGGCTCCGACGAGACGGCGACACTCGGATTGGGGCAGACGCAAGCCTACGTCGCTCAGCGCGGGCGTTCGCAAGCATACGCCGATCACATCGTGGCGATGAACAAGCTGATCGCGCCGTCCGGCGCGCGGATTATGCTTTGGGACGACGGGATCGAGAACGACCCCGGCATCATGAAGCTGATTCCGCGCAGCGCCGTCATCGTCAACTGGCATTATGGGAACGAGCCGACGTTCATGCCGTACATTCAAACGATCGTGCGCGGAGGCTTCGAGCAGATGGTGGCGCCGGGAGCGCGCAACTGGAATGAAATATTTCCGAATGTGGACGCGGCGCTCGACAACGAGCGCCGGTTCCTGGAACAAGGCAAAGCGTCGCGAGTGCTCGGCCTTTTTCAAACGGTCTGGCACGACGATGGCGAGACGCTCTACGAGGCAACGTGGTACCCGGTGATCTATGCCGCCGCCGCCGCGTGGCAGGCCGGAGCGGTCGAGCCGGAACAATTTGCCCGCGACTTTGCGAGCGCATTCTTCGGTACCGACGATCCGCGCTATGCGCTCGCCATTGCCGATCTTGCCTCCATTCTGCGAACACTCGAACCGCCCGAGGCTCCCTATGGGCAAACCGACGCGCTCTTTTGGGCCGATCTGTTCGATTCGGCGGCGGCAAAGCAACTGGCAACCGCGGATTTGAGCGCGGCGCGACGCGCCGCCGAAGACGTCGAGCAAAATCTTTACTTCGGCGCGCCGCCGCTGCACGCCAACGCCGCATTCGTCATGTTCTTGGCAGCGCGGCGCTACGACGCGCTGGCGCGCAAATTCCAAATGGCGACCGAGCTGCGCGCGATGTACGAGGACGCTCGAGCGCACGCTTCCGAGCACGATCGCGCCGAGCGCGACCTCTATTGGTGCAAGTACTGGATGTGGGAGCTGCGCGATGCCTATGAAGATTTAGCGCCGCTCTATCGCCGCGCATGGCTCTACGAGAGCCGCGAAGGACACCTCGCGAGCAATCTCGAGCGCTATCACTTGGCCGCGCAAAAGGCGATCGAGCGCGCCGACGCCTTTTATCGCGTAACGGAAGCCTACGCCCATGGCGCCGCACTGCCGCCGTTCGACACGATCGTGCCGCCCTAAATGTGTCATCCTGAGCGTAGCCGCGAAGCGGCGGAGTCGAAGGACGAAGGGTGACCGCCGCATTTATTCTGCTCGTCTTTGCAGTCTTCGCGCTGCTGATGTACCGGCGGTTGATGCCGGCGCTCGTTGCGGTGCCTGCGATGGCGTTGATCATGGCGATGGTCGCCGGCGTGCCCGCGGCAAAGCTAGGCGCGATCGTGACGGGCGGTGCGGTGAAGCTCGCGCCGTTCTACGTTGCCGTCATCTTCGGCGCGCTGCTCGGGCGCGTTACGATCGAGACCGGAATCGCGCGTCGCATCGTTGATCTGGCGGCGGAGTTCGGCGGCGAGAACCCGCTCGCGCTTTCGCTGGGATTTTCGGCGATCGTCGCGCTGCTCTTTACGGCGGTCTCCGGTTTGGGGGGCATCATCATGGTCGGATCGATCGTGTTGCCGATCATGATGACCGCCGGCGTTCCGCGCACGATCGCAGCCACGCTCTTTCTGATGGGATTCGCGCTGGGGTTCATCTTCAATATTGCCAATTGGACCTTTTACATCACCTTCTTCGGCGTTGCACGCGAAGAGTTGATTCGGTACGCGATCGTGCTCGCAATCGTCGATGCGATTGCGATGATAATCTATGCGGTGATCGCCTTTCGCCGCGAACGCGGCTACGCGACGTGGGCCGTCGCCGGAGAACCTGACGAGACGCCGCGCGTGCCTGCTGTCGCGCTGATCACGCCGCTCTTGCCGCTCGCGCTCTACTACGTGCTCAAAATGGATGCCGCGCCGGCGTTTCTCGCTGCCGCGGTCTTCGGCGTGCTGGCCACGCGTCCGTCGCTCGCCGTGCAGCGGCTCGTCGCGTCGGCAATTCGCGGGGTCGAAGACGTCGCGCCGGCGGTCGTGCTGTTTATGGGAATTGGAATGCTGCTGGCGGCGACGCAGGAGCCGCAGTTTGCCGCGGCGCTCCGTCCGCTCGCCGGCAATTGGCTGCGCAATCCGGTCGCGTACGTGCTGCTCTTCGGAATCGCGAGCCCGCTGGTACTCTATCGCGGCCCGCTCAATCCGTTCGGCGTGGGTATTGCGATCTTTACCGCGCTCTATGCGGCGCACGTTTTGCCGGCGGTCGTTCTCGTCGCGGCGATCATGGCGGTCGTGCAGGTTCAAAACGTTTGCGATCCCACCAATACGGCGAACGTTTGGATCGCCAACTTTACCGGCGTCCCGATCGACACGATTACGCGCCGTACGCTGCCGTATCAGGTTGCAGTCGCAATTGCCGCTACCTTCGCCGTCGTTATTGCGTCGCCCGCGCTCTTTGGTGTGCGGCCGTTCGTATCGCTGGTGCCGGCCGCTCGCGCCGGTGAGACGCTGCCCGCGCTCTACGCACCGGCGGCGTCAAGCAATCGCCTCGCCGTCGACGACGACGGAACGCCGGTGAGCAAAGCCGCCGCCGATGCCGTCGCGGCGGAGCTGACGCCGGGGCCTTGGCAGATGATTCGACTTCACGAGGATCCCAACGCCACGGATTGCGGCGCGAAGCGCTATGCGGCGTACGTGTACGTGACGACGTCGCAGTTCACGGTCGTCGACGGAACCGATCTCGATGTCGGTCTGCGCCTCGAGGATTGCGGCGGTTGGATCGTCTCCGAATGGCACGACCACCAACTCGGGGGCGACGCCCGCGCGCTGGCGCTGCAAGGCGTTGGGCGTCTGCGCCGCTGGGCGCTTACCGATCCCGTGCGCAGCGCCAATCTCTTCCGCACCGGCGTTGCCGAACGTCCCGGCGACAAGCCGACCTATTTCTATGCGTTTTTCAAGAGCGACGACGGAAACTTGCGCGCGTACGTTCGTGCCGGGGGCCCCGCGTACGTCGCCGGCCTTCGCTCGGGCGACGTCATCGAGACGATTGACGGCGTCGAGTGGTGGCAGTACGGAACGTATCAGTCGCAACGTTTCGCTTACGACGGCAAGCCGCACGCGTTCGGGGTTCAGCGTGGGGACCGCACCGTCGAGATCACGCTCGGCGCGCCCTTTAGCGCATGAACTCGACTAGCCGTTTCGGCACGCGGGCAAAAGCCTACGCAGCGTTTCGCCCCTCCTATCCGCCGAGCGCAATCGATGCCGTGCTGCAAGGGTTGGGGCCGCCCCTTGAGTTGACGATCGCCGACATCGGCGCGGGCACCGGAATCTCCGCGCGGCTTTTTGCGCAGCGCGGAGCGCGAGTGATCGCAATCGAACCCAACGCCAAGATGCGCGACGCCGCCGAGCCGTATCAGGGCATGGAGTGGCGCGAGGGCACGGGCGAATGCACGGGGCTGCCCGACGACAGCGTCGACGTTGCCGTTGCCTGCCAGGCTTTCCATTGGTTTGCGACTGCGCGGGCACTTGCGGAGCTTGCGCGCATCGCGCGCCGGCGGGCGGCCATTTTGCAGTACGAACGCGACGAGCGCGACGCATTTACCCGCGGGTACGGCGACATCGTCCGCTCCTACGCGACCGACGACACCGAGGCGCTCCGGGCGGACGCAATCGAAATCTTCGCGCGATTCCCGAATGCGACCGTGCGCCGCAGCGAGCATCCGTCGGTGCAGCGGCTCGACCGCGAGTCGCTGCTCGGTCGCGCTTCCTCCGCGTCGTATCTGCCGGCCTCCGGCCCTGCCGCCGACCGGATGCGCGCCGATTTGCGCGGGCTCTTCGATCGACACGCGCGCGGCGGGTACGTGGAGCTGACGATGGTCACCTACGCAATGGTCGCGGACTGGTAGCTATGCTGCTGAGAGTCGGCATCGACGTCGGCGGTACATTTACCGACGTCGTCGCGATCGACGCGGCAACCCGGGCGCTCGTCGCTCGCATCAAAGTGCCGACGACGCACGGCGCGCCCGGCGGCGTGGCCGCAGGCATCGTCAGCGGGATCGACCGTTTGCTGCAAACTCCTACGATCGACGCAATTGACATCGCGTTCATCGCTCACTCCACCACGCAAGCCACGAACGCGTTGCTGGAAGGCGACTTGGCGCGGGTCGGCGTCATCGGCTTGCTCGACAGTCTTGCGTGGCTCTCGAGGCGGCAGATGCATTTCGGTGCCGTGCGCCTGGACTCGGGAAACGTCTTCAAACCACAATTCGCTTTTGCGTCGGCGGGTGACGATGCGCAGATACGGACGCGCATCGAGCGCTTGATCGCGGGCGGTGCCGAGGCAATCGCCGCAACGCAAAGCTTCGGCGTCGATCGTCCGGCCGCAGAAACCGATGCGGTTGCCATTGCCCGCTCGCACGGCGTCGACGCGACCAGCGGCCACGATGTCAGCACTGCCTACGGATTACGGGCGCGCACGCGTACGGCCGCGCTCAACGCGGCGATTCTGCCGAAAATGGTGTGGACCGCGCGCATGACCGCCGAAGCGGTGACGAATGCGGCGATTCCCGCGCCGTTGATGGTGATGCGCAGCGATGGTGGCGTCATGGACGTGCGCGAGATCGAGCGCCGCCCGATTCTCACGCTGCTTTCCGGCCCGGCGGCCGGAATCGCCGGCGCGCTGCTCTACGAACGCTTGAGCGACGGAATTTTCATCGAAGTCGGCGGCACCAGCTCCGATTGCTCGGCAATTCGCGCGGGCCGCCCGCAAATGCGCGCCGCCCAAATCGGCGGCAACCGAACCATGCTGCGCACGCTCGACGTGCGCACGCTCGGAATCGGCGGCGGCAGCATGATTCGCTTGGGCGGCAACGAGATCGTCGATGCCGGTCCCCGCAGCGCGCACATTGCAGGCTGCGCCTACGCATCGTTCGTTTCAGCCCATTCGCTGGAAGGCGCGCGGTTGGAGCGCATCGCGCCGGCGGCGCGCGACGCTCCTGAGTATGCGGCGCTCATTGCTCGCGACGGCCGGCGCGTTGCGCTCACGGCAACCTGCGCGGCAAACGTACTTGGCGCGGTTCCCGCGGGGGCTTTTGCAAACGGCGACGCGCAATCGGCACGCTATGCGTTTGAAATCCTCGCGCGCGAGCTTCGGAGCGATGCCGGCGCGTTGGCGCAGCGAGTGTTGACGCTTGCCGCCGGAAAGCTGCGCGCGGCAGTCGATGCGTTGATCGCGGATTACGGGCTCGACCGACGTAGCGTGGCCCTCGTCGGTGGCGGCGGCGGCGCCGGCGCGCTCGTCCCGTACGCCGCGCAACTCATGCAGCTCCCTTACAAGATCGCGCGCGATGCGGAAGTCATCGCTCCGATCGGCGTCGCGCTGGCGCTCGTGCGCGACTCCGTCGAACGAACGATCGCCGCGCCGTCAGCGCAGGATATCGCCCGCATTCGACGCGAGGCTGCAGACCGCGTCGTCGCAGCCGGCGCTGCGCCGGATCGCGTGCAGGTCGAGGTCGAGATCGATACGCAGCGTAACAAAGTCCGTGCGACCGCCTCCGGGGCGACGGCGCTGGTCGAATCGGCCGTATCCCAGATGTGCAGCGACGACGAGCGGCGTGCCGCCGCCGGCGAGTCGCTGCGCTGCGAGCTCGCCGAGCTCGAAGCCGTCGCGCTCACGCCGCAGCTCACGGGATATCGCCGGCGCGCCGACCTTCGCGTCGTTGACGAGCGAGGAGCGGTTCGACTGGCACTGCGCGGCGCGAGGCTTCATCTGACCACCGTTGCAGCGATCGCGCCGGATGTTCGCGACGCGATCGAAAAGGCGACCAATTTCGGCGACGTCGGGCGCGCGCTGCCGGCGCTCTACATCTTGCGCGCCAACCGGATTGCAGCGTTCGAAGGCCTGGTGAGCGCCGAACAAGGCGCGGCGCTCGCGCACGAAGAGACCGACGGCTGCGCGGAGGATGAGCGCGTCGCCTTGCTCCTCGTCTCCCGCGAAGCTTAGCTTGCCCTGAGCTTGTCGAAGGCTAATTAACCGGCGGCTGCCGTACTGCTAAGCCTTCCGTGTGTTCGAGCGCCACGGTGCTCTTGTTGCGCCCATACGCGAAATAGAAGATCAGGCCGACGACGAACCAGATGACAAAGCCCAACCACACCAACGGGAAAAAGCCCCAAACGACCGGGTTGCCATATCGGAGGAAGTAGATCAAGCCAAGCGCCGTGATCATCGTGAGCACGGGAATGATATAGGGGCCGAAAGGGATGGTGAACGCGCCCTTCAGCTCGGGATGACGGTTGCGCAGCATCGGCACCGCGAACGCGACCAGAATGAACGCGCTGAGCGTTCCCATATTCGTCAGCGATCCTAAGATGCTGATCGGGAAGAGTGCGCCGGCCGCAGCGATCAGGACCCCGAAGATAATCTGCGAGATCCACGGTGTTCGCCAGCTGGAGTGCAGTCTCACGAAGACCGGCGGGATGAGACCGTCGCGCGACATCGCATAAAAGATGCGCGTCTGTCCGTACATCATGACGAGCAGCACCGTCGTAAGCCCGGCGATCGCGCCAAACGAGATGATCACACCGGCCCAGGCGAGGCCGACGCTATCGACTGCGTACGCTACGGGGAAGTTTACGTTGAGCGTATAGAACGGCACCAACCCGTTGAGGATCGCCACGACGACGATGTAGAGCACGGTGCAAATCACGAGGCTGGCAATGATTCCAAAAGGCAGATCGCGCGAAGGATTCTTCGCTTCCTCGGCCGTCGTCGAGACCGCATCGAAGCCGATGTAGGCGAAAAAGATAAAGGCCGCACCGGCAAACACGCCGGCCCATCCGAACGGGAAATACCCTCCCTCGCCGGCTTGCGGGCCTGCTGGAAGGTGATAGTTCGCCGGGTTGATGTGTCCGATTCCAACGGCAATGAAGAAGAGTACCACCGCCACTTTGATCCCGACGATGACTGCATTGACCGTCCCGGATTCTTTCGTTCCTCGCACGAGCAGCGCCGTTATCAAAAAGATGATTGCCGCGGCAGGCAAATTGGCGATGCCCGGCGTCGCATCCCAATGGCTGTGCTGCCACGTTTGAGGCACGTCCCAAATGTGCAGCGTGTGCAGAATAAACGTGAAGTAACCAGACCAGCCGACGCTGACGGTCGCGGCGCCCAGCGCGTATTCTAGGACGAGCGCCCAGCCGACGATCCACGCTAGGACCTCGCCGAGCGTCGCATACGTATACGTGTACGCGCTGCCCGAAATCGGAATCTTGCTCGAAACTTCCGCGTAGCAAAGCGCAGCGAGTGCGCTGACGATACCTGCGACAACGAACGAGAGCGTGAGGGCCGGCCCCGCCCGGGTGGCTGAGGCGACGCCGGTCAGAACGAAGATGCCCGTGCCGATGATCGCGCCGATGCCCATCGCCGTGAGCGCCCATGGTCCGAGCGAGCGTTTGAGCCCGTGGGATTCGTCGCTTCCCTCGGCGAGAATGCGCGACAGCGGTTTGACGCGTTGCATGATCATTCAGTGCACTCTCCTAGCGCAGGAAGCGAATGGCAAACGGATACGTGTACGCGCGGCCTTCGCTGGCGGCGAGCGTTCCGAGAATAATGAAGAGAATCGAGGCCAAGACGGCGATTAATGCCGCGACCGCAAATGCGATCCAAAGCGCTGCAAGGTTGAAGCCCGGGACGGACGAGTCGCCGGAGGAGCTCAGCGGAACGATGTAACCGAGCGTCACGGCGACGGCGATGATGGTTGCCACGATCGCGAAGATCGAGATCGAGATTTGATAGTTCAACGACGCGCGAGCGTGTTCGCCCACGAACTCGGATTCATGCCCTTTGATCAGGTAAACGACGAGCGGTCCGAGCACGTGACCGAAGGGCATGCCCGCGACGGCAACCAGCGCGCTCAAATGTGCGGCCATCGCCCAGTTTCTTTCGAGAGTAGCCGGGTGAGCTTGCATGGCGGTTTATTTTGTAAGACGAGGAAATGGCCTGCATGACCGAGTTCGACGTGTTGGTCGTGGGCGGTGGTAATGCCGGTTGCGCCGCGGCGATTGCCGCCGCGCGCCATGGCGCGCGCACGCTGCTCGTCGAGCGGTACGGTTTTCTCGGCGGTACGGCGACCGCCGCGATGGTGGGGCCATGGATGACGTTCCACTCCGGAAACCAACGAATTGTCGGCGGCATTGCTCAGGAGATGGTCGAGCGCTTGATGCGCAAGGGCGCGTCGCCGGGTCACGTTCGCGACTCGTCCGATTACGTCGCAACGATTACACCGTTCGACCCCGAGGTGCATAAGGCGCTGCTCTTTGAGATGATGCGTGAAGCCGGAGTCGAGCTGCTGCTGCACGCCTATTTCTTATCGGCGCAGACGCAAGGCGATACCGTCACGGGCGCGGCGTTCGCAACAATCGCTGGGCCGCAAGCGCAGCGCGCGCGCATCGTGATCGATGCCACCGCCGACGCGCTCGTCGCGGCGTCGGCGGGCGTTCCGACGCAGCAGGGTGATGAACGCGGCCGCGTGCAGCCCGCGACGCTGATCTTTCGTTTGAGTCACGTCGATCTCGCGCAGCTTGCGCAGTACGTTCGCGAGCACCCGGAGGAAATGCGCAGCTCGCTTTCGGAGCGCGACCGCACGCCCCAAAATTTAACCGCCGTCGCCGGGCTCTATTCGCTGTGGGAAAGCGCACGCGACGAAGGCGCGGTTGACGTTCCCCGCGAGCTGGTCTCGTTCTTTATCTCGCCGTATCCCGACGAGGTCACCGTCAACATGACGCGCGTCGTCGACGTCGATCCGCTCGATCCGGTCGATCTCACGCGCGCGGAGGTCGAATCGCGTCTGCAGGCGATGCAGCTCTTCGAATTCTTTCGCAACCGCGTCCCGGGTTTCCAAAATGCTCGGCTCGCCGGCACCGGCACGCAAATCGGAATCCGGGAATCGCGGCGAATCGTCGGACGCTACACGCTGACGCGAGAAGACGTTCTCGCGGGCCGAAAGTTTGACGATGCCGTTGCGCGCAGCGCCTATCCGATCGATCTGCATAACCCCAGCGGCAGCGGAACGACGACGCATCGGCTGCGGCCCGGCGAGAGCTATGAGATTCCGTATCGCTGTTTGGTTCCGGTCAATCGCGACGCGCTGCTCGTCGCCGGACGCTGCATTTCGACGACGCACGAGGCTCTTGCGTCGACGCGTTTAACGCCGACGGTCATGACGCTGGGACAAGCCGCCGGCACGGCCGCGGCGCTCGCGAGCCAAAACGGCGCACGCGTCGCCGACGTCGACGCGAAAACGCTGCGCACGCGGCTCGTTGCGGACGGCGTGCTGCTGTGAGCGGCGCGCTCGCACAAGCGCTTGCCTACGGCGTCGCCGTGCGCTTCGCCGATCTCGGCGATTGGGGACGCGCGGAGCTGCGCTCGGAGTACGATGCCGCCATCCCGGAAATCCGCCTGAACGTGCGCGTTGCCGCAGCCTTGACGATTGCCGAACTCGGTGAGTTCGTCACGCTTGCCGTTGGGCACGAGCTCTATCATCATCGCGAACGCATCGGGGAGATTGCCGTGCTCGCGCCGCGGCGCGCGCGCGAAGCCGCGGCCTCCGCGTTCGCCCACGAACTGCTCGATCGCTCGCGGTGAATCTCTTTGCCGGAATTGACGGCGGGCAGAGTTCGACGGTCGCAGTCGTCGGCGACGAACGCGGGCGCATTCTGGGGCGCGGGAGTGCCGGCCCTGCAGATGAGATCGGAGCGACCAACGAGTCGACGCGGCTGCGCGACGCACTTCAGGGCGCGCTTGCGGCAGCGTGCGCCGACGCCGGTCTGCCCGTCGAGAGCCGGTTCGAGGCCATTGTTGCCGGGGTGAGCGGCTACGACGGACGCGTTTACGGCGCGATGCCGGCGTTGCCGTCGCCGCGCACCGTGCTGCTCCACGATACGCCGATCGCACATGCCGGTGCGCTGGTCGGGCGTCCGGGCGTGATCGTCATTGCCGGAACGGGCTCCGTCGTATACGGGCGCGACGACGACGGACGCTCGTGGACGCTGGGCGGATGGGGATATCTCTTCGGCGACGAGGGCAGCGCGTTCGGCATCGTGCGAGAGGCGCTGTCGGCGATGATGCGCGCGCAGGACGACGGCGATGTCTCGCTCGCGGCCGAGACTCAAGCCGTCTGCAACTTCTTCGCGATGCCCTCGCTTCGCCGGCTCGTCCACGCGTTCTATAAGAATGAAATCGCGCGCGATCGTCTGGCGGCGTATGCTGCCGAGGCGATGCGGTTCGACGCTTTTCATTCGCTGGCCGACCGAGGCGCGGAGCGCCTCGCAACACTCGCGCAGAGCGCGGTCGCCGCCGGTGCGCCGGCGCGCATTGCATTGATCGGCGGCGTCTTCGCCGACGGGCGTTTCGGGCACGCGGTGCGCACGGCGATCTTGCGCGGCATTCCGCATGCCGAAATCGTCGAGCCTCGATACGAGCCGGTTTACGGTGCGCTGCTCCTGGCATACCGCGAGCTCGGGCGTGACGTGACGGACCTCCAGCGATGAGCCTGCTCGACGCGTTGCGCGGCGGCCTCATCGTTTCCGTGCAGGCCTGGCGCGGGTCGGCGCTCGACGACCCGCAACTCATCGCGGCGATGTCGCGGGCGGCCGAAGAGAGCGGCGCAGTTGCCGTGCGGATCGAAGGCGCGGTCAACCTTTCAGCCGTGCGCTCGCGTGTCGAAGTGCCGATCGTCGGTTTAATCAAGCGCGAATACGCCGGTTTTGGGCCGTACATTACGCCGACTCTTGCCGAAGTGCACGACGTCGTGACCGCCGGCGCCGAGATCGTCGCATTCGATGCCACATCGCGCGTTCGTCCGGACGGCAGCGGGGTGGACGATTTGGTCGCCGAGATCCATGCGCGCGGCCGGCTCGCGCTCGCCGACTGCTCGACGATTGCCGAGGGCGCCGCCGCACTCGCGTGCGGTGCCGATGTTCTGGCCACGACGCTTTGCGGGTACACGCCGGAAACGGCGGGGCAAACGCTGCCGGCGCTCGATCTCGTTGCGGAGTTTGCTGCGTTGGCGCCGTTTACGGTGTGCGAAGGCGGCGTCCGTTCTCCCGCGCACTTGCGCGCGGCGCTCGATGCGGGAGCCGATGCGGTCTGCGTCGGCAGCGCTATTACAAATGTCGACTGGCTCGTGCGCGAGTTTGCAGGGGCCACGGATAGACTTTTTTAAAAGCCGCTTCGGGGAGAGAAGCTTTCTTTTGGTTGAGCATAAGGCGCAGCCCGCGGGGCTAAGCGGAGGATTTTGGACCGTCACTGCGATCCTGACGGCGCTTTCGATCGCTGCGATCGTCTTTTGGTCGATATTCCCGCTCGAAAAGTATCTTCCGGCGGCCATCATAACCGCTCGCCAGGTGGACTTACTCTTCCGTTTCATGGCGGCCAGCGGCAGCGCGCTTTGGATTTTTGTCGCAGGCTATCTGCTCTACTTTTCGATCGCGTTCCGCGCGCGAGCGACCGATCCGCCCGATGCGATCGGTCTTCAAGTCCACGACAACCACAAGCTCGAGTTCTGGTGGACGGTCATCCCCGCGCTTTTCGTCGTACTGCTATCCATCGTCAGCGTGCGCATTTGGTATCAGGTGATGCTCGAGCCGGAGAACGGAATCGTCGTCCAGGCTATCGGCCACCAGTTCTACTTCTCGTTCCGGTATCCGCAGATCAACGGCGAGGTGACCGACGAGATGCATCTTCCGCGCGACGTTCCGGTCACGTTGAATCTCACGTCCGCCGACGTGATCCACGGCTTTTGGGTACCGGCGATGCGGCTGAAGAACGACACGGTTCCGGGCTTGGTGACGACGATTAAGTTTACGCCGATCCGCGACGGCCGCTACCCGATCATCTGCACGCAGTTTTGCGGCGTACTGCACAGTGAGATGGATAAGCAGTATCTCGTGATCGAAGAGAAGCCCGCGTTCGACGCGTGGTTTAAGAAGTGGCAAGAGAAAAACGCGCATGCCAGCAACGCCCTTCCGTCAGCCGGCGGCGGAGCGGTCGCATTGCAGGGCGGCAATGCCTCGGCCGGCAAGGCGCTCTTCGCGCAAAAGTGCAGCGCCTGTCACAAGGTCGCGCCGTTCAGCCAGACTTTGGTCGGTCCGGGCCTGGCGGGCGTGCTGCACGACCCGTCGCACCCCAACTTGGTGAACAACCAACCCGCGACGCCGCAAAACGTGGCGGGAATCCTTCAAAACGGCTTTACGGGCAGCATGGGTACGATGCCGAACGCAACGGCAAACGGGCTCTCGCGCCAAGATATCGCAAATCTCGTTGCATTTCTCGATAGTTTGAAGTGAGAATTACGAAGATATGTCAGTAGCAGCGGTACATCCAGGCGGCATTGCCGACCACATCCACCCGGAGCCCCAGGGCTTCGTCCGGCGGTACGTTTTTTCGCTCGATCATAAGATCATCGGTATCCAGTACATCATCACCGCCTTCGTCTTCTTCATGCTATCGGGCTTGCTTGCGGAAGTTATCCGCACGCAGCTCCTCAACCCCAACGGCGGATTCGTCTCGTCCGATACCTATAACGAAGTCTACAGCGTTCATGGAAGCGCGATGGTCTGGCTCGTCATCATCCCGTTGCTGACGGGCGGATTCGGAAATCTCGTGTTCCCGTTGCAGATCGGCGCCCGCGACGTCGCATTTCCGTGGCTCAACATGCTGAGCTTCTGGATCTTTCCGGTCTCGGGCCTTATGCTCTTCGCATCGTTCTTAATGGGCGCGCCGACCGCCGGCTGGATGGAATATCCGCCCGTCTCGCTGCAAGGCGCCGCCGGAACGTCGATGTGGTGCGCCGCGATATTTTTGGTCGGCGTGAGTTCGACGATGACGGGCATCAACTTCGTCGTCACGATTTTGAAGATGCGCGCGCCCGGCATGACGTTCACCCGGATGCCGCTTTTCTGCTGGGGACAGTTCGCAACCGCTCCGCTGCTGATGATCGCGACGACGGCGCTCGCGGCCGCGCTCGCCGCACTCTTTATCGAGCGCGAGTTCGGCGTGCCGTTCTACGATCCGACCAAAGGCGGTAGCCCGGTCATGTGGCAGCACATGTTTTGGTTCTACTCGCATCCGGCCGTTTACATCATGATTCTGCCGGCATTCGGGATCATCTCCGAAGTGCTGCCGACCTTCTCGCGTAAGCCGATTTTCGGCTATAAACTCATCGCGTTCTCGTCGATGGCGATCGCACTGGCGGGCTTTATGGTGTGGGCGCACCATATGTTTACGTCGGGTCTGGCACCGTTCTTGCAGCTGCCGTTCATGATCCTGACCTTCGTGATCGGCGTGCCGACGGGCATTAAGATTTTCTCGTGGACCGCGACGCTTTTCGGCGGCAAGATCCACTTCTCGACCGCAATGCTCTTTGCGCTCGGCTTCATAGGACTCTTTACGCTCGGCGGCATCACCGGCATTTTCTTAGCGGCGATTCCGTTCGACTTGCACGTGCATGGCACGTACTTTATCGTGGCGCACCTGCACTACGTGTTGGTGGGAGGAAGCCTCATGGGCGTCTTCGCCGGCATGTATTACTGGTTCCCGAAGATGTCGGGCCGGCTGCTGAACGAGACGCTCGGCAAGTGGCACTTCTGGCTGTTCTTCCTCGGCTTTAACGGCACGTTCATCCCGATGCATTGGCTCGGCATGCTCGGCATGCCACGCGAGGTCGCGACATACGATCCGCAGTTTGCCTTTTGGAATCGCTTCGAGTCGGTCGCTTCGTACTTGATGGCGTTCTCCATATTGCTCTTCTTCGTAAACGTACTTTGGAGCATCCGCAACGGCAAGCGTTCGGGACCGAATCCGTGGGGAGGCCGCACGCTGGAATGGCAAATTCCCTCGCCCCCGCACTACTACAACTTCAAGCACATCCCGACGGTTTACGGTCTGCCCTACGACTTCGCGCAGCCGCTGCCGTATAAGGGGCTCGACGAAGAGCTCACCGATTCGCCGCCTGCGGTCGCGGCCGGAGCGCACTGATGACGGCCGCAACGCTCGCGCACGACGCGCACGGCGACGTCGATCAGCTCTACATCGAAACGCGCGAGCTGCGTCTGCAGGGTTTCCTGCTCTTCCTCATCAGCGACTGCGTGCTCTTCTCATCGTTTATCTTCGCGTATCTTTACATGCGCAACAGCGGACAAGGCTGGCCGCCGCCGGGGATCCATCGTCTCGACGTTCCGTTTGCCGCCTGGAACTCGGTCGTGTTGTTCGGGTCGGGCGCTACGATGCACTACGCGCTCGAAAACTTCAAGCACGGTCACTGGATGCGCTATATGATCTTCCTGCTCGCGACCATCGTACTCGGAGCCGGTTTTCTCGCCGGCCAGGGTTACGAGTACACTCATTTGATTTACGGCGAGCACGTAACCTGGGCGGGCAGCGGCATCTTCGGCGCGTCGTTCTTCACGCTGACCGGCATGCACGGCTTGCACGTATTCATCGGCGTCTGCTATCTCACCGTGCTCGTACTGCAGTCGTCAGCCGGCGTCTACACGCGGGGCAAGTATTTCGGGATCACGGCCGGCACGCTCTACTGGCACTTCGTCGACGTGATCTGGGTCGTCTTGTTTTCGATATTCTATCTCATATGAGGAGCGCGCGAACGTGAACGGTGCGATAGTCGAGCGGTTCGGGGCGGTCGTCGCCGGCATCGTGGTGGCGGTTGTTTCCTTCTACTCGCTCTATAAAGATTGGCACGCCGTGGGCGTCGAAAATAACGTCTTCAAGCTCATGCTGTTCTTGCTGGGCGTCGGCGCCATCCTCGCGATTCTCGCCGGGCTCAACGTGATCGGATTCACCGCGTCATGATCATTCGCGACGACGAGTACCTCGATTTTAGTAAGGTTCCGGAGAGCCGCGGCATTCCGGCCGGCCTCTATCGAATCGCATTCCTCGGCTTGATCGTCATTTTCGCCATCGGCGGTGCGGTCGTTCTTATGTCGGGCTACGGCCACCACTGGCCGTCCGAAAAGACGCTGCGCGTCCCGTTGAACAACGCACAGCAGTAACGCGAGCCTAGCAGCGCCTTAGTCGTCGTCAGGCTGGTCGGCGGAGTCCGGCTGATTCGACAACGCTCCGTTGTCGAGGCTCCCGGGAATCCGCTTGAACTTCCGCGGCGGTTGCGAGAAATCGAAACAATCCGAAAAATCGTCGGAGCGCGCATCGGTCGTGTCGAGCGACTGCAAACTGAAGACACCTTCGATGAACTTCAAGATGCTGCCGAACTCGTGCTCTTGATGCGAGACGTATGCCGACTTCGCGTACGGGCTAACGACGATCATGGGCACTCTAAAACCGAGCTCGTAGGCGTTGTAGATGTGCGGGCTGACGTGGTCGAACCAGCCGCCCCAATCATCCCAGACGATGAAGATGGCGGTGCTGTCCCAATAGGGGCTTTCGCCGATGGCATTCACGACCGACGCCACCCAGGCGGGCCCCGTGCCGTTGTTGTGGCCGGGATGGTCCGAGTTGTTGCCGGTCGGCGTTATATAGGTTACTTGCGCGAAGTCGCCTTTTGCTATCGCTCTGATAAATTTGTGCGACGGCCAAGCGACGTTCTTATAGCTGCTGCCATACCGAATTCCCCGCAGCGCGTCGGGGGCATTCCAGGCGCCATGACCGGGCCTCGCCTGATAGTAGTGCCACGTGACGTTCCGCTCGTTCATGCGCGTCATGATCGACCGCCGGTCGAAGCACGGAAAGACCGGATCAACCGAATAGCCATTGACGTTGATGACCGGCACGAGCGCCTTGACTCCGGAATCGCATCCGCCTTGGTGCCGTCTATCGCCGTCGCTCGCGTTATCCGAGGCACGATTCCATATGTCGTTGCTGATTGAAGACGAGCCGCTTACGAGGTACTGATGTGCGGGAAAACTCGGCCCTTGATTCGATTCGAAGGCGTTATCGGCGAAGACGTAGCGCTGCGCGAGGACCCAATACTGTTTGACTTCGTCTTGGGGTACGTAGCCGTATGCCGCGATGTCGTGATTCGGGCAACCACCGGATTTCTTGGAGTAGCATTTTTCGCTATCCAAGTTGAATCCGTTCATACCGCCGTGGTTGTACTCTTTGAGCCAGTTTCCATGATCGTGGCCGATATCGTATGGCGCGGCGAGCGAAACGGGGCGCAGCTGGACCGTTACGCCGTAGCTGTCTTTTCCCGATTTGACCGTGTTCGCGCCGGGGAAGCCATTAAAGAGATTATCGACGGTGCGGTTCTCTTGCACGATGACGACCACGTGTTGGATCTTGCCTTTGCCGAGATTGAGCGGATCCAAGTACCGAGCGCCTGCTTGCGGCACGGCGTTGGAAACCACGGCCCTGGAGCAACCGGCAATAGCGATAATAAAGACGATGCCTACGGCGTACTTCATGGGGGCAATCGTTCCAGCCGCTTGCAACCGCCCCTCCCTTAAAGAAGCCTGTGAGTCTCGCGGCAGCGGGCGCGGCGTTGTCGTTTTGTCAGTCGTCGCAGTGGGAAAAGCGCCCACGATGAGAGCGACGTGGAAGCCACACGAAAAGCACGGGCGTTTGACGATGCGCAGCGACCTGCCGGCCAGCGTCTACGCCTTTCCGAAACAGCGCAAGGAACCCCTGACCGATGCGCGTCACGTGCGTAACGCCGTGGCGCGGTTCGATCAAGTCACCGACGCATCCGAAGCGGATCGTGCGTTGGCATTTGCCAACATCAAAAAGGCCGCAAAGCATTACGATGTCGACCTGAGCGAGGGCTCGTGGCGGGAACTCGGCGTGCACCCTCAAAAGAATCGCGCCGCGGCCGCGAAGAAAGCCGTAGCCACGAAAAAGCGCACCGGGACGCTGAAAAAGGCCGCGCGCAAGGCTGCACGAACGCGCCGCAAGCGCGCCTAAAAGTTTCTTTATAAGTCGGCTTGTTTGCCGTGGCGCGTTGCGATGCCGATGGCGAGCAACGGCAGTTCTTCGTCCGGCAGTAAGCCCGTCGGCTTGCCGTCAATTTTGTGAATGCCCGCGTAGAGCGAAAACTCCACGAGCGCGGGCAGCGTTGCGTTCGGCAGCGGCTTCTTGCCGAGCCATTCCCACTCGTGCGCGAGGCTCCGATCGGCAAAGAGGGCGGCTGCGTACCCGCATGCGTCGACGCGTGAGCGCGCGTCGGGCTCGCGGTAGCGGACGTAGCCGTCCAGGATGTAAATCGGCCTAAACGTTTGCAGGTACGCGACGAACGGTGCGACGAGCACTGCCACGAAGTATCCCGCGAACGCGATTGCGCCGATGGCAAAGATCCATGCGATCTTGATTAGCGTCGCGTCCGACGGAACGTGCTGTGCGCGGTAGACGATGCCCCACGTAAGCAGCCCCATAAAGACCATGCCGATGAGCGGTTCGACTGCGAGCGCAAAACGGCCGGTGAGTCCGCGCCAGACGACCTTGCGCTCGCGGCGCGTCCATCGGCGTCGCGCAAGCGCTCGCCACTGCGCGCCGGACGTATCGCCTTTCATGCGTTCACCAAAGCGGTCGCCGGCGCAGCACGCTCGACGATCGCGCGAAGGTCCGTGCCGGCGGGCAACGTCCCAAACGTGCGGCCGGCGCGCGCTTCGATCCGGCTGGCGATAAAGGCGTCCGATATAAAGCTCGGTGCGTGCTGCAGCAGCAGCGAGGCTTGCCAAAGAACTGCCATGCGCTCGCTCAACTCGCGCGCGCGTCCCTCGTCTGAGAAGCACCGATCTAAGTCCTTTTGCAAGGCATTGGCGGCCGCGCCTATCCGGCCGTCGTTCATTGCCGGCGCGATCTCATCGTGCCATGCGGCGAGCGACGCGGGTTGCTTTCGCAGAATGCGCTGAACGTCCAACGCATTGATATTACCCGATCCTTCCCATATGGAGTTCAAAGGTGTCTCACGATAGAGCCGCGGCATGATGCATTCTTCGACATATCCGTTCCCGCCTAAACATTCGAGTGCTTCGACGACGGCCAGTGGCGCCCGCTTGCAGACGTAGTACTTTGCAAGCGCCGTACCGATACGCTTGAGCGCCGCGGCAGAGCCGGACGCGGCGTCGTCGATTGCGCGCGCCACGCGCATGCAGAGCACCGTCGCGGATTCCGATTCGAGCGCGAGATCGGCTAGCACGTTCTGCATCAGCGGATGCTCGATCAAAAGCCGGCCGAAGGTGCGCCGATATGTTGCGTGGTGGATCGCCTGCACGAGCGCTGCGCGAACGAGCGCGGCCGAGCCGAGCGCGCAGTCCATGCGCGTGTAGTTCACCATCTCGACGATGCGCGGCACGCCCTCGCCTTCGTCGCCGATCAGCCATCCATGCGTCGCGTCGAACTCCACTTCGGCCGACGCGTTGCTGCGATTGCCGAGCTTGTTCTTGAGGCGGAGGATGGCAAACGGGTTGCGCGTCCCGTCGTCGAGAACGCGCGGGACCAGGAAACACGAAAGGCCACGCGCACAATATGCGAGCACCAGAAACGCGTCGTTCATCGGTGCGCTGCAGAACCACTTGTGGCCGGTCAACAAATATTCCCGACCCGCGCCGGAACGCTGCACCGGCACGGCGCGCGTCTGGTTTGCGCGTACGTCGGAGCCGCCTTGCTTTTCGGTCATGCCCATCCCGATGAGTCCCGATGACTTGTCTGCGATCGGCACGAGCCGCGGATCGTACGCTGCTGCGGTGAGGGGCTCGAGCCACAGCCCCGCGAGCTCCGGCTGCGCGCGCACGACCGGCACCGCAGCGTACGTCATCGAGGTCGGACAGCCGTGCCCCGATTCTACTTGACCCCAAACGTAAAACTTCGCGGCGCGGCGCACGTGCGGATACGCCGACGAATCGCGCCAGGGGGCGCCCGATAGACCGGCAGTTGCGGCGTACTGCATCAGCGCGTGCCACGCCGGATGGAAACGCACTTCGTCAATACGATTGCCGAAGCGGTCGTGCGTCCGAAGTTCTGGCGGATGCTCGTTCGCGTCGAATCCAAGCGCAATCGTCTCCGCTTTTCCGGCAAGTTCGCCGAGCTGCGTCAGCTCGGCCGTACCGCCACCGGCTGCTTCGCGCGCCAATGCTCCGGCCAGCGCGCGGTCGGACGTAAAGACGTTGTAATTCTCAAGCGGCGGCGGCTGATTCTCCACCGCACGGGCCGGCATATCGCAATCTTCGAGCTAGAGTGCTCCGGCTGCTGCCTCCTCGATCTTTCGCCGCCGTTCGCCGCGCTGCGACCGCAGCGTTGCCGCGAGCAGCAGCGCCACGAAAGCGACGCCGCAGAACGCCAGATAGGCGTTGCGATAGCCGGCAATCTCGTTGGCGCCAAGCCCGAAGATGCCGCCGGCGAGCGAGCTGCCGACGATTTGACCGACGATGAGCGCTTGGCTGAGCAGCCCGATAGCGGTGCCACGGGCGCGGAGGGGCGTCTCATTCGTCACGATGTAGCGCGTCGGCGCCCCCAGCAGCGCTCCAAAACCCGCGCCGGCGACGATCATCGAGAGCAACACGAGCGGAAGCGATTGAAATCCCAGCGCAAAGAGCGCCAAACCGACTTCGGTCAGCAGCGCGCCGACCAGCAAGACGTCGCGGCTTCCGACGCGATCGAGCGCGCGACCCGAATACGGAATGACGGCAACGAAGACCAAGGCTCCGAGCGCCGCAACGAAACCTGCGGCGGCGTACGAGAGCCCCTGTGCACCGACCAGGACCGTCGGAATGAAGAAGAGCGAGCCTTCTAAGACTCCAATGACGATCTCGAGCACGTACGTTCTAACGAGCTGGCGCGAGCGCAGAAGCTCGAGCGGCACGATCGGCGCATCCGCGATGGTTTCCCATATCCAGAACGCCGCGAGGATGAAGACGCCGAGAACGCCGATAATCGGACGTGCCGCAATCAGGCCATCCATGAGTCCCAGCAGACCGACGCAGAGCAAACCGAGTCCGAGCACGTCGAGCGGCTCGCGCGTTCGCGGCGCCTGCGCCGGAACGACGCGCATTGCCAGCACGATGACGACTCCCGCAAGCGGCAGGTTCGCGACGAAAATCCAGCGCCACGACATGAAGTGCGTCACGACGCCGCCAAGGCTGGGTCCAATGACGGCGGCGAGCCCCCACGTTGCGGCGACGATGCCGAGCGCCGCACCGCGCCGCGCCGCTGGAACAACGTCGCCAATCGTCGCCGTCGCGACTGGGAAGATGCCGCCCGCGCCGAGTGCTTGAATCGCGCGCGCCGCTAAGAAGATGGGATAACTCGGCGCAACGATGGCGAGAACGCTGCCTGCGGCGAATAACGCGAGACAGGCGAGATAAATCGGACGACGGCCATATCGATCGGCCAGCGTGCTCGCAAGGGCAATCGAAACCACGGTCACCAGCAGATAGAGCGTGAAGACCCACGCGAGATCGCTCGTCTGTACGTGAAGATCGCGGCCGAGTGCGGGAAGCGCGGGTGAAAGCACGCTCAGATCCAGAGCGCCGGCGAAGACGCCGAGCGAAAGTGTCCAGAGCAGGCGGTTCACGAAATGATCCGGTCGACCACCATGATCGCGCACATCAGCGCGAGGTAGAGCAGCGAAAACCGAAAGAGCTTACGCGCTTGCAGGTTTCCCGACTGCTCGCGCCACGTGCGCAGCGCGTCGAGTACGAAAATCCCGCCGAGCACCGCCGCAGCAGCAAAGTAAAAGGCGCCCATGACGTGAAGCGGATAGAGTACCAGCGACGCCGCAACTAAGAGAAGCGTATAATACACGATCTCGCGTTTCGTGCGCTCGCGTCCGTGAACGTTTGGAAACATGGGAATCTTCGCTTTGCCGTAATCCGTTTCGGTCATCAGCGCCAGCGACCAAAAATGCGGCGGCGTCCAGAGAAAAATCAAGGCAAAGAGTCCGAGCGCGGGGCCTCCGATGGTATGCGTTACCGCGGCCCAGCCGACCAGCGGCGGAACGGAGCCCGCTGCGCCGCCGACGACGATGTTGAGCGGCGTGATCCGTTTGAGCCACATCGTGTAGATCACGACGTAGTAAAGATTGCCGGCGAGCGAGAGCCATGCCGCCAGTGGATTGACCAGCGTGTAGAAGAGTGCGAAGGATATCGCGCCGACGACCAAACCAAAGACTGCAGCGTGGGCTTCGGAAACCCGGCCTTGTGGAATCGGCCGCGGCTGCGTGCGCTTCATAATCCGATCGATGTCCGCATCCCACGCGCAGTTGAGCGCACCGGCCGACGCAGCGGCAAGCGCACCGGCGAAGAGCGTCCAGAAGAGCAGCGGCACGCGCGGAATGCCGCGCGCGGCCATCACCATGGACGCTGCGGTCGTGACGAGCAGCAACACGATGATGCGCGGTTTCGAAAGCTCGTAGTAGTCGCGCAGGCGTGCGATCATTGCAGCGGGCTCTTCGCGGCAACGGCGGCGCGCAGCGGCGCCGCATCGAGTGCCTCAAATGCGGTTGCGATGAAGAACGCTAAAAAGAGCAGCGCGGCGTTGAGCGCGTGCGCTTCGCGCAGGTCCGTCGGCAGGCGCAGCGCGACGTTGAGCAATCCCAGCAGCACCTGAACGCAGACGAGCGCGACGCCGATCGCAATGGCGCCCCGCACGCGGGGTGATGCCGGCTGCGCCCAGACTATCGCGAGCGAGCCGGCCGCCGCGAGCAGCGTGATGCCGGCGGCGATGCGATGGAGCATCTGCACGTACTGGCCGGCCGTATAGACGACGACGTTTCCGGCGCAGCCCGGAATGGAGAGACAGGCAAGTCCGGCGCCGCTCGAGCTCACATACGCACCGATGCACATCGTTACGAACGCGCAGAGCGCGGTGGCGGCGAAAACGAGCAGCAATCCGTACTGCCGGCGCGGCGCTGCTGCGTTCTCGATTTCGGCCGCCCCGCTCGCTGCAGCGAAGACGGCCATCGCGGAGAGCGACGCAATCAGCGCCATCGCCGTCGCCCAATGCAGGACGACGGAGAGCGGCGTATTTGCGAGCCGGACGGTCTCCGCACCGAGAAAAACTTGGACGAGGAAAATAGCGGCAATCGACGCCATCGCCGGACCGATGAATCGCGAGCGCCGGCGTTGCCGCCATGCGACCGCAATCAGTGCGAGGATCAACGGCGCAACGGTGAACGCAAGGAGCCGGTGCGACCATTCCCAGAGCGTTCCATCGCCGAGCGACGGCACGAAATGCCCTCGGCAGAGTGGCCAGTCGGGGCAGGTAAGCCCTGCGCCGTTGATGCGCGTCCAACTTCCGAGCATCAGCGTCATCAGAGCGACCAGATCTGCTGCCACCGCCAAGCGGAGGAGATGCTTCATCCTGTACTCAGGGTAGCGTTGTTGGGCGGTGCGGGCAACGACATTTGGAAGATAAAAATTTGGCGCATTGGGGAGGCCACAGGTACGCACGGGCGAAGCCGTCGGCCGTGAAGCGCTGGTCGGCCCTCGCAGGTCTAATCCTGGGGCTGCTGTTGCTTATCGGATGTCGTGAAATACGCGTAAGAACGCTTTCAGCGGGCACAACCACCGTCCTAGGAGGGAACCAAATCATCATAGTACGCGATGCCGCCGCGCTGGGCAAGCTGGGCATTTCGGCACCCGTGCATTTCAAAAATGAATTCGGAGCCGTATTGTTGATGGGTCCGCACGACCGCACCGGCTACAAACAGATCGTCGAGTCGATCCGCGCCAACGACCAACGCGTTCGAGTCGTCGCGTTCGAACAAGCGCCGGCGAACGGCGGAGAGCCGTCGCCGCAGTATCGCACGTACACGCTCTGGATCGTTCCCAACAACGTTTACCGTCGCGGCGTTCGCGTCGAAGTGGTGACGCCGAGTGACGAACCCATTGCTTCGACGTATTTACCCTAAAAGCGAACCGTGATTTCACCGCGTAAACGGTCGGATACGCTCGACCGAATCGAAAGCCTCGACGTGAACGTCGAACGGCTGCCGTTGGTCATCGAGCCGGACGGCGATCCGACTGAAGCGGGCGGAATCTTGAATCCGGGCGCGACGCGCGCTCCGGGCGGCGAGCTGGTCATCTATCCGCGCTGCGTCGCCGAAGGCAACATTTCACGCGTCGGGACGATTCGCGCACGGGTATCGAAGGACGCGTTTGAGGGCGAGCGACTCGATTTCGCCTTGGAACCGGAAGCGTCATACGAACTGCGGCCGCACCCGGGTTACGGCTGCGAGGATCCACGGGTGACGTACATACCGGTACTCAAGGCGTACGTAATGACGTATACGGCGTTCGGACCCGACGGCCCGCGGATCGCGATCGCGTTCTCGGAAGACGGATACCATTGGCAACGCCTGGGATTGGTCAACTTCGGCGGGACGGCAAACGTCGTCGGCGACGATAAGGATGCCGCGTTCTTTCCCGAACCCGTGATCTCGCCGCGAGGCCGGCGCTCTCTGGCGTTTTACCATCGCCCGATGCTGCATCTCTCCAGCGTTGACGGGCGCGCCGCAATTCCGCTTATCGAACGAATGCCGTTTGAAGACCGCGAATCGATTCGCATCGCCTACGTCCCGCTCAATCCGGTCCTGAAAAATCGCGCGAATCTCTGCAACGTTTCGGAGAGCGTTCAAGTGCTCTCTCCCGACGCACGGTGGGGTTCGATCAAGATCGGCGCGGGCACGCCACCGTTGCGCGTTGCGCTCGACGGCGCGGACGTTTGGATGTCGGTCTTTCACGGCGTGGATGTAACGACGAGCCGGAAGAAACCGGTCCTGCGATACAGTGCCGGAATCGTCATTCACGATCTCGAGCGGCCCGATTACGTCGTGTATCGTTCGCCCGAACCGATCCTGACTCCGCAATCGCGGCACGAGCGGCGCGGCGTCGTCGACAACGTGGTCTTTCCAAGCGGAATCGATCCGCGTCCCGATCTCGGCGAGCGCATTTTTGACATCTATTACGGAATGGGCGATTATTCGATTGGCGCCGCCAGGATGCGCATCGAAGTACCAAGCCGCTGATTCGCTATCTACTGGTCTCGACCGCGATCGTGTTCGCGGTCGCGGTAACGGTGGCAGGCTGGGTGAATCGCGATCTCATCCGCATCAAGATTGCATCGGTCTACGCGCCGGTCCCCGCCAAGCCGGGCGGTCCCGCCGGTGCCGGACGAGCGACGGCCGCGCCCTTGAGCGGCGACGCACCGTGGGCTCTCTCGGCGCTTCCGGAGTGTCTGACGCAAACGTCGGAATCGACCGGTTCCTGGGCGTACGTGCGGACGCATCTTCCTGCGGGCGCCGTGCCCATCGTTCCGCCGGCTACCTTGCATTACGGCGACTGCAGCGTTACCATTACCGGCGACGAAGCGTTGGTCCGGCGTGGAAACGACCGGCTGCGTATTCCGCCCCGCGTGCAGTTTTACCGCGCGCACGATATTCTTGCGATGATTCGAGAGACGCCGCACACGGTCGAGTTGCGGATCTACGAGCCGGCCCAATGATGAGAGAGCAGAGAGTTTGACGATGACGGTACACGACGAGGTTCGCAAGCGGCGGACGTTTGCGATCATCTCGCATCCGGACGCCGGCAAGACGACGCTCACGGAAAAACTGCTCCTCTACGGCGGCGCGATTCACGTTGCCGGTCAAGTTTCCGCACGCAAGCGTCAGCGCCAGGCAACGAGCGACTGGATGGCGCTCGAGCGGGAGCGCGGCATCTCGATCACCTCAACGGTGCTGCAGTTTCCGTATCGCGATCACACGATCAATCTGCTCGATACGCCGGGTCACCAAGACTTCGGCGAGGATACGTATCGTACGCTGCTCGCCGCGGACAGCGCGGTGATGCTCATCGATGCGGCCAAGGGCGTCGAGCCGCAGACGAAAAAGCTCTTCGCGATCTGCCGTGAGCGGGGGATACCGCTCTTTACTTTCATGAACAAACTGGATCGTCCCAGCCGCGATCCGCTCGAGCTGCTCGACGAGCTCGAAGGCGTGCTCGGCATCGGCGCCTTTCCAATGAACTGGCCGCTCGGAAACGGGCCTGAGTTCAAAGGTGTTTATGACCGGCAAACCCATACGGTGCATTGCTTCGAGCGCGCCGCGCACGGTGCGACGCGCGCCGCCGTATCGATGACGGACGTCCGCGATGCCAAGTTGCGCGCGATGGTGAGCGATCCGGTTTACGAGAGCTTTCGGGAAGGCATCGAATTGTTGGACGGTGCGGGAGAGCGGTTCGATCGAGCCGCGTTCATGGCGGGAAAAATTACGCCGGTCTTTTTCGGCAGTGCGGTTACGAACTTTGGCGTCGAGCTCTTTCTGGATGCGTTCGTTGAGATGGCGCCCGCGCCGGGCGCGCGTGCCGGCGTCGACCCCGAGGCCACCGCGTTCACCGGATTCGTTTTCAAGATTCAGGCGAACATGGACCCGCGCCATCGCGACCGCGTCGCGTTCGTCCGCGTCTGTTCGGGTGAGTTCGCGCGTGACATGACCGTGCGTAACGCCCGCACCGGCGCTACGCTGCGCCTCTCCCGCGCAATGCGGCTCTTCGCGGACGAGCGCGAATCGCTCGAAACCGCATATGCGGGCGACGTCGTCGGGCTTGCGAATCCCGGCGCCTTCGCAATTGGGGATACGTTATACGAGGACAAACCGGTGCGCTTTCCGCCGATTCCGTCGTTCGCCCCGGAACATTTCGCCGCGGTTCGGAGTATCGACGTATCGGGCTACAAATCGTTCGGAAAGGGTGTTTCGCAGTTACGCGAGGAGGGCGCCGTGCAAGTCTTTTATCCTTGGGGCACGCCGCGAACCGAGCCGATTCTCGGCGCGGTCGGCGAGCTGCAGTTCGACGTTGCCAAGTATCGTTTGGAATCGGAGTACAACGTGCAGACGCGCTTCGACGGTCTGCCGTACTCGCTGGCGCTCGCCGTGCAAGGCGAGCTCGAACACGTTGCGCGCGCGCAGCTGCCATCCAATGCCAAGCTGGTCGAAGATTGGGATGGGCGCCCGGTGGCGCTCTTTGAAAGCGAGTGGAGCGTCCGGCTCGCGCAGGAATGGAATCCGCAGCTCGCCTTCGTGCCGTTCTCGGCGCGCGTCGGCGACGAGGCAGTCGCGTGAGCGTCTCCTTCGACTCCGCTCAGGATAAACTGCGCATTGCCGGCATCATGTTTGCGCTGCTCGTCACGGCCTGTTCGTTTCAAAATCGCAACGAGCGCGAAGCCGAGAAGATTACCAACGCCGTGCTCGCCAACGACCTGCGCCCCGTCCAGAACGACATCGGCAAGGGGATCGCCATCACGCGCGTTCAGGTTGCCGAGTGGTCCGACGAGCTCAACGCGCAAGGGAAGCTGCTCTCGGTGAAAGAGACGCCAGAGGGTTGTCCAGCGGGCTGGCACTGTTTCGTCGTGAAATTCCAGAAACATACCTATAACGAGCGCATGCGTTACGACGAAAATGGAAAGGTTGTGAACTGGAACTTTCACATGGTACCGCAATCATAACCGCCGCGCGTGTAAACTATGAAGACGTTCGCGCGGCGGCGCGGCGGCTGGCCGGAGTCGCGCACCGGACGCCGGTCGTTACCTCGCGCAGCCTTGACGAGCGGTGCGGCGCGAAACTCTTTTTAAAATGCGAAAACTTGCAGCGCATGGGGGCGTTCAAATTTCGCGGCGCCTACAACTTCCTCGCACAGTTATCGCCCGAGGAGCGCGCGCGGGGAGTCGTCGCGTTCTCCAGCGGCAATCACGCGCAGGGCGTAGCGCTTGCGGCCAGCCTATTCGGCGTTCCTGCGACGATCGTCATGCCGACCGACGCGCCGGCCGTCAAGCTCGACGCGACCCGCGAGTACGGCGCGGAAATCGTCTTTTACGAGCGTGAGACGTCGCATCGCGACGAGATCGCGCGCGGTATCGCCGGCGAGCGCGGAGCAACGCTCGTGCCGCCCTTCGACGATCCGCGCATCGTTGCCGGTGCCGGGACTGCGGCGCTGGAGCTGCTCGAAGATGCCGGTCCGCTCGATGCGATCGTCGTACCCGTCGGCGGCGGCGGCTTGAT
Organism: Vulcanimicrobiia bacterium; assembly: GCA_024281075.1. Classification (GTDB taxonomy): domain Bacteria; phylum Vulcanimicrobiota; class Vulcanimicrobiia; order Vulcanimicrobiales; family Vulcanimicrobiaceae; genus Cybelea. The sequence goes on from JAMXLK010000032.1 coordinate 38,969, forward strand.
GGGCGGATCCGCAATCGCCGCGCATGGAATCGATCCGGCGATCGCGATCTACGGCGTTGAACCCAAGAGCGGCGACGACTTCGTGCAGTCGTTGGCGCGCGGCGAGCGGGTTACGATCGCCGTGCCGAAAACGATCGCAGACGGACTGCAGACGACGTCGCCGAGCGACTTGACGTTTGCCGTCGCGCGCGAACACGGCAGCACCGTCGTAACGGTCGGCGACGACGAGTTGCGCGAGGCGATGCGCTTTGCGTTCGAACGCATGAAGCTCGTGATCGAGCCGAGCGGTGCCGCCGGCCTCGCCGCGCTTCTGCACGCGCGCGTTCCCGGCATTGCCGGAAAGCACGTTGGAGTCATCGTCAGTGGCGGCAACGTGGACCCGGTCCGTTTCGCGGAGTTAGTGGCCGAATCGCGGCGGCCTAGCGAATATCCAGCGAAGCGACGGGTTTAATGTTGTATTGATTGACCTTCGACGATAGTGCGGTGACGACGGTCGCAGCGCCTTGCGGCGTCACGGAGAGATGCGTCGGAATCACCTGATCCTCGAACTTGGTGTAGGGCGTGTCGATCCCTAACGTCAGAAGATCGTACCGCCCTGTGGGAACGTAAAACGTGTGGTCGTTGTTGATGGCCGTTCCGGGATCGAGCATCGTATCTTGGCCGGTCGAGCGATTGCCGAGATTCGTAACGTAGGCCCAGCTGTAGAGTAGAACCGCCGGCTGCGCGCGATAGTATCGCGCGAAGGTGTATCGTAACCCGGGCTGCTGTGAGGAAACGCGCGATGTCGCCGGCACGATACGCTGACCGTATACGTTAACCGCTAATCCCAAGAAGTGGGCTCGCACGGTGCCCACGTTGCGCAGCTCCAAATGAAGGCCGACTCCGATAAGCCCGTTGCGCGCACCCAGCCGCTGCATGCTCGCGGTGACGTTGATGTCGGGGTCGGCCATCGCGGGCTTGATGCGATTTTCGTAGGCGAAGACGTAGAACGCCCAAATTCCCGCCGCCAGAATCGCGACCACCTCAACCACGTCGCGGACGGTCGCGACGGCGTGGGGCCCGCGAAGGCGGCCCTTTCCACCGAAGAGCATCGCAACGGCGTTTCGGCATCGGAATAAAAAAAGCCGCCGCCCAAACGGACGGCGGCTCGTAGGGCTTGACGCCGCGATTACATCGCGCTCTTGGCGATCTCTCCGCAGGCGACGTACTTGCCGAGATTTGCGGCACTCTCGTGCACGTTGATCGCGTATTTTCCATCGAGCAGCTTGTCGATCGTCACGCCTTTCACGGTCGTCGTCGAACTGCCGTTGACTACGTTGCTCAATGCATACGCGACGCCTTTGAGATCGGCACACGTTCCATCGTGAATGTGCGCCGGCTGCGGCGTCGTGGCGGGCGCGCCTTTGATCGTTAGCACGACCTTGACGTCGGCGCCCATTTGGGTCAGCGTCGCGGTTCCGCTCTCGCCGGATCCGTTCTGTTCGTGGATAGCGACCGTCAAAGTAGAAGTGGCCGCCGCAGCCGAGAGCTGCGCGACGGTTACGAAAACGAGCGATATCATCAGCAGACTCAGTCTCTTCATGGTGCTCCTTTCACGGTTCGGAAGTTGCGGGACCGGAACTGTTCGCGCTCGCGAGCTTCGTAACCGCCTCGGCGGCTTGGCGCGTCGGTGGAGCGTCTGCGCCGTCGATCGTATCGAGCAAGGCGGCGGCTTCTTCGTTGAGTTGATGATCCTTGCGCGCATAGCTGCGATCCATAATCGACGCGAGCTGAGCCGAAAGCCGGTACTGCTGCTCGAGGGACTGCTGCGACATAGCAACGCGGGGGTCCATGACGACTTCGAGCGGTTGCTCGAAGGTGTGCCCATCGACGTCGAGCCGCACCGTGTAGCGCCCGGGCACGACCAGTACGCCTTCCGGTATGCGGGGCGTGCCGCGCGGAACGGCCGAAATCGGCAGATCTTGCGCAAACGACGGCGGCGGCGCCTCGCGCAGATTCCAAATGAAGCGATGCATCCCAGCGCTCGCCGGCGGCCGTACGAACGGCGCTTCCCAATACGCCGGCTTATCGAGATGCGGGATTGGCGCCGGGAGCGGATCGCTGCTCGCGTACCGGCGTACCTCGCGGCCGTTACGGTCGTAGATCGCAATGGTTACGCGCTGCGCGGGTGATGCCAGCGCGTAATCGATAATCGCGCCATCCGGCGGATTCTCGCCGCGCGGCTCTTCGGGGGGCAGCGGCGTGTCGGTATTGGTACTGCGCCGCACGCGATATGCGCGCTCCGGCGCGAAGAGATGCGACCCCGAAACGTTGCGGGCCAGTTCACGGAGTGGTTCGACGTCATCTAAGATCCAAAAGCCGCGGCCGTGCGTCGCGACGACGGCGTCACCTTGATGGATGATGAGATCCCGTACGGAGGTGTGCGGCAGATTGAGCTGCAGCGACTGCCAGTTCGCGCCGGCATCGAACGAAACGTAGACGCCGTTTTCGGTTGCCGCGTAGAGCAGCTGCGGCTCGATGGGATCCTGACGGACGGCGTTCACCGGCTGATTCGGCAATCCGTTGACGGCGAGCTGCCAAGTGGTACCGCCGTTACGGGTCACGTAGACGTACGGACGAAGATCGTTGAGCCTGAAGCGATTCACGGCAACGAACGCCGTGTTGTCGTTGAAGCGCGACGCATCGATCTGCGCGACCTTACTCCAGGGCGTCAGCGCCGGCGGCGTCACGTTCGTCCAACGCTTGCCGCCATCACGCGTGAGCCAGATCAAACCGTCGTCCGTCCCGGCCCAGATCGTTCCCTCGCGCACGCGCGACGGCGCGAGCGCATACACGACGCCGCGATGCGCGCCTTTTTGCGGATCGTCATTCTCAAAGGCTCCAAGCACCGCCGGAACGCCCGGGTGAGCGCGCGTCAGATCGGGACTGACGGTGCGCCAGCTCTGGCCGCCGTTTTCGGTTGCAAACACGAAATTGCCGCCGAAGTAGAGGCGGCGTTTATCGAGCGGATCGAACGCAAGCGGCTCGGTTCGAACCATGCGATATCGCTTCGACGGCATTGGGACCGGCGAAATCTCCTGCGCTTGTCCCGTGCGCTCGTCGAACTTCTGCACCTTTCCGCCGAAGAAGATGCCGGGATGGAGCGGATCGGGAACGACGTAGCCGTATTCCTGTGCGCCGGCCGGATGCCAATCGCGTTCAGTCGTTTCGCCCCAATCGCCGCGGCTTCGAACGCATGCGGACCCGCTCTCTTGCTGTCCGCCGCAGACCCAATAGGGAAACCGGTCGTCGGCATTGACGTGGAACATCTGCGCCGTCGGCTGATTGTACCAGGAACTCCAGGTCGCGCCGCCGTCCACCGAAATCGTCGCGCCTTGGTCGCTCGCTAGCGCAATGATGCTCGGATCGCGCGGGTTGATCCACGCGCGGTGATAGTCGTCGCCGCCCGGCGCGCCTTTGATGGCGACCATTGTCTTGCCGCCGTCAGTCGAACGATAAGTCGACGTATTGGTGAGATAAACCGTTTGCGCATCGCGCGGATCGACAGCGAGCGAGACGAGATCGCCGCCGCGTTGTGCGATTTCATCGGCGTCGTTCACGCGAGTAAAGTGCGCGCCGGCATCGTCGCTGCGATAGAGCGCACCGGCCGCGTCGCCCTTCGATTCGACGTCGGCATACGCGTAGATTACGTTGGAATTGCTTGGTGCGACGGCAACCGCTGCACGGCCGATGCGCGCCGGCAATCCGGACTGCAGCTGCGTCCAGGTCGTTCCGCCGTCCGCGGATTTGAAGATGCCGCTGCCGGGTAGTTCGAACGAGCCGCCGATCTCCCACGGCGCCTGACGGGCCGCCCAAAGCGTCGCATACACCACGTTCGAATTACGCGGATCGAGCGTAACGTCGAACGCGCCGACGTCTTCGTTTTTGTAGAGCACGCGCTCGAACGTGGCACCGCCATCGAGCGTGCGATAGATGCCGCGTTCTTCATTGGGACCGTACGGGTGTCCGAGCACGGCGACGAAGAGCCGATTCGGATTCGCCGGATCGATCGCCATAGATGCGATCTGCTGACCGTCGCGCAACCCCAAATGCGTCCATGTCGTACCGCCGTCAGTCGATTTGTAGATGCCGTCGCCGACCGCAAGATCCGGACGCTGCAATCCTTCGCCGCTCCCGGCATAAACGATACGCGGATCGCTCGGCGATACCGCAATTGCGCCGACGGAGCCCGTGCCTTCCCGATCGAAAATCGGAACCCACGAGCGCCCGGCGTTATCGCTTCTCCATATGCCGCCGTTGACGGCGGCGATGTAGAAGAGATTGGGCTGATTCGGTACGCCGTCGAGCGCAACGGTCCGGCCGCCGCGCATTGGTCCGACGAAGCGCCAATGCAAACTTTGATACATCGACGTCGCAACGGGCCGTACGTCGAGCTGATTCGCACCGAGCGTGAGTCCGAGTGCGAGCAGCAACGAAGAACGAAAGAAAGCGACGCTTATAGTCGTTTCCCGTTTCGCGAGCGCCCGCGCCGCTTCGGCTGAAAGGCCGCTCCGACTTTGAACGATGACTTGTGCGGCAGCGACGCGTCGACGTCGTCACAGCCGATCGGCGTAAACTCGCGGCAGTCGCCCGGACGGGCGGGGTAAATGCCGCAGTAGTACCGGCCGCTGCGCGATCCCATCAGGAAGACGCACTGGTCGGAGATGTCGTCGCCGACTTTACGCAGCCAGCCTACGTGGTAGCCGTCGGCCGAAGGCCGCGCGACGACGTAGCGCTCCATCGTTTCCGCGTACGTCAAACCGAGATGATCGGCGATGCGCTGCACGTCGGACTTGCTCACGAACGGCTCGTACCCGCTGCAACATTCCGCGCAGCCCGGCGGGCAGGCGATGTTTTCGGGCATCTCTTTGAGATGCTTGCGGGCGAGCTCGATGACGCCGCGCACGGCGTTGACGAATGCCGGATCGTCGTTGTATTTGTAGACCCACTCGCGGTGTGCGATTTCGTTGGTGTTGTAATACCGCGTCGTCTTTTCGTCGAACTCGATCGTAATGTGTTCTTCGTCGATTTCGATTTTATTGACGTGCTCGAGCGGACGCGCATCCAAGAGCTCGGGGTGAGTCTGCTGTCCCGTCCGCCGCGAGAAGTTTCGTAAATTGATGAGGTCGATCGTCTCCATAACGTCATCTCGATTCCCTGCCTTGCGGGTACAGCCTTCGCAAAGAGCAAAAGAGAGCGGCCATGCGAACGGCTATCGGAGTCGATCTCGGCGGCTCGCACGTAACGGCGGCCGTGGTAACCGAGGACGGGACGATCCATCAGCAGCACGAGAAAGACCTCGAAGATCTCCAGTTTGACAAGGTCATCGCCGCGCTCGAAGAGACGATCGGCGCGGCGCTCAAAGCAGCGGGCAACGCAACCGGCATTGGAATCGGATCCCCGGGCAATATCGACGCCGCGTCGGGCGCCGTGCTCTACAGTCCCAACTTCGGCTGGCAGAATGAGCCGCTGGGCGCCGCGCTTCGCTCGCGTTTCGGCGTACCGGTCTACGTTGCGAACGATGCGCGCTGCGCCACGCTGGGCGAGTACACCTTCGGAACCGGCAAAGGAACCAAGGACTTCGTCCTTCTCACGTTGGGGACCGGGATCGGCGGCGGAATCGTCGCGGGCGGCGAGCTTCTACTCGGCAATCGGTGGGGCGCCGGCGAGATCGGCCACCATCAAATTCGCCCGACCGACGGCTTTGTCTGCGGCTGTACGAAGATCGGTTGCTTCGAAGCCCAGGCGTCCGGAACGGGTTTGATTCGTCACGCATTTGCCGTCGCGTCGTCCTTTCCGCGCAGCGCCTTGCTCGACGTTGCCCGGGATAAGCTCAGCTCGAAAAAGATTCGCAAAGCTGCCCAGGCCGGCGACGGCCACGCGCTTGCGGCGTGGCGTAACTTCACCGGCGACCTCGCGATCGGTCTCGCGAACATCATCGCTTTCGTCAATCCGCAGACCATCGCACTCGGCGGCGGCGTGTCGACCGCCGGTGATTTCATGCTCGATGCGGTACGGCCGCTGGTAGAAACGTTAACGACGATGGTCCCGCGGGGTACGACCAACATCGTGGTGGCCTCACTCGGGAACGACGCCGGCCAGGTCGGCGCGGCAACGATGGCGCTCAAGGGCGGTTTGACCGCGGCGGTCGCCGTTGCGGTTTAGCGGTATTCTTCTAGCGGCGCTCCCGCTGCTCTTGAGCGCGGCGATGCTGCCGGGGCGCTCGCAAAGCGGCGGGGATCCGATTCATAAGATTCGGCACGTCGTTATTATCATGCAAGAGAACCGTTCGTTCGATACCTACTTCGGCACGTTTCCGGGAGCGGACGGCATCCCGATGAAGAACGGCGTTCCGACGGTCTGCGTCAACGATCCGCAGACCAACACGTGCGTTCGCCCGTATCACGACGCCAATGACCGCAACCGCGGCGGACCGCACAGCGCCAAGGCGGCCGTTGCGGTCATCAATGGCGGCAAGATGGACGGCTTCATTGAGGTGGCGCAACGCGGCAAGCGCGCATGCCGGAATCCGGATGCGCCCGACTGCGCGGGCGGCACGGACGTCATGGGCTACCACGACGGTCGCGATCTGCAGAACTATTGGCGGTACGCGCGCGATTACGTGCTGCAGGACAAAATGTTCGAGCCCAACGCGTCGTGGAGCTTACCCCAGCATCTCTTTATGGTTTCCGCCTGGTCGGCGTACTGCAAGCGCATCGGCGACCCGATGAGCTGCGTAAACGAGCTGCAGGACCCCGATTATCCGCCGGATTTTCGGGCGCGCCGCAACCCGCACTTTCGCTCGCCGGAGCCGGGGCGGCCCGATTATGCGTGGACCGATATAACGTATCTTCTGCACGCGCATCATGTGAGCTGGGCGTATTACGTGATGGCCGGAACCGAGCCGGATTGCGCCAACGATCAAGCCGACTGCGGACCGGTGCAGCAAAAAGCCAAGACGCCTGGGATCTGGAATCCGCTGCCTTTTTTCGATACGGTCAAGCGCGACGGCGAGCTCGGCAACATTCGCGACCTGCGCGATTTCTATGCCGCCGCCGCCAACGGCACGCTGCCGTCGGTGGTATGGATTTGCCCGGCGGGCCCATACAGCGAACATCCGCCGGGGCTCGTGAGCCGCGGACAAGCGTACGTGACCGGACTCATCAACACCATCATGCGCGGCCGCGATTGGAACAGCACCGCGATCTTCTTGACGTGGGACGACTGGGGCGGCTTTTACGATCACGTTCCGCCGCCGCGTGTTGACGAGAACGGTTATGGCTTACGCGTTCCGGGCATCGTAATCAGTCCGTATGCGCGGCGCGGCTTCATCGATCACCAAACGCTCAGCCACGACGCTTACCTCAAGTTCATCGAAGATGATTTTCTCGGCGGCGCGCGCATAGATCCGCGAACCAACGGGCGCCCAGACAATCGCCCGACGGTTCGCGAAAACGTTTCTATCCTTGGAGATCTGCGCCGCGACTTCGATTTTACACAAAAGCCGCGCGCGCCGGAAATCTTACCCGGCGCGATCTTTTGGGACGGGGAGACGGCTAAATAAGGCCGCCGTGACCCCACAGGAGCACGGCCGCCGCGCCGATACACCAGGCGGCAAGGACGATGCTCAGGGGTTTCATCGAAAGAACGGTCATTACACTTCTATAACGACGACGTCGCGCGCGGTGTTTCGTCGGGCGTCATTCAGACGCTTCCGCAATCGCTTGCGATTCGGAAAGCCGGGAACCCTGGTCACTTAATACGGTCCTTTCGTCGTCCTCGAGCCGCTGCGCGAGCGCTTTCGCCAGGATATCGTAGGTCCGCAACTCAGTCGCGTCGCGGCGAAGCCCTTCGTCGCGGTACCACCCATCGACGTAACCGGCGAGTCTCGCGGCGCGATGGACATCTCCATTGAGCGCCGCGACGGTCGCTAGGTGTTGGATCGCCGCGGCGACCTCGATCGGCGAAGCCCAGCGCGCAAGCATCAGCGCGTCGCGAGCATCGGCATATGCGCCATCGAGATCTTGCAGCGTGAGACGGTACGCAGCCGAGTTAACGAGTGCGCTCGCCTCCCGATGTCGCGATCCGACGCGCCGAGACGCCGCCACTGCAGCGTTCGCGTATTCCAAGGCACGCTCGTAGTGCTCAACGCCGTATTCCAGCTCACCCATGTTGATGCGAATGATCGTCGATTCGTGCTCCTCGCCGAGCGCGGTCAGCAAGGAGAGCGCCTCGGCGAAACATCGGCGTGCCTCGTCCATGTCCCCCTTCACCGCGCAAATGTGCGCGCGCAAACTGAGCGCTGCCGCAAAACGTCGGGACGTAGCGAGATCGTAGGCTTTACAAGACTCGAGCGCACGACGATTCGCGTTTTCGGCTTCATCGATCCGTCCCGCTTGCAAAAATCCGGCGGTCATCTGATGCAACGCGGCAATTTTCTTATCCGGCTCGACGTCACGGCCGTCGAGCGCGAGTGCGCGTTGAGCCGCCTCGGCACTGTAGATGCCGAAGTTCACCATTGACAGGCTGTACCAAACGTTTGCTGCGAGTGCCGTGTCGCTTGTATCGTCGATGCGCGACAAGAGGGTCTTCAGCCAACGACGGGGCTCGTCGTATCCATGATTCATGCGCCAAACGCCCGCGAAACCGCAGGCGATGCGCGCCGCCAGCGATACGTTGCCCGCCTTCAGCGCCCAATCGAAGGCCGAACGCGCGTTTTCAAGCTCCGGTTCGAATTTGCGCACCCATGTCTCGACGGTCGTCGCGAGACCGGCGGCACCTGCTTCGTCGGCCAATCCGCCAACCCAATCCGCATGCCGCCGGGCGAGCGTTTCAAACTCCTTGCGCTGCTTGAACTGATCGACTGCGAAGGCGCGCGTCGATTCCATGAAGCGATAGCGAGTCTGAGTTCCATCATCTTCGGGAACGAGAAAAGATTTCTCTGCGAGCGACGAGAGAAGTTCAAAGATATCCGCTTGTGCCAGCGCAGCGTCCGCCGTAACCTTTTCCGCTGCTCCGATTGTAAAGCCGCCGACGAAAATAGAGAGCCGTTCCAAGAGGCGCTGCTCGCTCTGCGAGAGCAAGTCGTAACCCCAGTCGATCGCGGCGTACATCGTTTGCTGACGCGGCACCGCGTTGCGGTTCCCGCCACCGAGCACGTCAAAACGTTCGTAGAGTTTGTCGCGGAGCGTCTGGAGCGAAAATGCATTGACGCGTGCGGCGGCAAGCTCGATCGCGAGCGGAATGCCGTCGAGCCGCCGGCAGATGTCGGCAACGAGGTCTGTGTTGGCGTCGGTGAGTTCGAAGCGGTAGTCGGCTGCACGCGCGCGCTCGGCAAAGAGCTCGATCGCTCCGCGATTGTCGAGTGACGGCACGCGGTAAGCGCGTTCGCCCGCGACCTTCAGCGGTTCGCGGCTGGTTGCGAGAATTCGAACGTGCCGGCAGCGGGCCAGCACGTCATTTGCGAGGTTCGCCGCATAGCTGATGACGTGCTCGCAGTTATCGAAGATCAAGAGCACTGACTTATTTTTGAGAGATGAGATCAGCGCGTCCGCCAATGAACGATTCGACGACTCCCGAACGCCGACCGCCGAAGCGACCACGCCGACAACCGATTCGCTGGTCGCCATCGCGAGCGCAATGAACCGAACCTCGCGGCCCTTCTCCGCGGCTGCGACGCGCAGAGCGAGTTGCGTCTTCCCAATCCCTCCGGTGCCGGTCAGCGTGACGAGCCGATGCTCTCCGATGAGCGACGTGATTTCGCCGAGCTCGATCTCGCGCCCGACGAAGCTCGTGAGCGGCAGCGGAAGCTCTGCCGATTCGTCGGCCTCGGGTTCGCCGGTCCGGCTCAGGCGACGGGTGCGGGTGCGGCTGGCGGCGGCTTCGAATTCGCGCCGCCGCTCGCCGTCGAGCGCCAGCGCGGCGGCCAGAAGTGCGACCGTCTCTCGTTGCGGACTTCGCCGATGACCGCGCTCGAGCGCGCTGATGCCGTCGGTGCTCATGCGAGCTCGCTCGGCGAGTATTTCTTGCGAAAGACCCGCGGCCAACCGGTGTTCTTTTAGGAGCGCTCCAAACGGGATGCCCAAAGGCGCTCCCTCATCCTCCATGGCCTCCGTTTTCTGCG
>JAMXLK010000033.1 GCA_024281075.1 Vulcanimicrobiia bacterium
CATAGCCTTGGCTATTTACGGGTGTCGGTCCGAGTATGTTCGTTGGACCGCCGCCGACCGAGAGTGGAAGCGCATATTGGTAGGTGTACCGCGTGCACGGATCGGTGACGTTGAGCACGGCACCGGCGTTGCTGACGTACACGCCACCGGTGCACTGGTACGTTCCGGGGTTTTCGACCGTGGTGAAGGTCCACGACGGACTGGCCGGATTTGAAATTTCGCCGAGACCGTTACCGCACGTGTACGGATACACGGTTTCGCAGCCATAGTACGTCAGCCACAGGTTCCCCGAGCTGTCTTCGTCCATGTAGTAGACGTCATAAACTGAACTGTACGGTAGCAAGTCGAACGTCGGCGTTGCGGAAGGCTGACCGGCCGGCCACCATTCGACGCCGGCGCCGTACGTATAAGCGCACGACGGCGAGCATTTATAGCCGTAGGCATATTCGACCGACGCGAAGACGTGGCTGGCGTCGGCGGCGCTCGCAAACGTACCGTAGCTATAGAAATAGCCGTAATCGCAGCCGCCCCAGCCGTTCGGGCAGCCGACGCTATAGCTTGCAAGCTCGCTTCCGGCATTGGACCATTCGGTAACGGAGCCGGCGGTGAAATTCGAGTTGTATTGGCATCCCGCCCAAATATTTTGAGCGTGGTCGACCTTGATTTGGGTGGGATAGTAGCAGTTGTTATAGTACGTCGGGCCGATCACGGCGACCGTTTTAGTGAGATTTTTCTTGAGCCCGACGATAGCGTTGTCGTAGGTCGACGCGGCCCATACCGAAACCGTTCCGACATTTGGACGAGCTTTCACATGAAGCTGACCCTTCGTTTCGATCCGCGCAAGGATTCGTTTCATCACGCCGACCGGCGATGGACCAGGTATTTTTCCTGCAGCCTGGAGCTTGAGCAGCTCCATCGGTGACAACTTATGGCCCGGCATGAATTGGTTCACTTGGCGGCCCGATGCCGCACCGGACGCGGAGGGGGTGCCGGGAAGTCCGGCCGTAACTTGAGTCTGATTCGAGCATCCCGCTAGCAGCGCGATTGAGACGGCGCAAGCTGCGGTGAGCGAGGATATGCGCATTCGTCCGTTCTCCTAAAAAGTAGAAAAGGGGGAGGGTTCGCTTGCCTTCCATAGCAAACTCCCGCTCCCTCCTTAAACGCGGCGAACGGTGGAGCGGGCGGCGGGAATCGAACCCGCGACTCTTGCTTGGAAGGCAAGGGCATTACCACTATGCAACGCCCGCGATGCTCGGCGACGAGTTTACCGCAGGGCACCGGCGAAAACCTATGCGTGCAGACTTCGGAAGCGCTGACCCTTCGCGCGGCCACGAATGGCGATCTCGAGGCGATCGCCGCGATCTATAACCAAGGCATCGCGGATCGAGTCGCAACGCTCGAGACGCAGCCCAAGTCCCGCGGCGAGATTGAGCAGTGGTGGTCGGAGCATAATGATCCCTACGCCGTGCTGATAGCGCTTCAGCGCGACCATATCGTCGGATGGGCCGCGCTGAACCGGTTCTCCGCACGGTGCGCGCATGCGGAGATCGCGGACGTCTCAGTTTACGTCGAGCGCGATTATCGCGGCAGGGGCGTCGGATTTACGTTGTTGAGCGAGTTGGCACGTGCGGCTAGGCGCAAGGGCTTTCGAAAGCTCGTCTTACACGCACTCGACAGCAACGAGCGCGGCAAACGGTTATATTCCAGAGCCGGATTTCGGGAGGTCGGGGTCTTTCGCGAGCACGGCCGGATCGATGGCCGCTACGTCGACGTCGTCGCGATGGAGCGAATCCTTGCCGGCCCGGAGGAGGCCGGATTTTGAAGATTTGGGCAGGGCTGGATTCGAACCAGCGTAGCGCTTTCGCGCACCAAATTTACAGTCTGGCGCCATTAACCACTCGGCCACCTACCCGCGGGTTTGATGTTCTTCCCATTGCGACGACGGGCTCACCTGGGTACGATAGGAGGGCTACAGGCTCCTCGGGGTAAGTGATGATGGTTATCGCCCACGGTGCTCCTCATGGAACTCTCATGTTGGTCCCTACCGGGTCACCTACCATGGAAGCTACAGCGAACTCGCCTACCGATCTTTGGAGTGTGCCAGGATGCCTCGTCTAGCGGCCTTGGCGGTCGCGGCCCTCGCGGGCTTGATGCTAGCGGATTGCGCCGGAGGAAGCTTCGGTCAGGCCGGGCTTTCCCTGCCTTCCGCCGACGGCGTGCAGACCGTCAGCGACGCCGCGGATTCGCTGGTCGCGCACCGGACGACGGCATCAGAAAAAGCGCAAGCCGCAATCGCGGTCACCGATGGGCTGGGGTCTTTCGTTCGCGAGATCGGCGCCGATCAGCGCGCGCTATCCGGGCGCGCCGGTCGCAATCTGTCGGCTCACTCGCTGCGCGACTACACGGTCGAACGAAACGGCAAACGAATTCTTTCGGCATCCGAGCTCGTTCAGCGCGGCCGCTCGTACTGCCAAAGTGCCGCCGGCTATCTGGCCGGCGGAATTCCTTCGCTCGACCAGACCTTCGGTTGGCAGAGCGGCGCGTATATCGGCGGCAAGCGCGGCACTGATTCACGCGGGTCCGCCGTTTGGTCGGCGAACGCAAGCGGCGCCGTCCTGCAAGGCTCGATCGGAAGCCTTTCGATCGCGCGCAACCACGCAGCGTCGTGCCCCATGAACAGCCCGGCATTCGTGGTCAAGGGCGGCACCTCGGCAAACGCGTTCACCATGCCGATTTCGATGGAGTTCCGTCGCGGCGAGCTGGTCAATCTCAACGTCGTCAATGCGCGATTCGCAAGCGGCGACACGCTTGAAGTGGCGACGCGCTCGGACCGTCAATCGGTGCAGGTACGCGGTGTGATCATGAACGGACGCAGCGAAGTCGGCACGTTCGTTACGAATGCATCCGGCGACGGCACGCTGACGATCACGAGCAGCGGCGCGCAGTATGCAATCGGCGACTGGATCGTCGTCGGGATTTAATCCGCTAGTTTAATCCGCTGCCACGCATGCTACGCGTCTTGCAGACGCGAGCGTTACGTGTCTTGCCGAGACCATATTTTCGTGAGCGTTTACCGTCGCGGTCGCCGTTTTGCTTCCGCTCGTCAGCGTAACGACTTGAGCGCGCGTATTAGCGTCGTCGACGTCGGCGTCGACGCCGGGACTCTCGGCGATGCGCACGTGGCCGAGCGACAGCGCGATCGCTGCCAAGGTTCCCGGCGGACAGGCCGCGTGCATTGCTCGGAAACTAATATTGGACGGTTGCACCGTGACGCTGGTCGTGCCGCCGGCGGCCCCGCAGGCGACGACGAATACTAAAAGACTTGCCAACGGTCGAATGTCCATCTTCATAAAGCGTGGGCGTTTACCGCAGCGTGACCGGGGCCCTTTAAAGCGGCGTGGCCCGAGGGCGCGGCAATCCGGCGCGCGCCCCCGATCGTCCGCCGTCAATGCTTACGGAACGAAGTTATCGCTATCCACGGCGCTCCACGCCGCAGATATCCCGTTTGACGTACCCAGCGTCGCAACCGTCTTGCCCGACGGATACTTCAGCACGTAGACCTGTCCCGTCACGTAGTCGGCAACGTAGGCGCGGGAGTTTTTCTTATTGATCGTGACGTGAAACGGGTCGCTGAAACCCGAACCCAGCGTTCTCGTGATGCTGGTATACGGCGGTGCGATGACGTCAACCGCCGGGGCATTCTGGTCGCAAACGATCAAGTTGCCATGCTTATCGAACGCCATGCCGCCCGCAAATGTCAACGTTATCGGGAGCGTCGTGGCATGGCAGCCCGCCAAACCTCCGGTGTACTCCACGATGTAGCCGGCCGTTAGCGAGCTATTGTTGTAGTCGGCAAAGACGTTACCGTGTTTGTCCACGGCGACGCCTTCCACGCCCCCTCCCGGAGCGCAGCTTGCCATCACCGTATTGCTCTCCTGCGCGTACTCGTTCACGAAGCCGTTGTAATACGGATAATCGTAATCGGCTTCGAAGACGTTACCGTGCTTGTCGACCGTGACGTCGACCGGATCGATCATGCCGGCGTTATAAGTGAAAAAAATGTTGTAGTAGTCGGCGTATTCCGCGATATTGACGCCGGCGTAGTTCGCCACGTAAAACTTGCCATGCGCGTACCAATTCCCATCGGGCCCGTTGACGCCGTTCTTTATGCCCGCAATGTAGCCCCAGGTATTGTTTTTCAAGACGTCGACGTCGTTGGTGCCAAAATCTGAAACGTAGAGCTCGCCGCCGGCGGCCGGCTTGACGCGGGTCCGCGAGACGATGGCGTGGCTTCGCGCACTCTGAAGAAACTTGGGCGAGGCGCCGGAGCGTGCAAGATCGGGAAACGTTCGCCCCTGACTGACACTCGCGCCCGGAAACGCCGGCGTTGAGCCTGTCGAACCGGAACATGCCGAAAGCACGGTTATCACCGCGATCCCGGCGACGGCAACGGTTAACGCAGCCGCTTTATTCATTGAGCTCATCCCTTCTGTAAGAAGCGCTGAAGTGCAACGCGGCTTACATGCTACGAAAGTACGGCCGCCCCTGCGGCCCAGGGCCGCACGGCGATGCTGCGAAGTAGCGCCGATGCCGTTGAACCATGACGTCGATGCGACCATTCGCGAATGCGAGATCGCCGGTATCCGTTGCGGCATCGCCACGGCGCAACGGCTTACGCCGCAGATCGGTGCCGCGTGCACCGAGATCGCGGGCGGGCTAGTCGCGTTCGCCGGCGTGGATTCGCCTCTTTCGCAAACGTACGGTATCGTCGAGACCGTAACGAACGCCGACGTCGCCGCGATTACGGCATTCTACGAGAGTCGCGGTGCGACGCCGCGCGTCTTCGTCACGCCGCTTGCCCACCCGTCGCTCGGGCGGGCTTTGGCAGCCGCGGGATTTGCGCCGTGTGAGTACGAGAACATGCTCGCGTCGGATTCGTTCGATTCGTACGCGGCGTATGACGAGCGCGTCGGCATTGCACCGGATTTGGACGCATGGGCCGTCGCATCGGCGCAGGCATTCACCGGCCGGGATTCCCTTACGCCGGCGGACATGGCGATTGCACGAGTTATTGCGTACTCCGAGGGCGTGCACGCCACGGAGGCGCGCGATGACGGCACGCTGGTCGCAACGGCGGCAATGGACGTCCGCCTCGGATGCGCGGGACTATTTGCGGGATCGACGCTGGAGCCATTCCGCGGGCGCGGTTGGCACGTCGCAATGATCCGCGACCGTATCGCGCGCGCTCGCGACGCGGGCGCGCGTTTGATGCGTGCGACGGCACGCCCAAGCAGCGCGTCGGAGCGGAATTTTATTCGCTGCGGCTTTGCGGTGCTGTATACGCGAGCGTTGTGGGAACGCGATGCGCGCGATTAAAGTTCGCGCCATGGAGGACGGCGACCGGCCGTGGCTTGACGCGCTCCTTCGGGAGCACTGGGGCGGCGAACCGACGATCGTGCGCGGCGTCGAGCACCGTTTGCTGGAACTGCCTACGTTGATCGCCGGCGATCGCGAAGGCGTCGCGGTGTACGAGCCCGGCGCGGAGTATCGCGTGCCGGAGCTGCTGCTCTTGCACGCGTTGCGGCACGGCGGCGGCATCGGCAGCGCGCTGATCGATGGGCTGGTTGATATTCTGCGCGGCGCGGGCCACGATCGGCTATTGGTGACGACGACGAACGACAATCTCGCCGCCCTTGGCTTTTACCAGCGGCGAGGGTTTCGATTGCACGCAGTTCGATGCGGCGCCGTCGACGAAGCACGATTGCGCAAACCGACGATTCCGCGCGTTGGTTTCAACGGCATCGAACTGCACGACGAAATTGATTTGCTCTTGCAATTTTAGAATGCCATACATATGGCACACTTGAATTATAGCATCGTTGCATGAATCCAAAAAAGTTTCGCGGCTGGTGTACGAACGGATGCGGCAATGCGATAAAACAAGGAGCAACGAAGTTTTGTTCCTTTAGATGCCAGCACCAGTTCTATCATACGATTCGAACGCAGCGCCTTGAGGCAGGTTCTTACTTCGCTTGATGGCGACTGGCGAAACTATAGGCTCGATAACCTCACGCTGCTTTGCCCCAACTGCCACTCGTTGACTGCGACATTTCGGGCCCTAAATCGCGGCCGAGGAAGGGCTCATAGGCTCGGCGGCCGTGAAAATCCCATGAAGCTTAACTTCCGCGGCCGCCGCCCCGTCCCGACCCTTTGCCGCGGAAGGTTTTTCAGCAGCCTTCTATGCAACTTCGCTTGTTGACAGATTATGACGCCGACGTAGCCAAGAGGTGACGGCAACGGATTTGTAATCCGTCCGCAGAAATGCGCTCGTGGGTTCGAATCCCACCGTCGGCTCCATTCCCCCTAACGCGCGATCGCCGTTTCGAAGGCCTCGGCAAACTTCGCCGGTTGATCGAACATGACGAAGTGGCGGCTTGGCATTATCATAATCAACTTTCCGTCGCGCGCGTGGTCGACCCAAGCCGTGTATGCTGCAAACTTTTCTTGCTCGGTTTTGAAGCCTTGATACGGATCGATCGCCGGGTCGAACGGGATGATGACCGTAAAGGGCACCGTGATGTTCGCCAATCCGGGTGTGAGATCGATTGAGAGCGCTGCGCGCAACCAGGCGACGATGGCCGCGGGATCGCTTCGGGCCGCAAGCTTTTCGACCGCGACGACATCATCCGGATTGGTAATCGTGTACCGCAGGGTCGTATTCTTGATGATCGACCCCACGGTGTCTTGCGTTGCCGTTTTATACGGCGCGACGCTCTTAGCGACGGCGGCGTCGCGCTGTGATTGCGTGGGTGCTGACGGATAGCCGCCCTCGACCGTAACGATACCGCCCGCGTCTTTAGGATAGTGCTCACCAAAATAGACTGCGATCGTTCCACCGAGGCTATGTCCCGCGACGACCGGCCGTTTTAGATGATATTTCGTGATGAGTTGATGCAGACTCGCTGCGGCGCGAGCCATGAGATCGTCGCCGGCCACCATCGGACGACCGTCGAAGCCGGGCAATGTGACGGCGAACAACTGGTACTTAGACGACAGCGCGTTAATTTGAGCGTTCCATTGCCACGAGCCGCAAAAGAGTGCGGGAACCAAGACGATTGGCCGGCCGCTCGCCGGCCCAAACCGCTCGACATGCAGAATCCCTACGTCGAAAGTGCTCGACGGTGAAACCGCGCGCGTCGCGACCGCAGCGCG
>JAMXLK010000034.1 GCA_024281075.1 Vulcanimicrobiia bacterium
AACCTTCCCCTTTATCAAACCATAAGGTTGCGTTTATGTCGTTTGAAGATATCTTACTATCCGTCGAAGCGCCGATCGCGGTTATTACGTTAAACCGCCCAAACGTCCTCAACGCATTGCGCGTACGACTGCTCGAAGAACTCTCTACCGCACTCGCCGATTTGGAAGCGGACGACACCGTACGCGCCGTGATCGTGACCGGCGCGGGTGAAAGAGCGTTTGCTGCGGGCGCCGATATTAGCGAGCTCAACGCACTTGCCTCGGCGAGCCAAGGAGCCGCACAATCGCGCAGCGGTCAAGCCCTTACCCGGCAAATAGAGCGCATGAGTAAGCCCGTGATCATGGCGGTGAACGGTTTCGCGCTCGGCGGTGGATGCGAAATCGCAATGGCCGGCGATATCATCATCGCAAGCGAGAACGCGAAGTTCGGGCAGCCGGAAGTCAACCTGGGGTTGATCCCGGGCTACGGAGGAACGGCACGCACGACGCGGCGTGTCGGCAAAGGATACGCAACCTTTCTCTGCTTGAGCGGCGACATGATCGACGCCGCGGAGGCGCTTCGCGTCGGACTGATCGATCGCGTCGTGCCCGCGGGCGAACTCATGGGCGCCGCAAAGCGTCTCGCCGAGACGATCGCTTCAAAGGCTCCGCTTGCGGTCGCCGCCTGCAAACGCGTAATTAACAACGGCGCCGATCTTCCAATCGACGATGCGCTGGAGCTCGAGGCGCTGGAGTTCGGGCTGCTCGTCGATACCGAAGATATTAAAGAAGGCACCGGCGCTTTTCTCGAAAAGCGCAAGCCGGTTTGGAAGGGTCGCTGATCGCCGCCGGCTATTCGTAATCGGGAGCGAAATAGTCGGCCGGCTGCCGTTCCATGAAGAACCGCGGCGGCAACGGCGCGTCGATTGGCTTAAACGCTCGCGGGCGTGCCGAGAAATTGAAGCAATCATCGGCGGGCGACGTCGCGCGCCGATCGGCTTGCGCGAGCTGAGGTAAGCCGAAAAGATCCTCGGCGAACCGCAGCACGCCGGCGGTTTCGTATTGTACGTGCGAAACGTAATCGTGCTTCGCGTACGGCGACAGAATGATGAGCGGCACGCGAAATCCGAGTCCGTCGGCGCCGGCGTAGGGCGGCGGGACGTGATCGTAGAGTCCGCCCCAATCGTCCCACTGAATGAAAATCGCCGTCGAGTTCCAAAACTTGCTCTTGCCGACGGCGTTCACCAAGGCCGCCACCCACGAAGGTCCGTGCCCGCCGGGACAGTTGACGTGATCCGAGTCCGTACAAACCGGCGTGATCCACGTGAAGTTTGCCAGCTTTCCGGCGCGAACGTCCGTGATGAAGTGCCAATTCGGCGATATGACGTCCTTGCTCCAATCGGGACCATCGTAGATATGCTTGACCGCCTGATAGCTCGACCACACTGCGCCGGCACCGCTCGAGCCGCTGCCGTAGGCGCTTGCGTAAAACCGCCACGACAGATGCGCATTGTCTAATTCGTCGCCGAGGGTTTGGTAGTCGAAGCATGGCGCCTCGGAACCCTTCAACTCGCGATCCGCCGTGATCATCTCGACTTGGTCGCCTTTACCGTTACAACCCCAGGCGCCGTAGGGAACGTTGACCGCCGAGGCGGCTTGAGCCGCGATGACGTATTGATGAGCTACGAAGCTCTCATCGAGTTGCGATTGGAACATATTGTCCGCTAAAACGCCTTCGTGGGCCATATCGAAGTACGGCCGCGATTCCTTGTACGGAACGTAAACATACTGCGGATGCTTGACGCCCTTAGGAGTGCCGAGACCCGTACGCTCCAGGTCGAATGCATCCATGCGGCACTGCGTTCCGGGCAACTTTCCGGTTCCGTCGCACGCGGTGAACATCGCCCCCGCCGAGTGATCGATATCGTAGTAGGCCTTCAAGGTCACCGGCTTGAGGCGCACGACGTCTCCGTTTGAGATCTTTCCCGAGGCGACGGTGTTCGCGCCGGGGTAGCCTTGGAAGAGATTGTCGAAGCTGCGGTTCTCTTGAACGATATAGACGATGTGACGGATCTTCCCGGCGCCCGTCGCGCGAAGCGACTGCAGTGCAGAACGGCTTTGCAGGTACGGCAGTGAAGCTTGGTCATTGCTCGCACATGCGCTCAGCAGGAGCGCTCCGGCGACGATCGCAGGTTTAAGAGAAACTTGCATCGGTTCTTCTTCTAAAGCGTTGCCTGGGCATGCGATAGAGCCATGCCGATTGCCGGATTGAGGCCTTCCCACTTGGCGCGGATATCGCCGTGTGCGTCGATCACGACGATCGTCGGAAATCCTTCGACGCCGAAGAGCGGCCGCGCGCTGGTCTTCGGATCGAGCGCAACGTCTCCAAGCGCGTAACGCCGTGCGAAGTCCGCGGCAACGCTGCGCGGCTCACCGACGTCAACCGGAACGACCACGGCATTCGGATGCGACTTGCGCCATCGCTCCACCAACGGCAGCTCGATTTTGCACGGTTCGCACCAACTCGCATAAAAATCCAAAAAGACGACGTGCCCCCGCTGATCGGCAATGCGAAACGTGCCGCCGCCAAGCCGGTCGTATGCGGCGTGGGGTGCCGGGTGCGCCCCTGCGGCCCCGAACGAGCGCGGCGCGATAAAGATTTTCCAAAGTACAAACGCAATCGCGAGGACCGCGAGCGCGTCCCATACTCTATTCCACGCGAAAGAGCGCCGCGATGCCTTGCCCTCCTCCGATGCACGCCGACGCGATGCCGTATCCGCCGCCTCGTTCACGCAGATCGTGCAGCGTGGTCAGTGCGAGCCGCGCGCCCGACGCGCCGAGCGGGTGACCGAGCGCAATCGCACCGCCATGCGGATTGAGTTTGGCGCCATCTACTGAACCCGTCGAAGTACCCATCTCGCGCAAACACGCGATGACTTGCGGCGCGAACGCCTCGTTGATTTCCATCACGGCCAAATCGCCGGCGGAAACCCCTGCGCCCTCGAGCGCTTTGGGAATCGAAAAGGCGGGGCCGATGCCCATGATCGCCGGATCCACGCCGACAACGCTCGCCGATACCAGCCGCCCGATCCACGGCAGCCCGTCACTTTGCGCGCGTTTGCGCGTCGTCATGACGACGGCTGCGGCCCCATCCGTAATCCCGCTCGCATTGCCGGGCGTGACGACGCCGTCTTTCACGAAGCGCGCGGGAAGCTTCCCGAGCTTCTCCATCGTCAAGCCTTGACGCGGCCCTTCGTCGCGTTCGACGCGCACTGATGTGCCTTTCGGACCCGGCACGTCGACGGGAACGATCTCCTCGGCGAAATAGCCGCTACTTTGTGCGGCGAGCGCCCGCTCTTGGCTCGCCAATGCGAACTCGTCGCACTCTTGACGCCCCACGCCGTACTTCTTCGCCAGATTCTCGGCGGTGATCGCCATCGGCGTGTTGCCGTACGAATCGGTGAGCGCCGTCCAAAGTGAATCTTCAAACGCGACGTTCTGACCGAGGTGAAAACCTTTGCGCGCGCCGCGCACGACGTGCGGCGCTTGACTCATGTTCTCGGTTCCCCCGGCGAGTGCGTAGCTCGCGCTTCCGAGCGCCAGCGATTGTGCGGCGGAGAGAATCGCCTGCAGACCGGAGCCGCAGAGCCGGTTCACCACCAGCGCCGGAACGCCGACCGGAACGCCGGTCCGCAAGCCCACGTGACGGGCGAGATAAATCGCATCGGCGCTCGACTGAATTACGTTGCCGAAAACGACTTCGTCGATGGCGTCGGGCGCAACGCCGCTGCGCGCGATTGCGGCGTCGGCCGCCGCCACGGCGAGATCGGTCGCGGTAAGGTCGGAGAGCGCTCCGCCGAGATTGCCGAACGGCGTTCGGGCACCCGCGAGCACGACGATATCGGTATCTTTAAATACGACGCTCATATCGCGGCTGAGTATTCCGCGCATGCGCAGCTTCGTCCCGGCAGGCGCGACCGCCGATCGTCACAAAAAGCGGCCTGGTATGCCGATGAATCGCCCCGCCGCCGCATCCCTCGACGCCCGGTCGCTTTCCCCGGCGAAAAAGACCGAGCAAATCGTCGAGTCCTTCGACAAGCTTCAGATCGGCAGCGCGCTCGAGATCAGCGAAGAGACCGATCCGCGCGCGTTGCGCAACGAGATGACGCAGCTGCGCCCGGGGCGCTTTTCGTGGGACGCCCGCAATCTCGGCGGCAATCGCTGGACGGTACGGCTCGAGCGAATCGACGAAAACGCCGACGGTGAAGCGTTTCTCACGCACGTGGCGGCCTTTATGCCTGCCAAATCGGGCACGATACGCGATCTCGCATCGCAGATGGGCGAGCGCTCGTACCGCGCCGGTGAAACGATCTTCGACGAAGGCGAAGCGTGGCCGTATCTCGGCATCGTCAAGCATGGAAAAGTAATCTACACGCTGCTCTCGCCCGATGGAAAGACGCACACGATCGGCGAGCGTCTCACGCACGATACGCTCAACGAAAGCGGTACGTTCGACGGCGGCGGCGCGACGACGCGCGCCGAAGCGCTCACGGACGCGACGGTCGTCACGCTTCCGAGCGAAGCGGTGATGCACGCCGTACGCAGCGACGCCGAACTCGCGCTCGGGTTTCTGATCGCGTCGTCGCAAGCACGGCGTCGCTCGATCGATACGATCGCGGATCTTGCGTTCGCGCACGTTCTGCAGCGCGTCGCGAAGTTCTTACTCGGCTACGCGCGCGCGTCGGTCGGCATGGCGCGCGGCCTGCCCGGCGTGGAAAATCTGTCGCAGGCGCAGATCGCTGCGGCAGCGGGCACCGTTCGGGACATGGCGGCTCGCGCGCTCCTGCGTTTGAAGAACTCCGGAGCGCTGGAACTCGATCGCGGACGCGTTCGGGCGATCGATCGCGCGCGCTTAGAAGCGTTCGCGCACAACGTCGAAGCGCCGCCGGTCTAGCGGCGGCGCCTCCGCGCCGTTATATTCGGTAGACGCTTGCCGACGCGTTGGGATCGACGAGCGCCGGATGGACGCGCGGTCCCGTGCACATGATCGAGTCATGACCCATCTCGACCTTAATACGCGCAACCTCGCCGCCCATGACGTCCTCAACGGCGCAACCTTGCACTTTATTGGGGAAGCGCGCCATGATGACGTATCGCCCCGGCTGTAGCGTCAGATCGCTAAAGAAACCGCGATCGTTCGTTTCCAGCGTCGCGATGTGATTCGGCCCCTTCTCGAGATAGGGGCTGCGATAGTAGTAGAGCGTCGCATGCGGCACCGGCTGACCGCTCTTGACGTCCACGACCGTCCCTGACAGTCCGGCCGGCTCGTCGGCCAACGCGAGGCTGCCGAGAGAACCGGCGAGCGCGAGCATGATTGCTAAAGTCTTCATGCGCGTGGTTATTCCCCGAACGCTCGCGTTTTTAGACCGACTCGAGTGCGGCCGTTTCGTCGGATGCGGTCTGCAAGTCGAAAGCGGCCCGCTTGCTCTTCGCCGCGGCATCGGCGAGCGGCTGATCGGGAACTTGCTTCGGCTTCTCGAGCACGTCGCGGCCTTTGCGGACGGCGCCAAGTGCGCCGGCGAGCCGGCTCTCCATCTCCGACAGCACGTCCGCGGCATAACGATCCGCGCCTTCGCGCACGTCGCGCGCACGCTCCTCGGCTTCGCGCAGGACGACGTCGGCCGTCGTGCGAGCGCGCTGGACGATCTCGTTATCGTCGAGGAGCACCTCATGCTTGCTGGCCGCCTCGTCGACGATTGCCTGGGCCTTCTCTTGCGCCGCGCGCAGCATTCGCTCGTGATCCTTCGCGATGATCTTCGCGCGTCCGACCTCCTCGGGCAGCGAGGCCCTAATCTTCTCGACCAGCTCGATCAATCGTTCCTCGGACAGAATGCGATAGCCGGCGGGAAGCCACGTTCCTTCGTGAACGTACGCTTCGAGTTTATCCAACACGCGATAGACCGACATTGCTACCTCCGTTGCAAGTGTGTGCGTTTCTCCGCCATGACGCGGAGCACCGGTTCGGGGACGAATGCGGCGACGTCGCCGCCGAGAAAGAAGACCTCTTTGACCAGACTCGAGCTTACGAACGAGTATCGCTGATCCGACATTAAGAAGAGCGTGTCGGCGTCCGAAAGGGAGCGGTTCATCAGTGCCGCCGACATCTCGCTTTCAAAATCGGAGATCACGCGCAGTCCTTTTACGATGACGTCCGCCTGCGCGGCGCGCACGTAATCGGCCAATAACCCGCGAAAATGCTCGACGCGCACGTTGTCGAGCCCGGCGACGCTTGCCGTCAGCATTTTTTCGCGTTCTTCCAGTGAGAACATCGGCGCGCGCTTCTGGGGATTGACGACGATTGCGACGACGAGTTCTCCGAAACAGCGTGCCGCGCGCTCGATGACGTCGAGATGCCCGTTCGTCGGCGGATCGAACGATCCGGGATAAACGGCGCGCGTCACGCGCAGGAGCTTACCGTTCGTCAAGCTTCCGTTGCCAAGAAAGCGAGCGCGACATCGCCGTAGACTTCTTCGCGCACCGAACGATACCCGGGTATCTCGGGCAGAATCCGCTTGGCCGCATGCTCGTAAACAACCAGCGCGTCCGGTGCGAGCAAGCTGCGCTCGCGCATCAGCCGAAAGAGCTGCAACGGGACCGGATCGGCGTAGGGCGGGTCGAGGTAAACGATATCGAACGGCCCTTCGAGCCGATAGAGCGCGCGTTCGGCCGGCGCCGGGAAAACCGTCACAACGCCGTCGATGCCGAGGTTCTTGGCCGCTTCTTCAATCGCGTGCGCGACGTCGCGCTGAGCTTCCACTGAAACGACCCGTGCGGCACCGCGCGACGCAGCTTCGAATCCAATCGCGCCGGTGCCGGCAAAAAGATCCAACACCCGCGCGCCTTCGATTCGATTCATTAAGATCGAAAAGAGCGACTCCTTCACGCGCCCGGGCGTGGGCCGTATTTGCGTGCCTTTTGGCGAGCGCAGCTTTCGGCTGCCGAGCTGTCCGCCGGTAATCTTTGGCATCGGTTAGAACCTCTGCGGCCCAAGCGGCGTCATTGCGGGCCGCAGCCAGGACGTGTCGCCGAGCCATTCATAACGGATCGTGGAGTACGGCACCGTGCCGTATGAGAGCAGACGGTCGTGGAAGTTGCGCTGATCGAACGATGTGCCGTCGCGGTTTGCCACCAGGGTTTGCAGCGCCTCGATCTGCGTCTTGCCGATCTGATAGTCGATCGCCTGGCCGGGATCCATCGCAAACCGCGTCGCTTCGCCGCGCGCGGTATCGTAATCGATACCGGCGTTCTTTTCAAAATAGGCGATCGCTTCGGGAAGCGACATCGCACCGGTCGCTAAGCCGACGTCCACGCCGATGCGCGTCGCGCGGTGCCGCATCAGATGAATGACCTGCTTGCGCGCGCCCGGATCGTCGTCGTAGAGGCCTTCGCGCATCAGCATCTCCTCACCGTAAAAGGCCCAGCCCTCCGCAAATACGCCGTCACCTTGAACGTGACGCACGTAATCCGGATTGTGATACGCGATACTGAACTGCATGAAGTGGCCTGGAATTCCCTCATGGCCGAGCAACGGCAGCACCGATTGACGCGCCTGCTGCACGAAGAAGCTTTGATTGCTCGAGCTGAAATCCGGCACGAAATAGAACCCCTGCGGATCTTTCGAGAACATGCCCGGCGGATTCATGAAACCGCCCGGATACGTCGCCGCCAAAGCCTTCGGGACCTCGACGATGTGAAACGGCCCAAGGTAGGCGGGGATCGTCACGATTTGATGCGAGTTGATGAACGCAACGACCTTCGCGAGGCTCTGCTCGTAGTACGACAAGAATGCCGCTTTGGTCGCAAACGCGGGCGCCGGCGAGGGTGTGGGAAGCGCTGCGTCTCGCGCATTCTCCCACATCTCGAGGGTACGGTCGCGCGCCAACTCCAGACGGCCGATCGCCGCAACCTGGCCCGAATCGTACGGCAGCATCAACACGCGCCGCAGGAACCAATCGTATTGTTTTCGCCCGACCGCGAATCCCCCGGCGTGAAAGGTATTCATGCGGCCGTCCAACCAGGCGCGGTAGCCGTGCAGCGCGCGCAGCGCGACGCCCTGCGCTTGCGCGAGATCGCTGCGCGTCTGCGCCGACGTGTCGCGTGCGACCTCGTCGAGGGTTGTGGTGTAGAGCGAATCACCGTCGCGAATATCTTCCGAGGCGATCTGCGCAAACTCGCGGACCGTGTCGGTCGAATTCGCGCGCCCTTGCTCCAGCACGCGCGGACAGGCGCGCAAGCGCGCGATGGCGGCACGCACGCGAATCTCGTCGTTTGCGTACTGACGTTTGACGATGGAAAAAATGCCGTTGCTGCATTCACCTTCGTAAATGCTCGGGTTGCGATGCAACCCGCGCAGAACCGTCCGCTGCCACCAATCGGATTCGATGTCGGAACGAACGAGGAGATAGTCGACGTAGGCGTGCGCGTCGGTGCCGGCAGCCGGCTGGAGGGCGCTGAGCTCGCTGCGAAACGCGCGCAACTTGGTCATCTCGGCGGCTTGCGTCGCCGGCGAATAATCGGCGAGGCGATCGTCATAGGTATGAATACCGGCGTCGGTCGCCGACGTCGGGCTCTCTTGGAACGACCAATCCATGTACGCGCGCTCGAGCGCGATGAGACGCTGCTGATAATCGACCGGTGCCGCCGGGGCAGCGGCGCAGAGCAGTACGACGGCAGCTGCCGAAGCGAAGAGCCGGCGCATCAGCGTGCTCCCGCCGGCGCCGGCAAGACCTCGAGCAGCTCGTGGAAATCGGCGATGGTCTGCTCGGGCGGTGCAAGGTCCGGCGGGTATTGCTTGCGTTCCCAGTTCATCCAAACCGCGCGCATGCCGGCGCGCTGTGCGCCCGCGACGTCGCCGTAAGGATCGTCGCCGACGTACCACGTCTGGCCGGGATCGGTGCCGAGCGTTCCGAGAAGCCGCTCGAACGCGACGGCCGCGGGCTTTTGGACGCCGATCTCGCTGCTCACGAGGACGTTTCCGCGGAATCCGGCCTGCTCGGCTTTGCGAAGTTGCAGCGGGTTCCAGCCATTGCTGAGCACGGCGACGGCGATCCCGCGCTCGCGTAATCCTTCGAGCATCGCCTGTGTGCCGGGCAGCGCGATGACGAACTCCTTCACCATATCAACGGCACTGCGCCGAAAGATCTCAGCGTAGCGGCCGGCGGGCTCCAGCGCGTGTTCCGTGACGAATCGCGTGACCGCATCATCGATGGAAAATTCGCCGCGCCGCTGTTGCGCCAGCAACTTGTCGACGTTCTCGATCTCGTCGGCGAGCGTGCCGACCGTGCGCCCTCCTTCGCGCAAGAGCAGCTCCAGCAACCGCAGAAACGCCACGTGTTCCAGGCGATTATCGATCGCAAGCGTATGGTCGAGATCAAAACCGATCCCGCGGACGGCATCCATCTCGGGCGCGTTCGACACGCGGCGCCGCCGGCTCCTAGGCTAGCGAAGCGCTAGCGCGGCGGTGGTCCGGTGACGATACGAACGAAGGCGCTGGGGCGAATGTATTTTGCCATTGCCGCTTGCACCGTTGCGGCCGAGGCCTGAAGCTCCGCGCGGGCATCGACGAGGTTCTGATCGAGCGGCATGTCGAGCGCGGAATAGCGCAGCAGCTGCGCCGCGACTCCATCGTAGCTCGACTCTCGAATCGGAACCTCGCCCATCAAAAGTGCTTTGGAACGCAACAGACGATCGGCGGCGATCGGCTCGCGCTGCAGTTGTCCGAGCACGGCTTGGACTTGCGCCTGCGCCGGCAGAACGTTCTGCGGTTCGCAGCCATACTCGACCGCAAAGAGCCCGCGCACGCGATCCGCGCTGACGCGGCTTTCGACGTCGTAAGCGTAGCCGTGCACTTCGCGCAGCGTGTGATAGAGCAACGATGAATAAAACCCGCCGCTCAGCACGGCGTTGGCAACCTGCAACGGCGCCCACGCCGGATCGGAACGAACGATCGGCAGTGTTTGCACGAGCCGCACCGACGACTGGACGCGTCCGGTCGCCGGGACGTTGACCTGCGCCGGCGCGTTGGGAGGTACCGCCGGCGGCTCGATCTTTGGCTTTGGACCGGTCACGGTCCACGCGCCGAAATATTTTTCAAATAGCGCGCGCGCCGCTTCGGGACTCGTGTCGCCGATGACCACGATCGTCGTGAGGTCCGGACGATAGGCCGACGCGTACCAGGATTTCACGTCCGCAAGCGTGAGCGCGTTCACGCTCTTGGGCGTTGCATAGCGTTGCGACGGATCGCCGGCCGGAAAGAGCGCCTTGTTTTGTGCGACTTCGGCGAGATGATCCGGCGCCGTCATGACGCCGACGAGCTCTCCGGCCGACTGCGTTCGCACGATTCCGAAGTTTGCCGGATCGAATGCCGGATGCAGTTCCTCGTCGGCGAGCAGTTGTACGCCGCGCTCGAACGACGACGAAAGCACGTCCAGCCCAAAACTGGTTCCAGCCTCGGTCGTTGCGGCAATTTTGTCGAGTTCGGCTTGCAAGGCGAGGCGATCGTACGACGCCGTTCCGTACGGCAGGAGCGACGCGGTTACGTCTGCCACGCCTTCTTGCCCGACCGGTTCTTGCACTTGCGGATCGTTACGGATTTCGCCCGCAACGACGACGGTGTGCGTAACGTGTTCGGGCTGCACGATCAGACGAATGCCGTTGGAGAGCCGCACGTCGCTGAGCGAAAGCGTCTGTTCGGGAACGCCCAAGTTGTCGAGCACGTGTTGCGCCCAGGCCGGCAGCGGCTCGTGGCTCGAGGGTGGGATCGCATTGTTTTCCTTCGCGGGTTGCCCCGATGCGGCCGCCAGCGTTCCCTTATTCTTGGAGACGGCGTAGGCAGCGACGACGCGGCGATCGTCGATATACCGGCGCAGCACACGATCGACGTCGGCGGCAGTGACCGCCTTATACCGCTCGATCATTGCATCAGGAGATGAGAGCCCCTGAATCGCGACGGCTTGACTCCACTCGTTGGCTAATCCCTCGATTGAGTTTGCGTTGAACTCGAGTTCCGATATCTCTCGCAGCTTTGCCGCCTCCACGAGATCCGCGGGAACGCCGGTCTTGCGGTATCCCTCGATGAGACCGCGTAATTGCCGATCGATCGTTTGCGGCGGCGTCGTGACCGGTACGGCGCCGAAGGCAACCGCGATTCCCACTTTGGGATAAGTTTGCGTAACGAACTGCGTGGCCAGCGCCTTGCCCGTAAAAGGAAGGCCGCCGAACGTGCTGCGCTGGCTCGAAAACACGTCGGCGAGAATTTCGCCGGCCGCATAATCGGGGCTGTCGTATCCGGGGAACCGATAGCCGAGCGCGACGGCGTTATACGGCTGGTCGGACGTATCGTGAAAGACTGTCCCTTCGAGTGGACGCAACCGCACGGGTTGCCGCGCCGGCAACGCGGAGGCGGGAACGTCGCCGAAGATCTCCTTGACTTTCTCGATCGTCGCGGCAGGATCGACGTCGCCGGCGATAACGTACACCGCGTTGTTGGGATGGTACCAAGCGCGGTAGAACTTCAACAGCTGCGCGCTGCTTACGCGGTGGAGGAAGTCGGCGACCGTCCCAAGCGTATTCTTGGCGTACGGCGTGCCGCCGATGAGCCGCTGCTGCATTTTGACGAAGAGCCGGTTGAGCGCGTCGCTGTTATCTTGCTGCACTTCCTGTGTGATCGGGCCGCGCTCTTGGGCCCAACCTTGGGGCGTCATGAGCACGCCCGTGGCACGCGAACGTTCGGCACGCAGCGCGATCTCGAGATATTCGGAGGGCACCGTGAAAAAATATTGCGTCACCGTCGGAGTGGTGTCCGCATCGAAATCGCCGCCCGTGATACCGACCGCGTCCATGAGCTGGGACGACGAAAGACTAGCGCTGCCGCGGAACATCATGTGCTCGGTCGCATGCGCGAGGCCCGGGATCCACTGCTCGTCCGAACCAGCCTCGTAGTTGATCATCGCCGTAACGACAGGCGCAAGCGTGTTGCGCACCACGATTACACGCAGACCGTTGGAGAGGGTGGCGCGGCCGACTTCGGGCGCGGCCTGAGCCGCCGCAATTGTAAAGAGCATGCCGAGCGCAATCGCGCCGATGCATCGAGCTATTCTCATGACGAAATGAGTAACGCTCGCGTCGTGGGTTGAGTTTCGAGCGCCGCCCGCAAGCCTGCGTGCTCCGGCGACTCGAGCTGCGGATCGTTGCCGACGATGCGTTCGGCTGCGAGCTTCGCCGCGCGATACACGTCAATGTCGCGCACGAGATCGCCCAGGCGAAGGTCGGCGGCACCCGATTGCGCGGTGCCGGCAAAGACGCCGGGGCCGCGCAATCGCAGATCCTCGTCGGCGATTTTGAAACCATCGGTCGATTCGGTCAGGATTTCCAAGCGGTCGCGTTCGCCGGCATCGTCGGGGTAGACCAAAATGCAATATGATTTGGCCGCAGCACGGCCGACGCGACCGCGCAACTGATGCAGCTGCGCAAGACCATAGCGATGCGCGTCCAGCACGACCATCGTCGTCGCATTCGCGACGTCAACGCCGACTTCCACCACCGTCGTCGAGACCAGCACGTCGAGTTCGCCGCTCACAAAGCGTCGCATGATCTCCTCTTTTTCACGCGCCCCCAATCGTCCATGCAAGAGCCCAACGCGCAGTTCCGAAAAAACGTCTTTTTTCAGTCGCTCCGCCTCGGTAACGACGCTAGTAAGGGCGCTTTCTCCTTCTTCGATTGCCGGCGCCACAACATACGCCTGGTGCCCGGCGGCGATGTTCTTACGAACGAACTCGTAGACGAGGGGCAGACGGGTGGTTCGCACCGCGTAGGTTGCGATGGGCGTGCGCCCAGGCGGGAGCTCGTCGATCACCGAGAGATCGAGATCGGCGTAAACCGACTGCGCCAGCGTGCGGGGAATCGGAGTCGCCGTCATGTGTAACGTATGCGGCGATACGCCTTTGGCGCGCAGCCGGGCTCGCTGCTCGACCCCGAACCGGTGCTGTTCATCGATGATGGTGAGACCGAGCCGGTCGAAATCGACGCCTTGGGTCAAGAGTGCATGGGTGCCGACCGCCACCGAAGCTTCGCCGCCGGCAAGCTTCGCGACGGCCGCACTGCGTGAGCGCGCGCCTTGACTACCGAAAACTGCTTCGAGCGTCACTCCGAACGGCAGCAAGAGCGGTGCGAGCCGGCTTGCGTGCTGCCATGCGAGGAGTTCGGTCGGCGCCATCAGCGCCGACTGCATGCCGTTGCGTGCCGCAAGCAAAATCGCGCCGGCTGCGACGAGTGTCTTGCCGCTGCCGACGTCGCCTTGCAAAAGCCGGTTCATCGGCACGTCGCGCCCCATATCGTTCCAAATTTCGGCGATGACGCGCCGCTGCGCGTCCGTTAGCGGAAATGGAAGACTATCTTGAAAGTTCTTGAGCAAATCGGGGGGTACGCGCAGCGCACGAGCATCGTGATCGCGCTGCCGTTCGTTGCGGCGCATCTGCGCCGCCGTCGCGAGTACCAAGAACTCGCCGAATACGAATCGCTCGCGCGCGAGCTCCGCTTCTTCCGGCGTATCCGGCGCGTGAACGGCGCGGTAGGCTTCCGCGATCGATCCGTAGCCGCGCTCCGCAGCAAGGTACGCCGGCAGCGGATCGGCCGGGGCGCCGGCAATAAGCCGCGGCAGATTCTTCTTGACGACCGAGGCGATTTTGCGGCTTGCGAGATCCTTCGATGCTCGGTAAACCGGCACGAGCTCGCCGCGGTATGGTTGATCTTCGGCCAGCGTGCCGTACGTCACGACGTTTATCACCGGTCCCGAGAACGACCGCTCGACCCGCCCGCGAACGAAGAGCCGCATTCCTTCATGGAAGCGGCCGTACACATAACGATTGCGGCCGATCCATTTGGCGACGAACCGATCGCCGGAATCGTCGGCCAATTCCGCTTCGACGATCTCGAGACCACGCACGCGCCGTTCTTTGACCGCGACAACGCGTCCGACCGCGTTCTCTTCACTTCCCGACTGACCCAAGCGCGCAGCCGGCGTTGGAAAGCGCAAGTCATCGTAGCGGAACGGCAAATAGTCGAGCAAGGCTGCGGCGCTATCGATGTTCAGCTCGCGGAAAAGCGGCGCCGTCTTCGGCCCGACGCCGGCGAGGTTTTCGATCAATTGCGCGCTCCGGCCGTCAGCTGCATCAGCTGGGCGTACGCGTCGCGCAGATGCGGCACCGCAACGTCATGGCGCTCGGCCAACTCGATCACCGCGCCGACGATTGGGTCGAGTTCGAGGACACGACCGCGTTCGTAATCCTGCAGCATCGACGTCTTGACGTCCGCTAGGCGCGCGGCGTAGGCGATGCGCGCGTCGACGTCAACATCGGCGACCGCGCCCATCGCTTGCCCGACTAAGAGCGCTTCGGTCATCAGTGCGTGCACGTGCGCGCGCGCCGCCGGCTCGGCCAGCATCGGCTTGATGCTGGTACGGCGGATGACGCTCACCGGGTTGAGACCGGCATTGTTGACGAGCTTCAGCCAAATGGTCGCGCGCACGTCGAGGTCAACTTCGACCGCAAGACCCGCGCGCGCAAAGAGCGCCGCAAGCTGCTCGACGGCGGCATTGCTTCCGCCGCGCGGCGCGCCGAGTATGTAACGCAGACCGCCGCTCTGCGCGATGACGCCGGGCTCGGGTACGTGGCCCGAAACGTGAACGACGCCGCCGATGACGCGATCGTCACCAAAGGCCCGCCCGATCGCCCCGCCTGGATCGACGCTGCGCAATGGCGGCTCGCGAACGTACCAAAACGGCAGTCCGTTCTGCAGCGTTACGATCGCCGGCGAGCCGGGGACGGCCGCAAGCTGCTCGAGCAAACCCGGCCACTGATGCGCCTTGAAGGTTAACAGCAATGCATCGAAAGCGCCCAGACCGCGCAGGTCGTCGGACGCGTCGACGCGTGCCGAGAACTCGCCCAAATCGCTTCGGACACGTAGTCCATGGCGCGCGATTGCGGCGAGATGCTCGCCGCGAGCGATCACCGCGACGCTCGCGCCCGAATTCGCAAGCGCCGCCGCCAGAAAGCCTCCGATGGCGCCCGCGCCAACGACCGCTACGCGCGTCATGGCGGAAAATCTTCAGGCGACGGGCAGATTCGAACTGCCGAATGGGGCTTTTGCAGAGCCCTGCCTTACCACTTGGCTACGTCGCCGCTTGCCTGGAGCGGGTAGTGGGAATCGAACCCACGCATCAACCTTGGGAAGGTCGCAGGCTACCATTACATCATACCCGCGGCGTGGCCCGCTTCGAGTCGATCCATACCCCGTCCTACAACACGGCTTTCGCGCGCCGGGTTGGGCAGGCGGTACCCTTCATTCAATTAGGCTGATTGCGCGAGCGAGCACGATTGCAATCGTAATCAGCGAGATGAGCGCTTCCGCCGTCATGAGCGCCTTCGCCCAGCGGCTCAGCGGCACGACGTCCGCCGGGCTGAACGCGGTCGCGGTCACGAACGCGAGATAGAAGTAATCGAAGAACTGCGCCTTCCAGCGAGGATCGATGCAATTCGTCATTGCTTCGCCGCCCGCGATCGACATCTGCATTTGCGGAAAGAGAAAATCGGCGTTGAGCACTTCGGTTGCCGAGGACGCGTGAGCCCGCGAATCGGGACCGTCGGCGTCGAGCTCCCAGTACCAGAGCGCAAAGACTAAGATGTTCGTAAACCAAATCTGCGAGCCGATTCGCAGCAGAAAACCCGGCTGGTGCAGCACGCGTGTTTCGGGGCGAAAGAACGACGCGATGAGCAGCAGCACGGAGGCGAGGTTGAAGAAATTGACGATCGCGATGAGGATGATACTCGCAAAGCGCGAACGGCGCGTCTCGACGTGCCGGTGCGGCGCGAGAATCGAGAGCGGAATCAAGAGAACCAGCACCAATACCGGCGCGATCCATGTCGGTCCGATCGTCAGCCGCGGCGGAAGCGTGATGTAGAGCAACACCGCCGCCAAGACCGCGAGCGACGCGTGCCATCGCGGCTCGTGACGCGCTACTTTTATCTCCGCTTTCGCCACGAAGCCACCGTTCGCTGGCTTTTTGGGCGCAACCCGCCGCACTCGGTACGCATTATGAGGCGCATGCCTACCGATTTTCGTGATGGAAAGACCTTTCCGCGCCGCGGGCGCGAAGCAATCGGCGACGCGCTCTGGCTGCTCCGCGCGGCCGACAAGGGACGAGCTGCGGCCGCCGGTACGATCTACGACTACATTTATCCATGTCCGATGGACCAAGGGATGATGGAGCGCTGGGGCGTTTCAGCCGAGGAGTTCAACGAAGCGCTGCGTCGCAATCCGACGGACGAATCGCTCTTCGCGTGGTTTACCAGCCGCGTCGATGCCGAGGACATCCGCACCGCGAACGAGTGGTTGCTCCGCGAGCGCGCGGAGAATCTCGATCGCCAAGATGCCGAAGAGGTTGCGCCGGTGCAGAGCCGCTGAATGGGCTCGAGCATCGAGTTCAAACGGCCTGACGGCAAAAACGCGCCCGGATATTTCGCGCCGACCGCGCAATCGGGCGCTCCGGGCATCGTGATGATCGAAGAATGGTGGGGCGTCGACGAGCGCATCAAAGCGACCGCCGACCGCCTCGCGTCGCACGGCTTTAGCGTGCTCGTCCCGGATCTCTTTCGCGGACGCAGTGCCGCGACGCGCGATGAGGCCTCGCATTTAACCGAGGGACTCGATTTCAGCGACGCGGCGACGCAAGATAGCATCGGCGCCGCGCGCTACTTGCGCGAGCACGGCGCCAAGCGCGTTGGCGTGATGGGATTCTGCATCGGCGGTGCGCTGGCAATGCTCGCCGCGCTTCAGCCGGGCGAATTCGACGCCGCGAGTGCCTGGTACGGCCTCCTGCCCTCCGAAGCCGGGGACGCATCAAAGATCGCGGTCCCGCTTCAGGGACACTGGGCGCGCAACGATGAGTTCTTCACCATCGACAAAGTCGAGGCGCTCGAGCGGAAGCTCCAAGCGGCCGGCGCGACCCCTGAGTTCCATAGCTACGATGCCAAGCACGGGTTTTACAATACCGGAACGCCGGGCGCCGGCGGGCTCGGCCATCACGATCCGGAAGCCGCCGAAACCGCCTGGCGGCGCACCGTCGAGTTCTTCGACCGCAACCTACGCGATTAGCGTCGGCCTTCCGCTAGATAAGAGAGAGCGGCGATAATTCGCTCCGGCCTTTCTTCGAAGAGCCCGATCGCGGTATTGCACGCATTGCATAGCAATCCGCGGACCTTCCCGTTACGGTGGTCGTGGTCAACGTAGAGGTACTGCAAAAAGATGACCTCATGGTGCACGCGTTTGGCTGGCGCACAATCGTGCCATTTCTTCATGCAGATCCCGCAACGACCTAGCTGACTTTCCAGCATCTGCTCCAACAGCGGCATGCTGACTCCGTACTTTCGCAGCACGTACGACTCGCGCTGCCTACGCCGTCGTTCGGAGCTGAGGCGGTAATATTCGCGGCCCCACCGGTTATGGCAAGCCAAGCAGCGTGAGGCGCCGCTTTTGAGTAGGATCTTTAGCGTGCCGCACCGGCCGCAATTCGGCATTTTCCGCCTGGGCACGCCTTTTCTTAACATCGCAGAGTGCCAAGCGTTGTGGCACAGTGGTACCAGCGGTCCAGGAAAGTTAAGAGGCCCGAATGTAGATCGGGCCTCTCCATATTTGCCAAGGGCGCGAATCGAACGCGCGACACCGCACTTTTCAGGCGCGTGCTCTACCAACTGAGCTACCTTGGCGTCTATCGAGCGCACCGTTTCGACGCGATGCGCTCGACTACGAATGGCGACGCTGATGGGGCTCGAACCCACGACCTTCGCCGTGACAGGGCGACGCTCTAACCAACTGAGCTACAGCGCCAAGGTGGCAACCGCCGACTGGTGGTGGGCACGGCTGGGATCGAACCAGCGACCCCCCGCGTGTGAAGCGGATGCTCTCCCGCTGAGCTACGCGCCCGCACCGGTAGCGGCTCCTTGGACAAAACGGAATCGTACCCTACCGAACACCGCTTGTCCAGCGCGGAACGTGCGACGCAACGGTGAAGAACGTCGGCGTGACTCTGCTCGCAGTCGTTCTTGCGGCAGTGGCGGCAGCGTCCGCCCACCTGCCGGTATCGACCACCAATGCGCAAGTGCAAGCGGCATTTGACCGCGGTCTCTTCCTCTATTATGCGTATAACGGCGACGATGCCGCGCGCGACTTCACCCAAGCCGCAACGCTCGAGTCGCACTTGGCCATGGCGTATTGGGGAATCGCGCTCGCCAAAGGTCCCGACTTGAATACGCCGATCACACAAGAACGCTTTACCGCTGCAGCCGACGGCATTCGCATCGCAACGGCGATGGACGGCAAAGCGACTCCGCTGGAGCGGCGCCTCATCGCCGCGATGGCGCTTCGCTACAAAGGCGGCTTTGGCGACTGGGCGGCGGACGACCAAGCGTACCGAAATGCCATGCTTGCCTTGGCTCAGTCGTCGCGCGATGAGAACGTCGCGCTGTTGGCCGCGGAGGCGCTGCTCGAACACGGCGGTTTGGAGTGGAGTGACGGAAGCCTCGCCGATGACGGCTCGCGCACCGCCTTGCAGCTCGTCGACGGCGTGCTGCACGACGATCCGTCGAGCGTGATGGCGAACCATCTCTGCATCCATCTCTACGATCTCGCGCCGAACCGAACGCCGGCGCTGGCCTGCGCGCAGCGCCTGGATGCCACGGCGTTTCCGCCGGGCGCCGAGCATTTGGCGCACATGCCCGCACATTATTGGATCGAAACGGGAGACTACGCCGCGGCCTTGCGCTCGAGCGATCGCGCGTTCGGACTGATGGCGCAACTCCAAGGCGATGCCGACTCACCGCATACGCAGCATTACGAAAAGCATGACGTTGCCGTCGGATACTCCGCGGCGATGATGCTCGGCAACTATGCCGACGCCCAGCGCTGGAGCGAACGAATGACCGCCGCGTTCGGGCAAAGTTTTGTGGCCCTCACCGCGCTGCGCTTCGGCCGCTACGATATCGCATACGCGGCCGCGGAGAATCAGTTTGCAGGCTCGAGCGTTCGCGGGCTGGCCGCGCTACATTTGGGGCACAACGATGAAGCCGCCACGCTTGCAAAAAGCGTCGCCGCGAGCGACTCGACGCCGGGGTACCTGCCGCAGCTCTTCTTCGCGCGGCTCGCGGAATCGCAAGGGAAGTATGACGATGCGCAACGCTGGCTCGAACGAGCGCGCACGAACCAGCAGACTGATTTGGGCGAGCTGATCCCATGGCTGCCGGCGGCTGAGGCGCAGGGCATGTTTGCGCTTCGCCGTGGCGACAATGCCGGCGCCGCTGCCGCATTGAACGCGACGCTGCAAGCGTATCCGAACGATCCGCGCGCGCTGTACGGCCTATCGCAAGCGCTTTCCGGCCAGGGCCAAACCGCCGACGCTTCGGCGGCACGTGCGCGTTTTGAAGAAATCTGGAAGAGCGCCGACACACCCGTCGCCGACGCCCTTCCCTAGCCGTTACGCGGTTTCACCGTCCCGCAAGCTGCGCGCGAACGCAGCCAGTGCATCGCTCATCGCCTGCGCGCCGTCGGCGATGCGGATGCGCGCCTTCGGACTTCGACCACTCGCTGCAAGCCGTGAAAGCCGGCTGCGGCGGCGATTTTCGAGGGCATCGTCACGGCGAACCCGGATCTCGGCATCTTGCCAAAGTTCCATGATTCACCTCAATGAGAAAAAGAGTGCTAAAACCGGGAAATTGAAAAGGCCTCCGGTCGATCGCGGAGGCCTTCAGGGGCTAAACGCTGCAGCGCTTATGCCATGCCCTCTGAAAGCCCAAAGCACGTCGACCCCACGCCGAGTTGAGGCGTGGTGGAGGCAAACAGAATCGTATTGTTCATTAATCCTCCTAGTGACGAGCGAGTAGTACGCGCCACTCTATCACGCGCGCAAACGTCTTGTCAAACATCGTCGCGGGCAGGGTCAGAGGCCGCCGCTGCGAATCGAAGCCGCGACGGGCGGTTAGCTCAGTGGGAGAGCGCTTCCTTGACACGGAAGAGGTCACATGTTCAATCCATGTACCGCCCACCATTTGGAAAGGCGCGTTATCAAGACGATATGCGCCTTTTTTGTTTGCCGGGGGCGTTCGATTTTGCCCGCAGGTAGCAACGCCGTAGTCCCCGGGGCGCGACCCAGGCGCGATTTTCGTGTTATGCGTTCATCGCGCTCAATATAATCAGAAGCACTGAAGGAATTTGCCGGTCTGTCCATGGTCCGGCTGTTTCTTGTTGTAGCCGAAAACGATATCACGGCCAAGCTCCGTTTGGCATCCGAGGTGCGGCACTTCCCCAGGCCCGAAGCGAGGCCCAAATTCAACCCAGACTGTATTGCCGTCATCGAGGAAAAGGACACCGTAGTTAGCGAGATCCTTCTGCGACTGTGGCATGTTGGCAATCGAATTCAGCGCACCTTTCGCAAAGTCGAACGCAGCCTGAATCTCCGACTCCGGTGCCTGAGCGAAGGGAACGGCGTCAGCGTGATATGGGCCAAATACTTTAAAGGCCGGTCTACTGCCGCCGTTTGCCGACCTCTCGTCAGCGACAGGTTGGCCATAGTCATGTGACCACAGGTGTCCATCATAAGTGTACACAG
>JAMXLK010000035.1 GCA_024281075.1 Vulcanimicrobiia bacterium
ACGGCGTACTTCCCGAAAAGCAGCGCTAGAAATGCCGCCTTGCAAACGGTGAATGCATAGCCCTCAAGCTCGTGGCCACGCTGGGGCCGGATCGAGTTCTCCACGCTTGACCATTCCTTTCATCGCCCTCATTCGAACTTTCGGGAAGAGCCGCGCGGCGCAAAACGGCATTCGGACGGGGTCGTTACCGGCGCCCGCGACGTGAACGCAGCACTGCTCGAGACGCTCCGTGATGAGCGTATCGGCATCCATAAAGTGCTTGATCGTGACGCGCTTGACCCGCTCGCCGACGAACTTCGCGGTTGCGTCGCGCTTGAACGCAAGCGCAATGAGTTCGCCGAAACCACCGAGCTCGCAAGCGGCACAGAGGTTTTTTAAGTAGCCTGCGAGCTCGGGCCGCGAGAGCGTCATGGTTTCCGACATCACCCCCAGAAGCGCGTCGCGTACGTGATCCAACGTTTCGGTAAAGGCGATTTGGTTGCCAAAGACGCTCAAGTGGTCGCGCAGCGCGTCCTCCCCGACGATCGATGCAAGGCCGACGAATCTTCCATGTTTTCCGCGTAAGAAGTAGCCGATCGAACAGCAGTCGGGATGGCTGCATGGCAAGGCGATCAGATCGTGCGCGCCGACGCCGTTGCTCGACTGCGCGGCAATTCGTCCGATCACGCCCGTGGTCGTGACGCGCGCCATCGGGTCGACGACGGGAGCGCGCCCCGACGCGAAGACCGGCTGATACATGACGCCGCCGGCGTAGGGCGTGGCGAACGCGGTGTCGAGCACCTCACCGATTTGATCGGCGTTCTCCGGCACGACGGTCATGACGAGCGTCGTGAAAACGCGCGCCGCACTCAACCGTTCGAGAACGCGCCGTTTGACGTCGCGCAGATCGAGACCGCGCAGATGCTCGTGCGTCTGCCGCCTCTGGCCGTCGTACTGCAGATAAATTTCAACGCGGTCGCGCCGGTCGGCGATAAACGCAAGGAACGCGTCGTCGGCGGCCAAGCGCACTCCGTTGGTGTTGACCAGAATGCGCGTGACGGGCAACTCGCAAAGGTGCTCGATCAGTTCGCGAAGATGTGGATGCACCGTCGGCTCGCCGCCCGACAGCATCACGACGTCGAGCCGGCCGCCCTCGCGCTCGAGCGCCGTTTCTACCGCGTGCACCGCGGATTCCCAAGGAAGGTAGTGACTTGCTGCCGGGCTCGAGCTCGTATAGCACGCCGGACATGCGAGATTGCACTGCGTCGTGAGATCGAGCAAGTAAATACACGAGTGCTGCAGGTGCGCCGGGCCCAAGCCGTGCTCGTATCCCATCGGGATCGGATAGAGATCCGTCGTATCGGGATTCACGATCTTCGTTGGTACGCGCCATTGTTGCAAGTAGCGCCAGAGCTGCGCGTCTTCTTCGTAGAGCGACCAGACCTCGCCGTGGCCGCGGCGGCACCAGCGCCGCAAATAGACGGCCCCCCTGCGCTCCACGAGGTGGCCGTCGCAGAAATCGGTTGGATACTCCGGATTGAAATCATCGATTTCGGAAAAGCAGCGCGGGCAGACGGCCCGCACGCTTTTGAGAATGGTGTAGTCGTGAACGGCCAGCGTCATCGATTTAGTGCATCGTTCCAAGGCCGCTGAGGAGGACGTTGCACAACGCCGTGAGCCCGAGCAGCCCCGCCGCGATCCCTCCGACGAAACCGCTGGTAAAGTCGATGCGGGCGCGCGCGAGCACAAGTGCCCAAATTCCGAGCGCAACGCCGAGCACGTAGACCACGACGAACGCTAGGTTCGGGTTAGACGATCTGCTGAAGACGTACGTCGCCGTCAAAACCGCTGCCGGCATTACAACGACGCCGCCGACGGCGAAACCCGCAATCAATCCTCCGATGAATCTGCCTTGCTGCGGATTTTTCGCGGCCACGATCGCCGTCAGGTCGAGGCTCGCGCCGCAATTGCAAAGGTCGGCGGCGCCTCCATGAGCCGGCGCAGCTTCCACGCGAAGAAAACCGCACCGGCAAGGCACGCCGCTTGAGCGAGCGTTAGGTGCGCGTACGCCGGAACGTCGCGGAAGACCTCCACTGCAAAGCGATTGATGCAGAAGAGCAGTCCGCCGAGATAGAACAGGCCGTTTTCGGGAAGCGCTGCGCGGCGCTCGACCGCAGCGAGCAATCCCAGCGAGATTGCCGCGGCCGCGGCAAGGTAGAGCTGAGCGGGATGACGCCACGCTCCGTGATCGTGCACGGCCCACGCGAGCGTCGCGACTTTGCCGTAGCAGCAACCTCCTACGAAGCACGCGATCCGGCCAATAGCTTCGCCTGCCGGTATCGCCAGCGCGAACAGATCGCCGGTCGACCGCGTGACGCCCAAGCGCCGCTTCATCCAAATGACGGCAAGCCAGCCGCCCGCAATTCCGCCTTCAATTGTTTTCCCGGGCAGACCGGTCGCGAGCAGCTGCAGCAGGTTCGCGCCGGCAAGGCCGCCGATGAGCCCAGCGGCCATAATGCAGGCGGTTGCGTCGCTCGCCATGCCGCGACGGCGCGCCATTTGCCAAAAGACGAGCGCAGCCGCCGCATAGGCGCAGACGTAGATCGGCGCGGCTATCAGCCAGCGTAGGTGCTCGTCGAGCCGATCCATCCGGCGCTCTTCTGCCAGGCCCGCTCCGTGCCTGCGCGAATGGACGGCCTCGTGATCGGCGAGCTAACGATTTCCTTAAGCGCACTGCGTCATAACGCGCAGCTGCTTCGCGATCTCGCCGGCGTGCAGCGCACCGCGTTCGTCGTCAAAGGTAACGCGTACGGCCATGGCTTGGTGAAGGTTGCGCAGACCGTCGAACCATATGCGGCCCGGCTTTGCGTGTACGCGATTGAGGAAGCTCTAGCATTAAGAGCCGCCGGCATATCCGCGCCGATTCTCGTGCTCGGTCCGATCCCGGCCGAAGCACTCGACGATGCCCTGAACGCCACGCTGGAGATCGCGCTTTGGAACCG
>JAMXLK010000036.1 GCA_024281075.1 Vulcanimicrobiia bacterium
CTTTCGATGACTCGTGAAACCCGTTCGCCTGCCATGAAGTGCAGCTCGCTCGAGCGCCGCAGCGTGCCGCCGGCTGCCGCATAGGTGGCGGAGACCGGGACGATGAGCTCGTCGGCGCCGTTCGTGCGGGGCGCGGCGCTGACGCAGTAGCTTATGGTCAGCGGCCTGCCCTGAACCGAAAACGTCTCCTGGGTGCAGCCGGGGTCGGCAAGGGCGCCGCGGATCATACCTGCGGCGGCAAGGACGAAGATTGCGAGCGTTCGTGCCATCTCTTAAGGAGTACCGTTCGCGGAATTCGGTACGAATCGGCGCCGTACCCGTCGAACGGGCCTTCTCGATGATGGTTCGCGTGCTGGCCTTCGCCCGATTGCGTGAGATATTGGGTGCGCCGGAGTCATTGCTGGAGTTGCCCGCAGGGGCGCGGATCGGCGACGTCTGGGCGGTTCTCGCCCGCCAATGCCGGGAATTGGAACGGGAGCGAAGCTCGACGCGCGCCGCACGCAACGGCTGCATCGTTGCGTTCGACGCCGCGTTGAGCGAAGGCGACGAGGTTGCATTTCTGCCTCCCGTTGGCGGCGGCTGAAGAACGTGTTCGCGATCGTCCGGGATCCCATCGATCCGAATGCGCTGAGGCACGTC
Source organism: Vulcanimicrobiia bacterium (assembly GCA_024281075.1). Lineage (GTDB taxonomy): Bacteria > Vulcanimicrobiota > Vulcanimicrobiia > Vulcanimicrobiales > Vulcanimicrobiaceae > Cybelea. The sequence continues at coordinate 640 of JAMXLK010000036.1, forward strand.
GTGCGCTCCGGTGACGGCGGCATCGCGACGTTCCTCGGGATCGTTCGCGAGACGGCCGATGACGGCAGACGGGTGACCGGCCTCTTTTATGAAGCGTTCGACGCGATGGCGATCCGCGAATTCGAAAAGATCGCCGGCGAAGCGCGCGATCGTTTCGGGGACGTGACGTTCGCCATCGTGCATCGCGTTGGCGAACTGCGCGTCGGAGAAATTTCGGTCGCGGTGCTCGCGGCTGCGGCACATCGTGCGGCCGCCTTTGACGCGTGCCGTTACGCGATCGATCAGCTCAAAGCACGCGCCGCGATTTGGAAGCAGGAACGCTACGCCGGCGGCGATGCCGCATGGATAAGCGTGCAGCAGCGTTGAGCAATGTCGAGCTCTTGCGCGTCGAGGCGCAGCGGAATTCCGTCGCCGTATTGTGGTATCAACCCCGCCGCACGCGCGGCATTTCGATCGTCGCCGGACACGGTTATTCCTCCAGCAAACACAACCTCGACTTTCTCTGCTCGTTTCTCTCAAGCCACGGCTTCGGCGTTTATAGTCTCGACTTTCCGGGGCACAAACTCGGTGCGAGCGGCGGAGAGTTGCGCGGAGTGGACGATTGCATCGATGCTATGTCCTCGGTCGTTGCCTTCGCACGCGAGCGCGGCGACGAATCGACGTACACGCTGGGTCACAGCATGGGCGGGATGACGGCGATCTTTACCGCCGCGCTGGACGATCGAATCTTGGGAACGATCGCGATCGCGACCGGATACGGACGCCCGACGTCGCTCGAGGCGCTGCAAAAGGTCGGCGTCGCCGATTTTCGTGCGTCGTACGTCGCCGGTGTGGCGCTCCCCCAACTCGTCGCGGGCGTAGACGCGCGCTACGCGCAGCTGCTTGGGCGGCTCGCCGGACGTCCGTCGTTGTTCGTTGCTGCCAATCGCGATGCGATGGTGAGCCCGCAGAGCGTGCGCGAACTCTTCGAGAGGGCACCGGATCCGAAATCATTGGTAACGATCGACAGCGATCACACGTATGCCGGGGAACGTGCGCGCGCCGCGGTGCTGGAGTGGCTCAATGAGCATCATCCGGCGGTATAGCCGCCACTTGCTCATCCCCGAAGTCGGGGTCGCCGGCCAGCAACGGCTCAACGCGGCACGTGCGCTCGTCGTCGGTGCGGGTGGCCTCGGCTCGCCCGCGCTGCAGTATCTCGCTGCGGCTGGAGTGGGGCGAATCGGCGTCGTGGACGATGACGTCGTCGACGAGACGAACTTGCAGCGGCAAACGATTTTTGCGTCGGCCGACGTCGGGCGGAAGAAGGCCGATGTCGCCGCGGAACGGCTGCACGCGCTCAACCCGGCGATTGCACTTGACGTGCTCGCACTGCGCTTCGACGCGAGCAACGCGCGCGAGCTCGTGCGCCTGTACGACGTCGTGCTCGACTGCACCGATCGCTTTCCGACGCGCTATCTGATCAACGACGCGTGCGTTTTGGAAGGCAAGCCGGACGTGTATGGATCGATCTTCCGCTTCGACGGCCAAGTGAGCGTTTTCCACCAAACGGGCCCGTGCTATCGCTGCCTCTATCCGGAGCCGCCGCCGGCCGAGAGCCGGCCCACCTGTGCCGAGGGCGGCGTCCTTGGCGCACTGGCGGGAATCGTCGGATCTTGGCAGGCCAGCGAGGCGCTCAAAACGTTACTCGGTGCGGGCGAGACGCTCCGCGGACGATTGATGCTGGTCGACGCGCTCTACGCCCGCGTTCGTGAGGTGCGCTTCGATCGCGATCCCGGCTGCGCGGTCTGCGGCGACGCGGCGACGATCGTCGACATCCTGACGGAAACCTATGAGGAGCCTCCACTCGAGTCGCCGGTTGCTGAGATCGAGGCCGCCGATCTCGAACAAACATTACGCGTAGCGCGGCTGCTCGACGTGCGCGAGCCGCACGAGGCGGTGCTGGGCTCGATCGACGGCGCGATCGCCATTCCGGCATCCGAGCTGGAAGCGCGAATGCACGAGCTGGACACGGCGGGTTCCTACGTCGTCGCCTGCCGAGTTGGCGCCAAATCACTCTGGGCAGCCGCACGTTTGCGCGATGCGGGCTTCGAGCGCATCGTCCACCTGCGCGGCGGTCTGCTCGCCTATGCCGCCCGCCACGCCGAGTTCGAGTTCTTCTAGAGTGTTTGTATTGGTAGCCGGTCTCGGCGCAATGATAATTGCCGCGACGATCTTTTTTACGGTTTCAAACTATGCGCGTCTTCCCGCTCGAATGCCGATTCATTTCGGGCTCGACGGCAGCGCGAATAGTTTCGGCCCGCGTTGGACCGCATGGCTCTTTGTCGGACTGCAAGTCGTGATTGCTGCCGGTTTTGCAGCGCTGTACCTGGCGAACGACATTCATATCGGCAGGCTGATTCTCGGCAATGCGGTTGTGGCGGCTCTCGCTTGGGGTCACTATCAGGTTATTACCGCGGCAGTAAACGGTACGAACCGAATTCAAATGGTGCCATTCTGGACGGGTTTCGTTGCGCTGCTGGTCACCGGAATCGTCGCGGCTGCGGCGACGCGATGAAGAAAAAAGTCTTCGGGGCAACCGGAATCGAGTTGCCCGTCATCGGCCAAGGCACGTGGAACTTGCCCGAAGGCGGCACGAAACTGAAGGAGGCACAGCGGGCGATCCGGCGCGGCATTGAACTTGGAATGACGCACATCGACACTGCCGAGATGTACGGTGCGGGGCGCGTCGAGGAGCTGCTCGGCGAAACGATCCGTGATCTTCCGCGCGACCAGCTCTTCATCACCACCAAGGTTCTGCCGAGCAACGCAACCTACAGCGGAACGCTGCGGGCCGCGGAACGCAGCTTGCAGCGGCTCGGGCTGGAGTATGTCGATCTCTTTCTGCTGCACTGGCCGGGCTCGCATCCGCTTGAAGCGACCATGCGGGCCTTCGACGAACTGGTGAACGCCGGCAAGGCGCGATTCGTCGGCGTGAGCAACTTCGAGGCGCGGGAGATGCTCGAGGCGGCTGCATATTTGCGCGGTGCCCGCATCGTCTGTAACCAGGTCCTCTACCATCTTTGTGAACGCGGAGTCGAGCATGAGGTGCTTCCCGAGGCCAGGCGCTCCGGAATCGCAATCGTGGGCTATACGCCGTTTGGGCGCGGGGCCTATCTGCGCGGGAGCGCGCCGCGACGCGAAGTACTGGAGCGTATCGCTCGGAAGCATGAAGCAACGGTGGCACAGGTAGCGCTTGCATTCTTGACGCGCGATCCGGCCTTGTTCACGATTCCGAAAGCCGCCCGCGTGGAACACGTCGAAGAGAATGCCCGTGCGGGAGAACTCGAACTCGACAACCAGGACGTCGCGCAGATCGACGCAGCTTTTCCACGCGGTGACCGGGGACCGTTGGCAACGCTATGACCGCTAAGGACGCGGTCCGGGTCAAGCAGCGCGCGGTCCGGGCCGCAATCGCGGGGGGTGCCGGGGCGGTACGCGTGGCGTCCGCGAGTCCCGACGAAACGTCGCGCGCTCGCATGGAGGCGGCCTTCGGACGCGGCGACTTCGCGACGTGGCGATACGACGGTTCCTATGCACGACGCGCCGCCGACCCTCGTTCGCTGCTGCCCGACGCGCGCAGCGTCATCTGCGTGGCGGTTCCGTATGCAGTCGCGGGCCGCGAACGACCCGCGCCCCTGCGCGGACGCGTCTCGAACTACGCGTGGTCGAACGACTATCATCGCCGGTTGAACGCGCTGTTGCGCGCGGTTGCAGCGGAGATCGACGACGCGGCGGGCGCGCCGGTTACGGCGATTGTCTGCGATACGCGGCCCTTGGCGGAACGCGCGTTTGCCGCGCGCGCCGGACTCGGCTGGATTGGGAAACACACCAATCTGATCGCACCGCAGTTAGGTTCGTTCGCGTTTTTGGGGGAAATCGTAACGACCATCGATCTGCCGCCCGACGCGCCGCTGCGCAAGAGCTGTGGAAGTTGTAGACTCTGCGTCGATGCATGCCCAACGGGTGCGTTGCGCGGCGACTATACGATCGATGCGAATCGCTGTATCTCCGACCTCACGCAGCGCACCGACGCGATACCGCTGGAGATGCGTCCGCTGATCGGCGATTGGGTCTGGGGTTGCGACATCTGTCAACTGGTCTGCCCGCCGACGGCGCGTGCGTCGCGCAGCGGCGGCTCGGAATGGGCGCCGCTTGACGACGAGTCGGCGCGGCCGCCGCTGGTTGAACTTTTGGGGTTGCGCAGCGGAACGTTCAAGCGCCGCTATCAGAAAACGGCCATGGGCTGGCGCGGAGCCGCGGTGCTGCGCCGCAATGCCGCCGTCGCGCTCGGCAATGCGCTCGATCGTTCTGCAGTCGGCCCGCTGACCTCGAGCTTGGAGCGCGATCCGCATCCGATGGTGCGCGGCCATGCGGCCTGGGCACTCGGACGCATCGGCTCGCCGAGCGCCATCGCGGCGCTGCGGCGGCGGCATGGCGCCGAATCTGAGGTAAGCGTGCGCGACGAAATTACGGCGGCACTCGAGGCGTCCGCATGATGCTGCTCGCAGTGGCGACCGCCGCCGCGCTGCTGACGCGCATGCAGGCGGTAAACGCGGACGTGCACTCGCTGAGCGCACAACTCAACGCGCACGTCGTCATGCGCTCCTTTCCATTTTTGACGGCCGACTTGACCGGCACCTATTACTATAAGGAACCCGACAAGAACAAAGTCGTCTTTACCGGCGGCGTTCCGGTAATCGCACAGCAATTCGACCGGCTCTACGCGCACATCGAGGCTCCGTCGCAGTGGGAGCGGCTCAACACCGTGACGCTGCTCGCCGACGACGGTAAGACCGCGCACTTCAAGCTCGTGCCGCGCAAGCACGGCAACGTCGAGTCGATCGACGCGACGGTCGACGACAAGAGCGCAACCGTAACGTCGATGCGCTGGAACTACGGCAACGGCGGTTATGCCGAAATGACGAACCACTACACCACGGTCGACGGACGCCTGCTGATCGGCTCGCAAACCGGGCACGTTCAGGAGCCCGGGTATAGCGGCGACATTACGTCGACGCTCGAACGCTACAAAGTCAATCCGCCGCTATCAGATTCTCTCTTCGAAGACCAATGAACGCGATCTCACTCGTCGACGGGTTCAATCGTCCGATTACGTATCTGCGCGTTTCCGTCACCGACAAGTGCAATCTGCGGTGCATTTATTGCATGCCCGAGGGCGGATTGCCATGGCTGCACCGCGACGAAATTCTCAGCTATGAGGAGATCGCATCGATCGTTGCGGCCGCGTCGTCGGTTGGCGTTCGAACGATTCGGCTTACCGGGGGCGAGCCGCTCGTCCGGCGCAATCTCAGCCGGCTCGTGGCGGCGATCGCCGACGTTCCCGGCATCGACGACATCGCGCTCTCTACCAACGGCCTGCTGCTGGAGGAGCAGCTCCCGGGGCTCGTTGCGGCCGGTCTGCGCCGCATCAATCTCTCGCTCGATACCTTGCGCGACGATCGCTTCGAAGCGATCGCGCGCCGCCCGGGGCTGGACGCCGTATTGCGCGCGATCGACGCGGCAATCGCCGCGGGGCTGACTCCCGTCAAGATCAACTGCGTCGTCATGCGCGGAAAAAATGACGACGAACTCGCCGCATTTGCGGAGCTAACGCGCAGCCGGCCGATCTACGTGCGCTTCATCGAACTGATGCCGGTGCACGAAAATCTGGGTCTGCAGCGCGATGCCTACATTGCTGCCGGCGAGATGCTCGAGCGAATCGCGGTGACCGAGGAGCTGCATCCGGTCACCGGTCCGCCCGGGAATGGACCCGCGCGCTATTATGCGTTCGCCGGCGCAGCGGGCGCGATCGGCGTCATCACGCCGCTTTCCCACGATTATTGCGAGCGCTGCAATCGGGTTCGGTTGACGGCCGACGGCCGTCTGCGGCTCTGCCTCTTCGGCGATCACTCGCTCGACCTTCGGTCGCCGCTTCGCAACGGTGCGAGCACGGAGCAGCTCGCCGAGATCTTCCGCACGGCGATGCTGATAAAGCCCGAGCGCCATCATCTGCGTCTGGGGGAGGCTTCCTCCGCGATGCGGGCCTTCTCCGAAATCGGCGGATAGCGCCGTGCGTCACACCGGCGGGTGCAGGGCCGTTGAATAGAGCTGTGGAGGCTTGCCATGAGGCCGAGACAACCGCCCGCGCGCAGGCGCGCACGGAAGCGCTCGTGCTCGAGTACCAGACGAAGCTCGCGCGCTATCTGCGCCGGATGGTCGGTGACGCCGAGACGGCGCTCGACCTGACGCAGGAAGTCTTTCTCTCGGCCTATCGCATGCTCTCCGCGGATCCCGCGCGCGAACTCAATGCCGGCTGGCTCTATCGCGCGGCGACGAATGCCGGCATTTCATTCTTGCGACGCAAGCGCATTCTGCGGATACTTCCGCTCGACCGCGACGTCGACGGACCGCCCGCATCGCTGCGAACGTGGAGCGTTGACGAGCGCAGCGCGGCCTCGCTGGATTTGCAGGCGGCGCTCGCGCGCCTCGCCCCCGAGCAATCGGCGGCGCTGCTGCTAACGAGCTATGCCGGCTATTCGTCGGCCGAAGCTGCGACGATTTTAGGAACGACGCCCGAGGCGGTGCGCCAGCGGGTCTGCCGCGCGATGCGGGTTTTGCGCGGGGTGATGAAGGAGGGCATAGAGAGTTGAACGGTCGAGTCGATTGCGCGGACGCGGAACGTCTGGCAGGAACGATCGCCGTGAGCGAGGCCACCGACGCAGAACGTGATGCGTATCGCGCGCATCTCGCCGGGTGTGGGCGCTGTCTGCGCGATCTGGGCGGCGAACGCGACATCGAACGGGTAATGGGCACGGTCGCGCAAGCGCGCGACGCGGAGCGTTGGCAGCCGGATCTGCGAGCACTGTCACGACGCAGCGCGCCGGCACGGGCGCCCGTCTGGGCAGCCGCGCTCGCTGCGGGAATCGTGATTGCCGTCGGCATTGGGCTCACCGAGCATCAGTTACGGCCGACGGCTGCGACGCCGTCGATCTCCGCGCCGGAAGCGCGCGCGCTCGCAGCACTCGGGACGCAAACCATGCCGCAGCGCGAAGGGCGCGCCGAATCGCTGGCAGTGGGAACGGCGGCAACGACGCTTAACCTGCGAATCGACGCCCGCGGCGTTCCGCTGCAGTGTACGGTCGCGGCGAGTTCGGGCAACCGCGCCAAGGATAGCGCGATATGCCGCGCCGCCATGCGCCGGCGGTATTCCTCGCCGTAACGCTGAACGGGGCGCTCCATGGCGGAGCGGCCGTTCATTTATCGCTTCACGAACGACCTGCGTCTCGACGATCATGCCGGGCTGGCGGCTGCGGCATCACACGGCGCGGTCTTTCCGCTGCTCGTTATCGATGAGGCAACGAGCGCGCGGCTACGACGATCGCCGCGCCGCGCCGGATTTTTTTGCGAATCGGTCCGCGCGCTCGACGTCGAGCTGCGGGATCGCGGCAGCGCGCTGTGCATACGCCGCGGTAAGGCGGCGGCCGTTATTGCGACGCTGGCGCGAGAGATCGGCGCTACCGGCGCTGCCTGGAGCGCCCGGTACGACGGCTCCGCCATCGACCGGGATAATCGGCTGCAGTCCCAGCTCGAGGAGAACGGCCTCACGGCCACGATCGTTCACGACGCTCCGGCCGTCGCGCCCGAGGAGAGCGCTGCCGTTCGCAGCGGAGACGGACCCGGCTATCGTGCGTTCGCGCCGTATTTCGAAGCGTGGGCGCAGCTTCCCATTGCGTCGTACGAGCATCCCTTGCTGTTGCGCTTCGCGCGCGGCGAAGCGGCCAGCGAGGCGCTGCCGGAAGTGCATGAGTTCGGGGGCGAGCCGGGCGGCGTAGCCGCCGGTCCCGTGCACGCGCGGCGCTCGTTCGAGCGTTTTCTGCGCGAACATGCCGCGCAGTATGCCTTTGCGTCGAGGGTTCCGGCGGACGACCGGACGTCGCACCTTTCGGCCCATCTCTCCTTCGGCGCGATCTCGGCCCGATCGATCGTCCGCGCCGTGCGCGATCGAATCGCCGATCCGTTCATGCTCAGCGAAGAACGAATGTCGCTCCGCTTATACTTGCGCGCGCTCGCGCACCGCGATTTCTTTTTGCAGCTGTCCTGGTTTCACGCTCACACAACCGACGAGCCGTTGCAGGAGAAGATGCGAGGGTTTCAATGGCAGCGCTCGCATCGCGCATTGGAATCGTGGCGTCGTGGGACGACTGGATATCCGCTCGTTGATGCGGGAATCCGTCAGCTGCGCGCGACCGGCTGGATGCATCCGCACGTTCGCGCGGTTGCAGCGTCGTGGCTTTGCTTCGATCTGGGAGTTGACTGGCGCGTCGGCCGTGACGACTGGGATCGGCTGCTCATCGAAGACGACCTCGCACTCGCGACCGGGAACTGGCAATGGATCGCCGGGATCGGCGCCGACATGGCACAATATCCGCGCATCTACAATCCCGAGCGGCAGCGGCGCCGCTACGATCCCGCGGGCCTTTACGTGCGGCAGTGGATTCCGGAGCTTCGGCACGTGCCGCTCGAGGAGTGGTACGGGCGGCGCTCCGGCTCGACGCAGCTGTCGTTATCGCTGTACGACGGAGAAAACTATGCGCCGCCGTCGGTCGAGCACGCCGTTGCGGCCCGCGCCTTTCTGCGCCGTTATCGCGAGTTCGCTTCTTCCTGAGGGAAGCGATCTTCGATCCAGCTGGAAATCACCGGGACGCGCACCTCGTCGCCGTTCCACGTCTTGATTCCGTAGTAGACGCTTGCAACGAGGAAGAGTATCGGCATGAGCGGCAGCAGCACCCAGGCCGAGATATTGAAGAATGGGACCTGCGCGATCAGCCAAAGCATGGCGGCAAATCCGTACATTCCGGCGTTAAATCCGAGCGCTTGAATCGCCTGGCGCCGCAACTTGCGCGATTGTTTGCGATCGAAGAGCGAAATGAGCGCGAGCGGCCAGAGCGGGTATCCGAGGGCTACGAGCGCCCGTGACTCGGCGGGATCGTCGGCAACGGCCACGGTAGCGCGGCCCCGGACGGCGGCCGGCGCCGGGCGCGGCGGCACCGATCCGGGAATTTGCTGGCGCGTCGCCGTCGCAGCCTCGACTTTGGAGGCCAGCCTGCAGCTGGGGCATCCGCCACGCTCGTCGCGACACGTTGCGCAGATCGGTTTCCCGCAATCGACGCACGGGGCAACCGACGGTACGTTCGAGTGAAAATAACAGTCCATGAATTTCTTTCCGATCCTCCCGGCTGTACTGCCACCATCACGTACCGGGATGCGCGAGGGGAGGTTTCACTGCGTAAAGGCCCCAAGTCCCGAAGGCCATAGCACTGCAAACTCCTGCCACGCTGAGCCGACGCGCGATACTGCTACGCCTGGCGCGCGAGGCTCGGCCATATTATCCGCGTCTCGCGGTTGCCATGGGGATGGGCGTGCTTGCGGGCATCCTTTCCATCGTACCCCCGCTGGCCTTTCGCATCATCATCAATCAGGTGCTCGTGCCGCTGGGCGGCCGCTCGCCGGATTTAAAAGCGCTCTACCTGGCGCTGGGCCTGACTTCGATTGCCTTGATCATGGCGAATGCTGCGATCTACGGCCAGACCTACCTCACCGCGTGGAGCGGCCAGCATTTGGTCGCGCGACTGCGCGTGCGACTCTTCGAGCGGCTTTTGAATTTGCCGCTCGGCGAGTTCGACAAATGGCGGCCGGGCGAGCTCATCGCGCGCTTCTCGACGGACCTGCAGATCATGATCGACGCAGTGAGCGTTTCGGTGCCGCAGCTCGTCGTTGCGTTGGCGACCTTTATCTCGTCGTTCGGGACGATGATCTACCTTGATTGGCTGCTCACGCTCTCGCTCGTCCTCGTCGCTCCGATCGTCTCGGTCGCAGTCTCAAATTTTCAACGTCTGATCTCGGTCAGCACGCAGCGCGCGCAGCAACGGATCGCGGATCTCACCGCCAACCTCTCCGAGATTCTAGGCGGTCAACGAGTCGTTAAATCGTTCGGGCGCGAGGAGTTTGAAATCGCGCGTTTTCGCAGCCGCAACGACGACTTTTTCGGCGCGTACATGAAGCTGACGCAGTTCATCCAAACGCAGCCGCTCGTCATTTCGACGATTATGGTCGCGGCCGTGGTCGGGATCATGTGGCTTTCGGTTCGCGAAGTGCTCGTCGGCAGGCTCGATACCGGCAAAGTTTTCATGTATTGGGGCCTGCTGGTGAATCTCATGAATCCGATGAATCGCGTGGCGGCCTTCTTCGGCGACATCAGCAAAGCGCTGGTCGGCGCGGGGCGCGTTTTCGAGCTGCTCGACTTGCCGGTGGAAGTACGCGATCCGCCGCACGCGACGCCGCTTCCGTCCGTGCGAGGACGCATCGAGTTCGCGGACGTGACGCTGCGTTACAAGCCAAACGAGCCTCCGGCGTTGCGCGGCGTGAACGCGACGATCGAAGCGGGCGAGGTCGTCGCGCTCGTGGGACCGTCGGGCGCCGGCAAAACCTCGATGGTCAATCTCGTTCCACGATTCTATCAGCCCGAAGAAGGACGCGTACGGCTCGACGGGATCGATATCTCGGGCGTTCGCCTCTCCGACCTTCGCGCGGCGATCGCGATCGTTCCGCAAGACGTGCAGCTCTTCCGGGGTTCGGTCCTGGAGAACATTCGCTACGGCCGAATCGGCGCGACCGATGACGAGGTGCGCGCCGCGGCGCGCGATGCGAATGTGGACGACTACGTCCAAAACTTTGCCGACGGGTATGCGACCCAGGTCGGCGAGCGCGGCGTTCGGCTCTCCGGCGGAGAGCGTCAACGCATCGCCATCGCGCGTGCGGTGCTGCGCGACCCACGCATTCTGATACTTGACGAGGCGACCAGCGCGCTCGATACGCACTCCGAGGCAATGATCGAGCAGGCTCTCGATCGTCTGCTGCCGGGACGGACGACTTTGATCATCGCGCACCGGCTCTCCACTGTCCGGCGCGCGCATAAGGTACTCTTCATCGAGGCCGGCCGGGTGGTTGAAATCGGTACCCACGACGAACTGCTGGCGAAGGGGGGCGCATACGCGCGCCTCCACGAAGCGCAGTTCTCGTTCGGATCGACGTACTAGCGCGAATCCGGCTTTTCGCGCGCTCGGCTGGCCGGAACTACGAGGCGGAAGGACGAAGAAATCGCGCTAGGTCATCTTTCTTCGAAGCCCCCTTTGAACTGATGGGTGCCCTTATAATGCCTCCCACAGCCCTAGAAAGGAACACCAGTTGAACCAGGGATTCACCGTGTGGCTTACCGGCCTCTCCGGCGCGGGCAAAAGCACGATCGCCGAACGTTTGGCGCCCGAGCTTGCCGCGCGCGGCTGCAGCGTTGAGGTGCTCGACGGCGATGAGGTCCGTACCCATCTTTCCAAAGGTCTTGGATTCAGCCGCGAAGATCGCGACACCAACATCGCTCGTATCTCGTTCGTTGCATCGCTGCTCGTCAAGCACGGCGCTGCCGTGATTACCGCCGCGATCTCGCCCTACACGCAAGCGCGCGCCGAAGCGCGGCAGCGAATCGGCAACGAACGGTTCGTCGAAGTTTTCGTTCGCTGCTCGTTAGACGAGCTCGTGCGGCGCGACGTCAAAGGTCTCTATAAAAAAGCAATCGCCGGCGAGGTGCAGCACTTTACCGGCGTTTCGGATCCGTACGAGGCTCCCGAGAATCCCGACGTCGTCGTCGACAGCGAGGTCGAAAGCGTTGAGGAGAGCGTCGGAAAGATTCTTACCGAACTGAAACGGCGCGGCTATTTTCCCAAAATGAATTCGGCGGCGCTCAGCGAGGTGGAAGGTTCCGTATGATTGCACCACACGGCGGAAAACTGATTCATCGCACCGCGGACGCGCAGACCGAGAACCAGCTTCGCGACGAAAGCAAAAGCCTGCGCGCGCTCACGCTGACCGGACGCGAGCTCAACGATCTCGCGCTGATCGCCAACGGCGCGTGCAGTCCCTTAACCGGATTTATGACGCGCGAGGATTACCAGCCGGTCGTCGATTCGATGCGGCTGGCGAACGGCTTACCGTGGAGCATTCCCGTGGTACTGGCGGTCGGCCGCGAGGAAGCGCCGACTCCCGGCAGCCGCGCCGCACTCTACGACGGCGAGGGCGAGCTGCGCGGCGTGATCGACGTCGAAGACGTTTTCGAATACGACAAAGCGCGTGAAGCGAGCAACGTGTATCGTACGCAAGAAGAGAAGCACCCCGGCGTGGCGGCGCTCTACGAGCGCAAGGACGTTCTCGTCGGCGGACCCGTTTGGGTACTGGCGCGCGAGCGCAACCCGGAGAGCCTGACGCCAACGGAGACGCGCGCCGAATTCGAACGCCGCGGCTGGCAGACGATCGTTGGTTTTCAGACTCGCAACCCGGTGCATCGCGCGCACGAATACATCCAGAAATGTGCGCTCGAGATCGTCGACGGTTTGCTGCTCCATCCGCTCGTCGGCGAAACGAAGGGCGACGACATTCCGGCGGACGTGCGGATGCGATGCTACCGGACGCTGCTCGAGAATTACTACCCCGCCGATCGCGTCCTGCTCAGCACGATGCCCGCTGCGATGCGATACGCCGGTCCCCGTGAAGCGATCTTCCACGCGATGATTCGCAAGAACTACGGCTGCACCCATTTCATCGTCGGGCGGGATCACGCCGGCGTGGGAAGCTATTACGGTACGTACGACGCGCAGAAGCTCTTCGAAGAGTTCGACGCCGCCGAACTTGGCATCACGCCGCTGAAGTTCGAAAACAGCTTCTACTGCAAGCGCTGCCAACAGATGGGTTCACAGAAAACCTGCAGTCACGATCCGGAATTTCACGTGTCGCTGAGCGGCACGAAGGTGCGCGAAATGCTGCGGGCAGGCGAGCTGCCGCCGCCGGAGTTCTCACGACCCGAGGTCGCGCAAATCCTGATCGAAGCCTCGCGGGAGAAGGCTTCGGCTTAAGCGACGTTCTCCCGCACCGGCGCGCGGCGCTGGTGCAAGCCGAACCGATTGCCGTCGGGGTCGCGCGCGAAGCACGTAACGCATGCTGGAAACTCGTGCACGTCGCCGACCTCGACGCCGCTCTCGATCAAACGCCGGCGCATCGTTGCCAGGTCGTCGACTTCGAAGACGGCGCCGGTCGAGCTGCCCGGCTCAAACCCGAGCGTCTCGCCGTTGCCGATTCCGAAGGTCGTGCCTCCGACGTCGAACTCCACCCAGTGATCGCCGAAGGAATCGCCCTGCCGAAGTCCCATCGTCTCGCCATAGAACGTGCGCGCCCGCGGCACGTCGCGCACCGAGTAGGCGAAGAAGGCGATCTCGCTGACCATCGTCTACGTCCTCCAAATTTCGGTTTGCATGCGAAGGCTGCCGAACCCTAGCGCCCGAAGCTACCAGACCGGCCGGTGCCCCGGCTGCCAAGGAGGGCATCAATGCTCGTGCTCAGCCGCAAAGCAAACCAATCCATCATGATCGGCGACGACATTCGAATCCTCGTCGTCGGCGTGGACCGCGATCAAGTGAAGCTTGGGATCGAAGCGCCGCGCCACGTTCCCGTGCATCGTTTTGAAATTTTTGCGGAGATTCACCGCTCGGAAGGCACAGCAGCACCCGGGCCCAAGCTTGAACCGGTAGGAAGTGCGGCCTCCAAATCCGATATAGGGCCCGAAGCGAAAGCATAACTAAACCTGGCGCCCGCGCCGAATGCGTGCCTCTCCTTAGCTGACCGAAACTTGCCGACGGGGGTTTAATCGCCGAGGTCATGTCCACGTCATGAACTGGGAATACGTCTTGGTCGGCTTTATCGTCGGCACGTGCACCGCGTATAGCGGGGTCGGTGCCGGCGCGATCACGACGCCGCTGCTCATTTTTCTTCAGGTTCCCACGAGCACGGCAATCGGATCGGACCTGCTCTTTGCGCTCGGGACGCGCGTCGTCGCAATGATTGCGCATTTGCATCGACGGACCGTCCACTGGTCGGTGCTGTGGCGACTTGCCGCAGGCGGACTTCCCGGCGCGGTCATCGGAGTGATGATCAGCGCGTGGATGCACGCGCATATGGACATAAAGCAGCTCGAACACGTGCTGCGGCTCGCTGTGGCGGCCGCGCTGCTGGTTTCAGCGGCGGGGATTATTTTCAATCGCAAACTTGCCGGCGACAGGCCGTCGTCGAGCGATGATTTGCCGACGCTCCGGCTCGCTGCGATCGGCTTCTTCGTCGGACTCACCGTGAGCATCACCTCGATCGGTGCGGGATCGCTCATGCTGCCGCTTTTATTACTGGTCGCGCCCGCCGTCGCGCTTCGCCGGCTCGTCGGTACCGATCTCGCCTTTGCAGTCGTCGTATTGGTGCCGTCGCTGCTCGGCCACTGGCGCATCGGCGACGTGAACGCGTCGATCGCCGCTTCCTTACTGGTCGGCTCGGTTCCGGGCGTTTTTCTGGGATCGTACTTCGTAACGAAGCTGCCCGAGGGGTGGTTCCGGGGCGCACTCGCGGGACTCTTGGTCGTGGTAGCGCTTGCTTTGCTTCCGATCATCCCGCATGCTAAAGGCTAAAAACGCTAGAAAATCGGCGCCGGAAGGTTTCGGAGGCACCAAATGTTAACCCAAGACATTGACTAGTATTAACCTGAGCCTCAAAAGGAAGTGACGCCGGCGCATGGGCATTACTTGGAGTTACGTTGTAGTCGGCTTTATCGTCGGCACGTGCATGTCGTACAGCGGCGTGGGCGCAGGCGCGATTACGACGCCGCTGCTGATTTTCTTAGGGGTACGCACCAGCACGGCGATCGGTTCCGATCTGCTCTTCGCGCTTGGAACGAAGATCGTTGCGATGCTGACGCACGTACGGGCGCGCACCGTCCAGTGGTCGGTACTGTGGCGTCTCGCGCTGGGAGGCTTGCCGGGCGCGATCATCGGCGTTCTCATCAGTGCCTACCTCAAGCAGCACCTCGACGTGAAGCAGCTGGAGCAGGTTCTGCGCATTGCGGTCGCAATCGCCTTGCTGATTTCGGCAGCTTCGATCATCTTTAACCGTAAGCTGGCGCGCGATACGGTGAATGGTTCGAACGGCGACCCGCCGACGTGGCGGCTCGCGGCGCTCGGGCTCTTCGTCGGCGTCTGCGTGAGCATTACGTCGATCGGCGCCGGTTCGCTGACGCTGCCATTGCTGTTGCTGATCGCCCCCAGCGTGGCGCTTCGGCGCCTCGTCGGAACGGATTTGTCGTTTGCGGTGCTCATCTTAGTGCCGGCGCTGATCGGGCACTGGAAGCTCGGGGACGTGAACCCGACCATTTCCGTATCCCTGCTCGTGGGATCGATCCCCGGCGTCTTCCTCGGAACGTACTTCGTAACGAAACTGCCGGAGCGGTGGTTCCGCGGCGCGCTCGCGGGCGTGCTCGTCGTCGTCGCGTTAGCGCTACTTCCGATCCTTCCGCACGCGAAAGGCTAGGAAAGCCCCGATTTAGCGCATCTCGTTGTCGCCTCCGGCCTCATTTACCACAGTAAATTTCGGCCCTCGGCTCCTAGTGCTGCATCTAAATCAGTGCTTTCCTTGCGCTTCGTTCCGACTTCGCGCAACGAACTCGCCGGCACGGAAGAGGCTCTCGAAGGTGCCGGCGTCCGTCCAGGCTCCTTCGAGCACGTTATAGCGTAGGTCGCCTTGCGCGATATAGCGATTGTGCACGTCGGCGATTTCCAGCTCGCCGCGCGCTGATGGCTCCAAGTCGGCGATGAAATCGAAGACGCGCCCATCGAACATATAAACCCCGGCGACTGCATAGCGGCTCTTGGGCTGCGCCGGCTTCTCCTCGATTGCGACGATGCGGTCGTGGTCGAAGACGGGCACGCCGAAGCGCTGGGGATCGTCCACCGTTTTGAGCAGAATGCGCGCACCTGACGGCTGTGCTTCGAACTCGCGCAGATAGGGCGCGATGTCGTCCTCGAGGATGTTGTCGCCGAGAATCACGACGATGCGGTCGCCGTCGGCAAAGCGCTTGCAAAGACGCAGCGCATCGGCGATGCCGCGTTCGCCCTCCTGGTAGGCGTACGAGATGTTGTCGAGCCCGACGTCCGCGCCGCTGCCGAGCAGCCGCAGAAAGTCACCCGCCGAGTTGCCGCCGGTCACGAGCATGACTTCCCGTATCCCGGCGCGACGCAGTGTTTCCAGCGGGTAGTAAATCATCGGCCGGTCGTAGACCGGGAGCAGATGTTTGTTGGTGACTTTCGTGAGCGGGCGCAGCCTCGAACCGAGGCCGCCCGCCAGAACGATGCCTTTGATCATTTGGCGGCACGCCACCAGGATTCGTGTTCGCGATACCATTGGACCGTCTCGGTGATGCCGTCGTCGAAGGACGTTTGCGGCATCCATCCCAGCGCGCGCAACTTCGCCGAACTGACGGCATAGCGGCGATCGTGTCCCGGGCGATCGGTAACGTGCTGCACGTGGGTCTCCATCGTGCGTCCGCACTCGCGCACGAGCCGGCGGGTAAGCGCGATATTGGTCATCGGCGTCTCGGCCGAAATGTTGTACACGTTTCCGACGCGCCCGCGTTCGAGCACATGAAGGATGGCGCGGGCGTGATCTTCGACGTACAACCAGTCGCGAATCTGCATCCCGTCGCCGTAAAGCGGGACCGGAAGATCGTCGAGCAGGTTCGTGACGAAGAGCGGCACGATTTTCTCGGGATACTGATAGGGGCCGTACGTATTACTCCCTCGCGTCACGAGCACCGGCGAGCCGTACGTCGTGTGATAGGCAAGCGCGAGGAGATCTGCGGCGGCCTTGCTTGCGGCGTAAGGACTGCGCGGCTGAAGGGCATCACTTTCGAGCGATGCGCCGGACGGAACGTTGCCGTAGACTTCGTCGGTCGAGACTTGCACGTAACGGGGAATGCGAAGCACCCGCACCGCTTCGAGAAGCACGTGCGTGCCGAGCACGTCCGTCCGGAGGAACGCCTCTGGTGCCGCGATCGACCGGTCAACGTGGGTCTCCGCGGCGAAATTCACGACGGCGTCGCCGCGGTTTCCGAACGCGGCAAGGACTGTAGCGCTGTCGCAAATGTCGCCTCGAACGAACCGGTAGCGCGAATGGACGGCGACGTCGTCAAGGTTAGCCGGATTGCCGGCGTAAGTCATGGCATCGAGATTGACAATCTCGACCTCCGGCCGCTCGCGCAGCACGAGGCGGATGAAGTGCGAGCCGATGAAGCCCAGTCCGCCCGTCACGAGCCAGCGCATGCGGCGCTCTACGCAGACGGCTTACCGGCGACCTGCTCGTTCATATCCTCGAGGAGCGCCGTGAGCTCGCGGCGAGACGTCAAGTCGAACCGATCGAAGATTGCGGCAATATGCGTTTCGACGGTGCGCTCACCGATGAAGAGCTGGTCGGCGATTGCGCGATTGCTCTTGCCCTCTGCGGCGAGACGCGCTACCTCCAACTCGCGCGGCGTCAGGATTTGTTTTCCGGCACGGTGTCGAATGCGCCGACGCCGTTGTTCCAGCTCGCGTGCGTGGCGCAGGAAACCGTGCCGGCGATAGAGTTCCAGCGCCTCGGCGCTGCGGCCGCCGACTTCGAGCGCCTGCGCGCGTTCCCACGGCCATCCGATAACCTCGAACCGTGCGGCGGCGTCGCGCGCGAGTGACTTGGCGTCCGCGGCGTGCCGCCGGCGAGCGAGGCGCGCGTCAAAGAGCGCGAGGTGGGCGCGTGCCGCACGGTTGCCGGGATCGGTGGCCGCTTCGAGGAGTAACTTTCGCGCCATCGCACGTTCGCCGGTGCTTTCGCTGCCGGCAAGCTGGTCGAGCAGCCAAAAGGAAAAGTCCACCGTGCGAATCGTTTCCAGCGCCCGGGCGCGCAGCGCGCGTGCAGCCTCGCGCCGCCCAACCGCGTCGTAACAAGCGGCCGCGCAGCCCGCGAGCAAACCAATCCGCTGCGCTTCCCCTGAAGCGAAGGCTGCCTCGAGCATCTCGGGCGTTATGAAGGCAAGGGCGGTCGCATCGTCGCCGCGGTAGTACGCGAGCCGGATGCCGAGTGCAACGCGTGCGTCGCGCGTCATCGCGATTCCCGGCGGCAGCCGCGCGTCTTCGCGTTGGCGATTCGCAACCGCATCGAGGTCGCCGCCGAGGAGTTCTGCGAATGCAATCCCTTGAATCGTTGAGGCTCGTACCTTAGCGAACTCGGCCGTGACGCAGGCGGCTGCTTCGTCGTGCGCCGCTCGGGCGCGATCGGTCCAACCGGTGGCGGTAGCGCGGCTTGCGTAGTTGTTGAGGGTCCATGCAAGCTGCTCGGGATCGTTGAGAGCACGCACAATGGAGACGGCCGCTTCGTAATGGTCGAACGCCTCCATGAGTGCGCCTGAGGTCGCGGCGACGATCGCGCGCACCATGCACGCGTTGCGCCGGTCCACCGGCGAGTGCTCCCCGGGAACGGCTTCAGCTAAGGCCAGATACGCGATGGCCGATTCGTTTTTGCCTTGCAGCGCTTCGAAGTGTGCGAGCGTAACGTACGCATCGTAGGCGACGGCGCCTTGCTCGCCGCTCAAACGCAATGCGCGCAAGCCGATTTCCGATGCCGATTTCGGCTGCCCCATCTCGTAGGTGCGGCGCGCCAGCCGGATGGCAAGCGATGCCGCCCTCGGGGTTTCCCCGGCCGCTTCATAAGCATTGACCGCCCGTTGCGCGAACTCGCACGCATCCTCGATGTGGGCGTTTGCAGAAAGCGCCCGTGAAAATTTCTCACAGAGTGCGGCATACGTTGGATGCGAATCGCTGCGCGTATCGACTGCCCCCCGATAGGCAATCTCCGCATCGCGATGCGCGTTTCGATAGAGGGCTGCATCGCCGGCGCGCTCATAGGCTGCACTGGCACGTTCCGAGTCGCCGGCAGCTCCCCAGTGATAGGCGAGATCCGACGGCTCGGCGTCGGCGTTCCGTACGAGACGCTCGGCAACGTCGCGATGTATCGCACGCGCCTGAATCGCAAGCAGCTCGTGATAAAGGATCTCACGAGTAATGGCGTGACGGAACGTAAAGCGCCCGATCCGACCGGGGACTTCGCACACGAGTTGAGCTTCACGACTCGATGCGAGCGCATCGAAGACTTCGGAATCCGTTGACCCGCTCACGGCCTCCAGGAGCGCCGCATCGAAGGTGCGTCCGATAACCGATGCGTAGAGCAAGATTCGGCGCGTTTCCGTACGCAGCGCTTCGAATCGCGCGAGCACGCCGGCCCGAATGCTGAGCGGCGGCAAGGCGGCGGGCGCGTCGGATTCGATTGACAGTAATGCGCCGACGAGCTCCTCCGCAAAATACGGCTTGCCTTCCGCCAATGCGCAAACGCGGTCGACGGCGCGTTCGTCGACTGCGCGTCCCTTCGGCCAAAGGGCCGTAACGAGCGTGCGAATTTCGTGGACGGGCAGCGGAGCGACGTGCAGCAACGTCGCGCCGCGCCGGACCAAATCCGCGAACGTTTCTTGACGTGCATGGTCGCGCTCGAGATAGTCCGAGCGGAGCGCGCCGAGCACCAACATTGGTAAGGGCGCAATCCTCGGTGTCAAAAAACTGAGGAACTCCAGCGTCGCAAAGTCGGCCCATTGCAAGTCGTCCAGCAGCAGCACGAGCGGCGCTGCTAGCGATGCGAGTGCATTTGCGGCATCGGTGAACGCACGGTACCGGGCCGTTTCCGAAGGCTGCCCGGTCGTTGCAAACGATTCCAATGCAAACGGGTCGGAGAGCGCGAGATCCGCGAATAGCTCGCGCAACGGAGCAAACGGCGGACAGAGCGACTCGAAACAGCTCGCGGCGCCGATGCGTGCGCCTGCCGAGCTTGCGAACGCCGCGAACTCCTGGAGCAACCGGGTCTTCCCGACGCCGGCCTCCCCCGAGAGCATGGCCAGCGCCCCGCCGCCGCTGCAAGCTCGCTCGTAGTTTCGCCGCAGCCCTTCGAGCAGCGGCTCCCTACCGATGAGCGGGCTCCGAGATTGCTCCGTCGTTCCTCCGTACACGTCCCGATGCACGGCTCACGCCGCGTTGCTATGGTGCTAAAAACGGTTTCTTTTAGAGGAGGTCGATACCTTGACTACGACAACGCCGCCGATCGATCAGGCAAAACTGGAAGCAGCCATTGGACGATTCTTGGGTGACGCCGGAGCGATGATGACGGCCGTGGGGGTTCTGACCGGCGACAAGCTGGGGCTTTATAAGGCACTTGCCGACGGAGGGCCTCAGACCTCGACGCAGCTTGCAGAACGCACGCAAACGCACGAACGATACATTCGCGAGTGGCTCGCGACTCAAGCCGCGGCCGGATACGTTACGTACGATCCTGCAACCGAGCGATTCGAATTACCCGCCGAACACGTCCCGTTGCTGGCCGACGAGCGGAACGAGCTCAACATGTGCGGCATCTTTGCGATGGGACAACCGCTCTTCGCCGACGAGCCACGGATCGCCGAAGCGTTCAAGAGCGGGCGCGGCGTGGGCTGGCACGAGCACGATCCCCGGCTGTACGGCGTGACCGATCGAATCTTTCGCAACGGATATGCGGCGCATCTCGTTGCGGACTGGCTTCCGGCCCTGAACGGGATCGAAGCGAAGTTGCGAACCGGCGCGACCGTCGCCGACGTCGGCTGTGGTTACGGAAGCTCGACGATTCTCATGGCGAAAGCGTATCCGATGTCGACGTTTGTCGGATACGATTATCACGAACCTTCCATCGCGGCGGCACGCGAAGCCGCACGCCGCGAGGGGCTTGCCGACCGCGTCCGGTTCGAAATCGCATCGGCAAACTCGATGCCGGCGGGGCAGTTCGACCTCATCTGTTACTTTGATTGCGTGCATGACATGGGCGATCCGGTCGGCGCGCTTGCGTCGGGGCGAGAGTCACTCAAAAACAACGGCGCCATTATGATCGTCGAACCGTATGCCGGCGATGCGCTCGAGCAGAATCTCACGCCGATCGGGCGTATCTTTTACGCGGCGTCGACGATGCTGTGCACGCCGTCGGGTCTCGCGCAGGGCCCCGGGCTCGCTCTGGGAGCGCAAGCGGGCGAAGCCCGAACCGGTGAGATCGCGCGGCGCGCCGGGTTCTCAGACTTCCGCCGCGCCGCGGAGACGCCGTTCAACATCGTCTACGAAGCCCGCCCGTAAGCTTGGAGGTCTGAGACAGCCGTGCTATAATCGCGCGGCTGTCTGTCACTTCACCCCGCAAGGAAGCAGGGTGGCAATGGCTCCACGACGCGACCGCGATGCCAGGGAAGGGCCGCGGCCGGGAGCCAGAAAGGTAACGTTATGACCGTCGTAACCATGAGGGAACTCCTCGAGGCAGGGGTCCATTTCGGGCATCAGACCCGCCGCTGGAACCCCAAGATGAAACCCTATATTTTTCAAGAGCGCAACGGGATCTATATCATCGATCTCGCGCTCACCGTTCAACGGCTGCGCGACACCTATGAAGTCGTCAAGCAGCTCGCGCGCGAGGGTCGCGTCATTCTCTTCGTCGGGACGAAGAAGCAAGCGCAAGACGTCGTTCGTGAAGAGGCCGAGCGCGCGAGCACGTTCTACGTCAACCAACGTTGGCTGGGCGGGACGCTCACAAACTTCTCGACGATACAGAAGCGCATCGCTCGTTTGCGCGAGCTCGAAAACATGAAGTTGCAAGGCGACTTCGAGCGGCTTCCTAAAAAGGAAGTTGCGAAGCTGCAGGACGAGATGAACCGGCTCGAGCGCTTCCTCGGTGGAATTAAAGATATGCACCGGCTGCCCGACGCGATCTTCGTCGTCGATCCCAAGAAAGAGCGAATCGCGGTACTCGAAGCCCGCAAGCTGAAGATTCCGATCATCGCGGTAATCGATACGAACTGCGATCCTGACGAGATCGACTATCCGATCCCCGGTAACGACGACGCAATTCGCGCGGTCAAGCTGATGGTCGGTAAGATCGCCGACGCGATCATCGAGGGTCGCACGGAGAGTGAGAGCGCGTACGATTCGGCGGCCTACGAGACGCCTCAAGAGTACGAAGAAATGCCGACGACGCTCGCGGAGGCGGGCCGTTGATCTCGTATCAGCCGAAACCCGAAGAGATCAAGGCGCTCCGTGAAGAGACGAGCGCGCCGATGCTGGATTGCCGCCGCGCGCTTTTGGATGCGGCCGGCGACGTGGAACGCGCCAAGGCATTACTGCTCGAGCGCGGTGCGGCGCAAGCGGCAAAAAAGGCGGAGCGTGCCGCCGAAGAGGGTCTGGTCGCGAGTTATATTCACGCCGGCGGCAAGATCGGCGTGCTCGTCGAGGTCAACAGCGAAACGGATTTTGTCGCGCGCAACCCCAAGTTCGCCGAACTTTCGCGCGATATCGCGATGCACGTTGCCGCGATGTCTCCCAAATATATCGACCGCGAAGCCGTTCCGGCCGAGATCGTCGAACGGATGCGCGCAGAGTTCCGTGGCGCGATTCCAGCGGGGAAGCCGCCCGAGGTCGGCGACCGGATCGTCGAAGGCAAGCTCAACAAATGGTATGAAGAGCATTGCTTGCTCGATCAAGCGTTTGTCAAAGACGACTCTATCAGCGTCGGCGAGCTGATCTTCCGCGCGATCGGCGCGCTCGGCGAAAAGATACGCGTGCGGCGCTTTGCGCGATATGCCCTTGGCGAGTAACGGCGTTCCGCGGTTTCGCCGCGTTCTGCTGAAGATATCCGGCGAGGCATTCGCCGGTAACGGCGCCAGCGTGGACGTCAATACGACGCAGGTGATGGCCGAAGAGATTGCGGAGGTCAGCCGCGCCGGCGTGTCGGTTGCGGTCGTCGTCGGCGGCGGCAACATCTGGCGTGGGAAGGTCCACGAAGAGGCCGGCATGGACCGCGCCACGGCAGATTATATGGGAATGCTGGCGACGGTCATTAACGCACTCGCGTTACAGGACTCGCTGGAGCGAATGGGCGTCGCGTCGCGCGTCCAAACCGCGATCGCCATGCATCAAATCGCCGAGCCTTACATCCGCCGTCGCGCGATACGTCATCTCGAAAAGGGACGCGTGGTCATCTTTGCAGCCGGCACCGGGAACCCGTACTTCACGACCGATACGACGGCGGCATTGCGTGCCGTCGAAGTGAACGCCGAAGCGATCCTGAAGGCGACGAAAGTGGACGGCATTTATACGGCCGATCCGAAGAAAGATCCCCGAGCGACCCGCTTCGAGCGCCTCGACTACATGGAAGTGCTGCAGCGCGGCCTCGAGGTGATGGACTCCACCTCCATGGCGCTTTGCATGGACAACGCGTTGCCGGTCATCGTTTTCGACATGTCGGTCACCGGCAACATCCGGCGCGTCATTTGGGGTGAAGCCATCGGGACGTACGTCGGGCGCCGCGAAACGGCGCCGGTAGGAGGCGCAGGGTGACGGATACCTACTTCAAAGAGGTCGAATCGCGCATGCACAAGTGCGTCGAAGCGACGCGCAGCGAGTTTGCCTCTATCCGCACGGGGCGCGCCTCGCCCGCGTTGCTCGATCGCATCGTGGTCGAAGCGTACGGCCAGCCGGTTCCGCTCAAACAAGTCGCCGGTGTTTCGACTCCGGACTCGCGCACGCTGCTGATTACCGCCTGGGACAAAGGCGTCGTGCCGTCGATCCGCAAGGCGGTGGAAAAGAGCGATCTCGGATTGACGCCCAACGTCGACGGATCGGCGATCCGCCTGTCGATTCCGCCGCTCAACGAAGAGCGCCGGCGCGAGCTCGCCAAGCTGGTGAAAAAGAAGGCCGAGGACGGCAGGATCGCGGTGCGCAACGTTCGCCACCGGGCCCACGACGAGCTCAAAGGGCAGCTCAAATCGCACGATATCACCGAAGACGACAACAAGCGCATGCAAGATTCGCTTCAAAAGCTTACGGATAAATACGTCAAGGAGATCGACGGGCTCGTCGCGGCCAAAGAAAAAGAGATCATGGAAGTGTGAGCGAGGATTTGGTGCTCGTGCCCGAGGTCGAGGCGCGGCGCACGCTGCGCGGGCGCCGCATCCGCATACAAATGGTCGCTCCCATCGGTCCCTGGATCGGTTGCGGAACGCTGCGCGTACTTCGGCTTATTGAAACGGAAGAGGCTGCGGTGATCGCGGTCGGATACGAGGCGTATCGCCAATGAGCCTATCGCTTGCCGCGGGCGCGCGCCCGGCAGTCGAGCGACGCGGCATTCCGCGCCACGTCGCGATCATCATGGACGGAAACCGGCGCTGGGCCAAAGAGCGCGGCCTGCCGGCAATCGAGGGGCATCGCCGGGGCATGATCGCGCTGCGTCACGTAACGCGGGTCGCAAGCGATCTCGGCGTCGAAGCGCTGACGGTCTACGGCTTCTCCACGGAGAATTGGAATCGCGACGCCCGCGAGATCTCGCTGCTCTTCGAGCTGTGCGTTTACTTTGCCCGCAACGAGCTCATCGAGCTGCGGCGCAACAACGTGCGGGTCTGCGTCATTGGCGATTGGGAGTCGTTGCCCGGCGCGCCGCGCAGCGCGCTGGCAGAACTTCAGGCGCAAACCGCTGCAAACACGGGCCTGCTGCTCAACCTCGCGGTAAACTACAGCTCGCACGCCGAGCTCGAACGCGCAGTGCGTGCGATCGCGCGCGACGTCGCGGCGGGTAAACTGGAACCCGACGCCATTGACGAAGCGCTCATCGCGCGCCACCTCTACACCGCCGGCTTGCCCGAGCTCGACTTGCTCATCCGGCCAGGCGGCGAACAGCGTCTCTCGAACTTTCTCCTCTATCAGGCCGCATACGCGGAGCTGATCATGACCGACGTTTACTGGCCCGACTTCTCGAAGGATGATTTCACACGAGCGTTGATCGATTTTCAACAGCGGGAACGGCGCTTCGGCGGGACTTGACCGAGCGCCGCATCGTCGTCGGCTTAATCGTCGCTGCGATTGGGCTGGTGTGCGTTCTGTTTCCGTGGGCATTCTATTTCTTGATCCTCGCAATCGGCCTTGCGAGTATCTACGAGTTCAACTTTCTGTGCGCGATCAAAGGCCAGCCGCTCGAATATCCCGTGGCGGTGCTGGGCGTCTGCGCGTATATCGCGCTGGCAATTTTCGGTATCCTGCACAAATGGGAAGGCGTGCTCCTTGCGGGGATCGTCATCGTCGCCTTTGCGATCGGCATGTACGGCGAACAGAAAGGCTACTTCGCGCGCACGGCCTATACGCTGCTCGCCGTCCTCTACATCGGCAAGCTGTTGACGTATTTCGTTTTCATCCGCCAAATCGCCCCGGGCACCGGCGAAGGCATGGCGCTGACGTTTTACGTGATCGTCATCATCGCGCTGACCGATACGTTCGGCATGCTGGTTGGAAAGAGCATAGGACGCCATAGCTGGACGCGGATCTCGCCCAACAAGACGATTGAAGGTTCGCTCGGCTCGCTCGCGATCGTAACGGTTATCGCGACCGCTGCGGCGTGGTTACCGCAGCTCCACATCCAGTGGTGGCAGGGCGCGGCGCTGGGCTTGGCGACCAGCGTCGCCGCTCAAATAGGAGATTTGGTGGAGTCGGCGTTCAAGCGTGACGCGGGCGTCAAGGATGCGGGGGCAGCGATCGCGGGTCACGGCGGTGTGCTCGACCGCTTCGATTCATATTTGTTGGGCGGCGTGACGTTCTTTGCAACGCTTCACCTCGTCGGTATTCTGCAAGTACAATGAGCGGCAGACGCCTCGCCATTCTGGGCTCGACCGGATCGATCGGAACGCAAGCGCTCGACGTCGTCGCGCGTCATCCGGACGCATTTGAAGTCGTCGCGCTGGCAGCGGGCCGGAACACCGACCTGCTGCGGGAACAGACGCGGCGCTTCGGCCCAAAAATCACGACGAGTGCGCAGGACGGACCCGCCGGACTCTATCGCGTCGCAGTGGAGAGCGGCGCGGAAGTCGTACTCGCGGCGACGGATGGCTCGGTGGCGTTCGAGGCGGTCTTCGCGGCGGTGGAGCGTGGCATCGACGTCGCGGTCGCAAATAAGGAACTCATCGTCGCCGCGGGGGAGCTGCTCGTGGAGAGCGCGCGGGCGAGCGGCGCGAAACTCTTACCGGTCGACAGCGAACACAGTGCGATCTTTCAGTGTTTGGTCGGCGAGGAACATTCGAGCGTTGCCGCCATCTTGCTGACCGCCTCGGGAGGACCGTTTTGGCGGACGCCGCGCGAAGCCATGGAGAATGCGGATCTAACCGCGGCGCTTGCCCACCCGACGTGGCGCATGGGAACCAAAAATACAATCGACTCCGCGACGATGATGAACAAGGGACTCGAAGTGATCGAAGCGAGCCGCCTCTTCGGCTTGCGCGGCGATCGTATTCGCATCGTCGTGCATCCACAATCGGTCGCGCACGGTTTCGTGATCTTCTCCGACGGCAGCATAAAATCTCAGCTTGCCGCGCCGGACATGCGCGTGCCGATCGGCTACGCGCTGAGTTACCCCAAAAGACTGGAGTCTTTTGGGGACCGACAAGCACAGCTTGCGGGGTCTCCCATTTTCCGTAACATTTCTTCCGATAACGACGTACTACAGCTGCTGGGCGCGAAGGATGGCGAGGTGCTGCGGTACGAGTTCGAAGCGCCGGATCCGGCTCGCTTCCCTTGCGTGCGGCTCGCTTATGACGCGCTCTCTAGCGGTGGAACCCAGCCCGCCGTGCTCTCGGCTGCGAACGAAGTCGCCGTCGCGGCTTTCGTCGAAGGGAAAATTCCGTTCGGACGGATTCCGGACGTCATTGAAGGGGCCATGGATCGGGTGCCCCCCGAAGAGCCCTCGATCGACGGGGTAAGAAGGGCCGATGGGGAGGCGCGCATAGCCGCCGGAGAGATCGTCGCCGCTATCGAAAGGCCCACTGTTTAACCATGCTTGCCACCGTCACATTCATCGGATTCGAGAAGGTCGTCACGTTTCTCGTGATGCTCTCGATCCTTATCGTACTGCACGAGCTGGGCCATTTCGTGCTCGCTCGCCGCAATGGCGTGCGCGTCAATGAGTTTGCAGTCGGCTTTGGCCCCAAGCTTCTGGCGTGGAGCAGCCCGAAAACCGGCACTGTCTATACGTTGCGCGCGCTGCCGATCGGCGGCTTCTGCGCGATGGAGGGCGAGGACAACAAAGTCTCCGAAGCGCAGCAGCAGCGAGAATTTCGTACGCACGCAGAGGTTTCCGAGCAGAACTTCCAAGCCAAGTCGCCATGGCGCCGGCTTGCGATCATTCTCGCGGGACCGGGCGCAAACTTCGTGCTGTGCTACGCCATCCTGTTGATCGGCGCTCTCGCGTTCGGCGTTGCGAGCGACCAGCCGATGCCCGTGGTCGGTGAAGTGTTGCCCGGATCACCCGCGGCGATTGCGGGAATCCGGCCCGGCGACCGCATCATCGCAGTCGACGACGTGACCGTTAAGTCCGGCAAGGTGCTCGTCGATACGATTCACCACGCACTCGGAAAGAAGCTCGATTTAGTCTACGAACGCGACGGCATTCGCACGGAAGTATACGTAATGCCGCGCCCCTGTCCGGCCCAAGTCGGCAAGAACTTCGGCTGCATCGGCTTTCAGCCGGTTCCGGCCTACGAACACGTGAGCTTCCCGGCGGCTCTCCGGCAGAGCGCCGACGGCTTTGTCTCGATCGCAAATCAAACCTTCGGCGGCATCGCGCTGCTCGTCACGCAGTTCTCGCAGTATGCACCGCAAGTTGCGGGGCCGATCGGCATGGGGCAAGTTGCCGCGACGGTCCAAGATTGGGGTTGGGGGCCGTACTTTACCCTCGCCGCCACGATTTCGTTTGCGCTGGGACTCTTCAATCTCTTGCCGATTCCGGCGCTCGACGGCGGCCGCGCCGCGTTCATCATCGCCGAGTTGATCCGCGGACGCCCCGTCGACCCCGAGAAGGAAGCTATGGTTCACATTGCGGGATTCGCGGCACTGATGGCGCTCATTATGCTCGTTGCGTTTCACGATATCGCGCGCATCGTTAGCGGCCAGGGAGTAATGTAGCGATCGTGATACGCATACGGCGCAAAAGCAAGCCGATTTTTCTGCAAAACAAAACCGGAAAGTCCGACGCGAAGAGCGTTTGGATCGGCGGCGATCATCCGGTCGTGGTGCAATCGATGACGACGACGGATACGGCGGACGCCGACGCGACCCTCGAACAGATTTACGGACTGGCGATGGAAGGCTGCGAGGTCGTGCGCGTGACGGTGAAAGATCCGCCCGACGCCGCCGGACTACCGGCAATCGTCCATCGCTCTCCCGTGCCAATCGTTGCCGACATCCATTTCGATCACAAAATGGCGCTCGCCGCCATCGAAGCCGGCGTCGCGAAGCTCCGGTTGAATCCCGGAAACATTCGCGACGTTAAAAAAGTCAGCGAAGTCGTAGAAGCCGCCAAGGCGCGTGCGATTCCGATTCGCGTCGGCGTGAACATGGGCTCGCTCGCGCCGGATTTAGAAAAATCGCTCGGACACACCGCCGAAGCGATGGTGCAGTCGGCGCTGCGCCATGTCGAGGTTCTCGAAGAACACGGTCACACCGACGTCGCGATTTCGCTCAAAGCCCACGACGTTGCGACGACCGTGCAAGCCTATCGCCTCATGGACGAGCGGTTGCGCGAGCGCGGTACGCCCTACGCGCTCCATCTCGGCATCACCGAAGCCGGCATGCTGCGAGACGGGACGATCAAATCCTCAATCGGCTTGGGCATTCTGCTTTGGGAAGGCATCGGGGATACGATTCGCGTTTCGCTCGCTGCCGATCCGATTGAAGAGGTTCCCGTCTGCTGGAGCATTCTGAAGTCGCTCGGTTTGCGCGAAAAAGGTTTTGAGATCACGGCGTGCCCCTCGTGCGGGCGAGCGGAGATTTCGGTCCTCGAACTCGGGCGTGCCGTCGAAGCAATCGCGAAGTCGTACAGCGCACCGGTGAAGGTCGCCGTGATGGGCTGCGTCGTCAACGGTCCGGGCGAGTCGAAGATGGCCGACGTCGGAGTGGCGGGTGGCAAAGGCAAAGGCGCGATCTATCGCGCGGGCGAGCTCGTCGGGACTTATCCCGAGACCGAACTACTGGGTATGCTGCGGCTCGAGATCGAAAAAGTCATCGCGGAGAAGTACCCGGCCTACCTTTCGGAGATCGGCGCAGCGCAGGAGAACGCCGAGACCGCGGTATGATCCGACGCGTGCTCGTCGTCGGCGGAATCGCGCTCGTGGCGTCGGTTACGCTCGCCTTTTCGCGCCCGATCGAAATGCTGGTGGACGGCGAGCGCGTCGACACCGACGTGCCGCCCGTGACGACGGCCAGCGAGAAAGTCTTCGTGCCGCTGCGCTCGGTCGCCGATGCGCTGGGTGCTCAAACCGAAGTCGAAGGCAAGGGCAGCGTCGTCAACGTCGTGCTGGGGCAGCAATCGCTCCGCCTGCACGTCGGCGACAATCACGCCACCCTCAATGGAATGCGCTTCACCCTCAAGCACGCGCCATTTCGCGTGCGCGGCCGCGTGATGATCTCACTCGATGCCGTTGCGCGCGCGCTGCACGTGCACGCGCGCTACGATCCACGTAACGCGCGCATCGAAGTGATCACGCCCGGCATCGGCATGGCACCAACTTCGCAAACCGCCCCCGCGCAGTAATCCAAGCCGTGTCACCCTGAGCCTGTCGAAGGGCGACACGGGCTTGCCCTATGCGTCGCACCGGCACCTCGAACTCGGACACATTCGTCGCGCGACCTCGTGTCGCGTTCCTATCGACTGCCTCGCGCCTCCCGCACTCCTTGCTCCGGCGCTCGGTCAGACGGTCCTCGTCCGAAGTGCCGCCGCGGCGCACAACTAGTGTCATCCTGAGCGGAGTCGAAGGATGACCCGCCAATCCGCTACGGCGATGACGGTAACATTTGATGAGCTATGCCGGATCCTCGCGCGCGCGAAGTCGATTCGGCCAGATTTCTGGAAGGAAGATCCGCTCTACATTCAACTCGGCAACTACGCTGAGCGGCGCGTGTCGACTACCGAACCGTTCACTGTGATCGGCAACCCCGACCTCGGCATTGACCTTGATGCGGAGGGCCAAGCATTGGGAATAGAATTCCTGCCGGCGTGATACGACTCTCATCTGCTAAAAGAGACGCAAGCTATGGTGGCGCGTCATCCTTCGACTCCGCTCAGGATGACACAGCGCGCCCGCGATGACACGGGGGGGCCTTATGCGTATTCTTGGATGCCGGAGGGTTCTTCGACGGGCACGACGTCGGCGGGGTTTGATTTTCTAAAGCCGTAGGCGAAGAAGAAGACGAGTCCGCAAACGAGCGCGATCGCGAACCACGTCCAGGTCGCGCGCGAAAGGCCGAAGACGGCGAGGAAGAGTGAGAAAACGATGCCGAGGATCGGAAAGAGCGGTACGAACGGCACGCGGAAGCTGCGCGGCAGTTCGGGTCGCTTCTTGCGCAAGTAGAGCACGCCGGCGCAGACGACGGAGAACGCGATGAGAGTCCCGATGTTGACGAGGTTGAGCAGGTTATTGAGCGGAACGATCAGCGCGAGCACCGCGACGGCGACGCCGGTGATCATCGTCGTGATCAGCGGCGTCTTGAAGCGCGGATGGACCGCGGCGACCGCCGGCGGCAGCATCCCGTCGCGCGCCATGACGTAGAAGATGCGCGACTGACCGAGCAGCGATGCCAGCGCGACACTCGTCGTTCCGGCCAGGACGCCGATCGTGATGACCCAACTCAGCGCCGGCATGTGCAGCGGCGCCAGCGCGTATACAAGCGGATTTTTGATCGGCACCTGATTCCACGGAACCGCGCCGACCAGCACGATCGCGGTCGCACAGTAAATGAGCGTTCCGATCGCCAGTGCGCCGATGACGCCGGCGGGAACGTCGAACTGCGGATTCTTGCACTCTTCGGCGGTAGTCGTCGCGGTGTCGAAGCCGATATAGCTAAAGAAAACGTACGCCGCGATGGGGATGATGCCGTAGGGCTGCGCCGACGACGAATAGTCGGCCATGCCGCCGAAGGGGCGCAGCACTCCGATCCCGACCGGATTGAAATTGTGCAGGTTGACCGCGTGCACCAGAAACGCGCCGGCAATGATGAAGATGATGAGCGCCGAGATTTTGAGCACGACGAACACGTTGTTGACGCTCGCGGATTCGCGAATTCCAAGCGAGAGCAGCACGCTCAACCCAATGACGAAAGCCGCCGCGACGAGATCGTATTGCGAATGTGCGAGATCCCAACTGCCCGGCAGCCACCACGCGCCGTGAATGATGAGGTTCGATTGCTGCGCCCAGCCGGGAAGGCTCATTCCTGCGTCCTTCGCAACGTCTTGAATCGCTGCGGAGAATTGCTGTGCGACCGGCGCGGCGCTGATGCCGTACTCGAAGATCAGTGCGAAACCGATGATCCAGGCGAAGAGCTTGCCCATCGTCGCGTAGGCATAGGTATACGCACTTCCGGCGACCGGTACCATCGCGCCGAGTTCCGCGTAGCAGAGCGCCGCGAAGAACGACGTCAGACCGGCGAGTAAATACGAGATGATGACCGCGGGGCCCGCACCTTTGACGCCGGTGCCGATAGTCGTGAAGATGCCGCCGCCGATCATCGTGCCCAGGCCGATGGCGACGAGGTCCTTTGCCGTGAGTGCGCGCCGCAATATTTTGCGCGTGCCAAGCTCGCGCAGCTTCTCCGCGTCGGTCGTTGCGAAGAGTTCGCGTAGGAACGACATTCCGGCGACCGTTCGAGCTTTACGCTTCCGGATGCCTGCTGGACTTATTCCAGAGATGCTCCGTAACGCCGAGCGCGTCATTGATCCAGCGCGCCCAAACGAAGAGTGCGTCGGCGAGGCGATTGAGGTAGACCAACCCGTCGCCCATCGCCGTCTCTTCTTGGTCGGTCAAGCCGACCAGCAATCGTTCCGCACGGCGGCAGATCGTGCGCGCGAAGTGCAACTCTGCGCCTGGGATAGAGCCGCCCGGATGGATGAAGTTCGCGAGCGCGGGAAGCTCGGCTTGTGCCGCATCCATCGCGCGTTCCAGCGCGTGTGCGTCGCCGGGTCCAACCGACGGGCCGTCATCGCGCCGGTCTTTGGGAAGCGTTGCCAGCTCGCTGCCTAAGTCGAAGAGCTTATCTTGCGTCCACGCCAGCCACGCGTCGAGTGCGACGGCGCGCGGCTGGTTGTTTAGGTGGGCGCGCAGCGCAGCGCGCGCAACGCCAATCGCGCTGGACAGCTCATCGAGGCTGCCGTACGTCTCGATGCGCAGCGCATTCTTCTTGATCCGGCCGCCGCCGACGAGTCCGGTCATCCCCTTGTCGCCGGTACGAGTGTAGATCCGCGTGAGCTTCGGCATCAGTGCAGTTTGCGCCGAGCCGGTCGAACTTCCCCGGCGGAGGCCGTTGCGGCGCGGCACGCGAAACGTGGCCGGTCATGTCCGACGCGCTCACCGGGGCCGCCGTCAAGGAGATACCTCCGAAGGCTGTCGATCTTTCCGCTTGGTATACGGCGGCTTGCCTCAAGGCCGAACTCGTTTCGTATTCCCCGGTTCGGGGATGCGTCGTTTTGCGGCCCTACGGTTTCGGGCTATGGGAGAAGCTGCAGCAGCATCTGGACGCGCGCTTCAAGGCAACGGGCCACGAAAACGCCTATTTTCCGCTCTTCATTCCGGAAAGCTTATTGGTTCGCGAGGCGGAGCACGTCGAAGGCTTCGCGCCCGAAGTGGCCTGGGTGACCCAAGGCGGAAGCGAAAAACTCACCGAACGGCTCGCCGTACGGCCCACCTCTGAAGCGATCATCGGCGTCATGTACGCGCAGTGGATCGAGTCCTATCGCGATCTGCCGATCCTCATCAATCAGTGGGCGAACGTCGTACGGTGGGAAAAGGCCACGCGGCCGTTCTTGCGGACGATGGAGTTTCTTTGGCAGGAGGGTCACACGGCGCATGCCACAGCGGTTGAAGCCCGTGAAGAGACGCTCAAGATCTTGGAGCTCTACCGTGATTTCGCAGAAAACGTCGCTGCGGTGCCCGTCTACGCCGGCCGCAAGAGCGCGGGCGAGCGTTTCCCGGGTGCCGTTGAGACTTATGCAATTGAAGCGTTAATGCCCGACGGCAAGGCGTTGCAGTCCGGCACGTCGCACGATTTGGGTCAGAACTTTGCCAAAGCTTACGACATCAAGTTCGTCGACGCGGATCGCGCCATTAAGCATGCGTACACAACTTCGTGGGGCGTCTCGTGGCGCATGCTCGGCGGTCTCATCATGACGCACGGCGACGACCGCGGCCTGCGCATCCCGCCCAAGATGGCGCCGATCGAGGCCGTTCTGATTCCGATCGTGCGCTCTAACGACGACCGCGCGGTCGACGCGTGCCGGCAGCTGGCCGAGCGTCTGACCGATGCGGGCTTTCGCGTGCGCGCCGATTTGCGCGACGCGCAACCCGGCTGGAAGTATAGCGAGTGGGACATTCGCGGGGTTCCGGTCCGCATCGAGATCGGACCGCGCGACCTCGACGGCGAGACTGCCGTGCTGGCGCGGCGCGACCGCACCAAAGGCGACGCGGATCAGCGCCGAACGGTTGCGCTTGCGCAAATTCCGGTCGTCTTGCGCGAGCTCCTCGAGGATATTCAGCGATCGCTCTTCGCCCAAGCTAAGGCGTTTCTCGAAAAGCATACCGTTACGACTACGAAGCGCGACGAGTTCCTCGAGCTCTGCCGGACGCGTGCCGGGATGGTCGACATCGCATGGTGCGAACGGCCCGAATGTGAAGCGAGCGTCAAAGAGACGACGAGCGCCACGACCCGCGTGCTGCACCATCTCGATGATTCCAGTGCCGTCTGCACGGCCTGCGGCGAGCCGGCAAAAACACGAGCGTACTTTGCACAGTCGTATTAGGCTGCTCTTGACCGCGGCGCTCTTCGCGAGCGTTTGTAACGCAGCGCCGGCGTACGCGCCGACGGTCGCACAACTGGATGCCGAGGCGCGGGCCGTCGGTAACCGGCGCGATCTCGCCGAGCACATCGGCGACGTTATCTTTGCGACGCACTGGCCGGCCGAGGTAACGCAAATCTCGGCCAATGCGCTCGCCGGGCACGTGATCGTCGGAATTCGCGTGCTGGGCATTAAGTTTCACGCAGCGATGACCCGCGAGGCGTTCATCGACGAAACGGTGAGCCTTGTCGGCGACGCGTTCTCGGCTGCTCCGGAAGCCGAAGAAATCGATCTTTGGGCGAGCGTCCCGATCAGCGTCGCAAAGGGCGTGATCGTTAGCGGCGATCTTGCGAAACCGACGTCACGTACGGTCTTCAGCTTGAGCGTCCGCCGCGGCGAAAGCCCGGCGGCTATTCGCGCCCGTGTCGAAGCCGCCAGCGGCGGCGCGTTTTGGGATACGACCTGGATGCGCACGGCCTTCAGTGACCATGTATAAAAGAACGACGTTGCCCAGTGGGCTACGCGTGCTCACCGAATCGATGCCGTCGGTGCGTTCCGCGACGGTCGGGATCTGGGCCGACGTCGGATCGGCGGTCGAGCAGCCCGAACGACGCGGCATCTCGCATCTGGTCGAACACATGCTCTTCAAAGGTACGCAGCGGCGCAGCGCGCGCCAGATCGCCGAAACGATGGACGCCGTCGGCGGCAACCTCAACGCCTTTACCGATAAAGAGACGACCTGCTACTACGCCAAGGTCATCGACCGGCACGTCCCGCTCGCGCTCGACGTTCTTTCCGATATGTTCTTGCACTCACTTTTCGACGCGCAGGAACTCGCCAAAGAGCAGAAGGTCATTCTCGAAGAGATCAAGATGTACGACGACTCGCCCGACGATCTGATCCACGACGTCTTTCTGCAGACCATGTGGCGCGGTTCCAACCTCGGCGAGCCGACGATTGGGTTCGCCGATACGGTCGTGCGTCTCACGCCCGACGATCTTCGCGCGCACATGCGGGCGCACTACACGCCCAACTGCGTCGTCGTCGCGGCTGCCGGAAACATCGAGCACGAGCGCTTCGTGGAATTGGTCCGCGAGCGGTTCGCCGGATACGAAGGCGATTGCACGCTGCCGCAGCCCGAGTCGCCCATCGTTACCCCCGCAACGCATCTCCGGCATAAAGAGAGCGAGCAAGCGTACATCGTCGTCGGCACGCGGGGCGTGGACGTCCGCGACGAACGGCGTTACGCCGCCTCGTTACTCGACACCGTCTTGGGAGGCGGCATGTCGAGCCGTCTCTTTCAAGAGATTCGCGAGCAGCGCGGCCTGGTCTACAGCGTCTACTCGTTCCAGGCGGCCTATCGCGCCGCGGGCCTCTTCGGCGTCTACGCGGGAACCTCACCTGAAAACGTGCAGTCCTGCATCGACGTCATCGTCGAACAGTTTGGGCGCGCACGGACCGAACTTATCGGCCGCGACGAACTCGCGCTTGCCAAAGAACACGTGAAAGGCAGCCTCACGCTTTCGCTCGAGTCCACGTCAAGCCGGATGATCCGGCTCGGCCGCAACGAATTTGCACTCGGACGTAACGTCACGCCGGAAGAAATCGAAGCGCGTATAGACGGCGTCTCCGCCGAACAAGTGCGTCAGCTTGCGCAGGAGCTGCTTGCCGAAGAGAACCTCGGATTGTGCATTATCGGTCCGGTGGACGAGTCGCAGATCAGTTGGGCGCCTCACGCCGCATAGCGTGATCGCCAACCTCGCGCCGCACGTTTGGTCGGGGAAGCTGATCGGGGCGATGGCGATTACGTTCATCGTGCAAGGCGTGACGATTGGTGCGTATGCCGCGCGCCTGGCGGGAGTTCAGACGAAGCGGATTGCGACTTCTATTTCACTCTTCAATCTGTTCGTCACGGCGGGCCGCCTGGCAAACCTGTTCGTCATCTTCTTTCTGGGGCCGCTGTCGGATCAGGCCGGCAACGCGGTCGCGAAGCTTGCGGGTAATCCGGCGGCGGCGGCGTGGCAGCACACCTTCGAAATCCAGCTGCGACTCATCGTGCTCGCGGGCACGCTGGGCATGGTCGTCTTCGCATTGTTTTTGCCGATGTTCACGTATTTGTTCCGGCGCGGGGTGCACTCATTTGAAAGCCGCGGCTCCGTTCCGCACTCGCTGGCACGCCTCTTCTCGCCGTCGGTGATTCGGGACGTCGTTCGCGCGCAACGGTTGCCGTCGCTCGCGGAACTGCGCGGCTTTAACTGGCGCGTTCTGCCGAAGCGGCTGCTGATCTTCAACACCGTCGTCATGTGCGTGTATGCCATCGGCGTTCAGTCGTCGTACCTCGCCTCCGTGCTCGACGTGGCGGTCGCGCGAACCTCGATCGGTCTCTCGGGCGTGGTGAACGGAATCGGCACGATCGCCTTTACGCTCTTCGTTGACCCGACGTCGGCCATCATTACGGATCAAGCGATCCACGGCAAGCGCACCGTCGAGGAGGTTCGTTCGATGGTGTTCTACTTATCGTTGACGGCCATCGTTGGGTCGCTCCTCTCGCAGGCGATCCTGTACCCGGCCGCAGTCGTTATCGAGGTAGTAGCACGATTTGCCGCGCACGTTCATCTGTAAGCTGATCTTCGCATGCTGCGCTGCCGCGGTATTGAGCGGTTGCGCCGGGTCGATCCAGCGCTGGATCGTCAACACGCGCGTCCACCAGGGCGACGTTGCTTTGGCGCGCGGGAACGCGCGCGACGCGGCGCTGGCGTACCGTCTCGCGCTTCGCGTCGACCCTGCCGATGCGCCGGCGCGCGCCGGCTACGTCGAAGCCGCCGCCGCGCTGGCGCAGATCGAATATACGAAGGGTAACTTCGACGATGCGGTTGCAACGGTCAACCAAGGCCTGGCGATCGATCCTCAGAGCGTTCGTCTCGCGGCGCTCAAGGCGACGATCGAGCAGGCGAAGCTGCAGCGCGAGATCGTGCTTTCGAACTATCCGACGTATCGCGCCGCGGGACTGGAGATTCAGCGCGCTTACCAGCAGCTCAACGCCACGAACGCGTTGCTGCTACGGAACTTGAAGCACTTCGGGTACACGTTTGACACCAACCAGCTCACCGCCGCGATCAAGCGCAGCTACGAGCTGCAGTTAGAGCTCGCCCGGAATACGAACCGGCTAATTCTCTATCGGCAACTGATTACGTCGGGTGTGCCGGAGACGCCGGGGCGCTCGGCCGCGAGCTTCGGTGCCGGCTCGCTCTTGCCGCTCCCATGATTGCTTGGCTCGAGTCGCTGCCGACGGTTCTCACCGGGATCGTCGTCGTCGGGGGTTTCGTCGTGACGACGATGGTGCTCGGCTATCTCGTCAGCGCACTCACGCCGAAAGAGATTCGCGCCGCACATACGGATCGCGCCGGGTTCATTCTCGCCGTCATCGGGGTGATCTACGCCGTTTTGCTCGCGTTCGTGGCCATCGGCGTCTGGGAGCGCTTCGAAGCCGCGGATGAGCGCAGCTACGACGAGGCTCGGGCGCTCGCCACAATCTATCGCGACGCGGAGAACTTTCCGCACGGCGCCGCGTTGCGGTCCCTGATAAAAGTTTACGCGCAGTCGATCGTCGACGTCGAGTGGCCCGACATGCGCAACGGTGAAAAAACGAGCATTTCCGATGCACTCATAGAACGCATTGGGCGGGACGTGCGCGGCCTTGCGGTGACTTCGCCAGGGCTTCAAAACCTTCAGGCGCGGATGCTCGTTGCATTAGAAACCGCCTGGAACGACCGCCAAGCTCGTTTGACGATCGACTTCATCGGAATCAATCCGATCATGTGGTTGGTACTGATCGTAGGGGCTTACGTCACGGTGGCATTCACCTATCTATTCGGGTGGGACGCGACGGTGATGCAGCAGCTCATGATCGGAGGGTTGAGCTTGATGATCGGACTGGTGATCTTCCTGGTGATGGCGCTCGATTTTCCGTTCCGCGGCAGCATTGCCGTGGGGCCGGATGCTTTTGAAGCGTTGCTGCGAACGCTCAACGCGTTGTAGGCTGCCGCGCGGAGCGGCAAACGCCGTTGGCGTCGAGGAATGCGCGCCCGGCGCCGGCCCGTTCGGCGGCGCGAAACTCCCGCCAGAATCGTTCGGCGCTCGGTGAGACCAGCGCTGGGTCGGTGATGTAGATCGGCCACGCGCCGCCATATCGCAGTAACGGAAAACGCTGTAGCCAGGCACACAGCTCGGCGTTGCTCTGCACACGATTCTCCTCGACGGAGATGAAGTAGCGGGCGCCTTTGCGGATCGCGCTCTCTTCGTCGAAGGGCGTCCACAGCAGCGGATCCTCTTGCCAACCGAAGCGATTGATGTAGTATTGCACCTCGGGCCCGTAGTGGCCCATCACGATGATTGCATCGCGCGGCAGCGCGGCATCGATTGCTACGGCGTTACGGTACGCGTCGCGGCTGTAGGCATAGTAATCCGCGACGGGCGCTCGGCTCGAGACCAGCGCGGCAATGGCAACGACCGGTGGAATCGCAAGCAGCGTGACGCGGGCCGGCGGCGCGATGTCGGCTTGCCGAATGCTCGAGGCAAACCACGCAATCAGGCCGCCGATGACGAGCGCCGCGAGCGGCAGCAGCGGATAGAGATAGTAGTCAACGCGCTCGACCGTTACGACGACGTAGGCATAGAGTAAGCCGGCGGCAAGCCACGACCAGAGGAGCACCTTGCTCCGTGCCCGGATCCAAGGCAGTGCTGCGAAGCCCAATATGGCAAGGGCGAAGGAGATGCCGCCGAGCATCGTGTCGCGCAGCATAGCGAGGCCGATCCGGAAACCTTCGAGCTTCGCCGCGAAGGCGCCGGCAGAGGTCAGCGAGGCACGCAATGCGGGGAGGACGTGTAGGCGCGTGATGCCGCTTGCCCAATGCCACTCGGCATACGACGCGATTCGGCGATCGTAGAGCACGAGAACGGCGATTGGAACTGCGACGAGCACCGCAATCGCTGCCAGCGCCGTTGCGCCCTTGCGACGAGCGTACTCTATGCCCATTGCGAGCACCGGTGCGACGCCGAGTACGGCCACGGGTTTCGCAAGATATGCAACCGTCAGCAGCAGGGTCGCGACCGTTACGGAACGGCGCGGCCGGCGTACCTCTCCGGCGAGATAGAGTGCGGCGGCGTAGAGCGCGGCCGTAAGAAAGAACGTCATTGCGGCGTCCGGCATGAACGTGCGGCCGTAATACACGCTTCCGGGAAAAACGGCATAGAAGAAGGCGGCGGCAAGCCCGGCGAGAGCGCTGCCGAAGAGCCAGCGGCCGAAAAACGCCAGCGTCGCTACGGTTCCGAGGCTGAATCCGAGCGTGATGAGCCGGCCGATTATCGGATGAACGCCGAGAAGTTTGTACAGGAGCGCCGCGAGAAACGGCACGATTTGCAGCTCGAGCTCGACGTAGTTCGGCGGCGGCCCATTGTACATCGCCTGCGGATACATGATATCGAACCGCAGGAGCGCGAAGTTGCGCGCGATTGCCGCCGTGTCGCCTTGCCGCCAGCCGGGATGGTCCAGTATCGGATTATGGATGCCGTGAAGCCGCAGCGCGGCTCCGACGCAGAGTATCGCGGCTAGTCCGACGCCCCAATACGCCTTCAATTGAGGTGTCGGAACGTCCAATATTTGTTCAGAAAGAAATTAATAAAGACGCCGGCGAGCGTCGCGGCGAGCCACGTCGCCGTGAAGTGATGAAATCCCGAGCGTTGCGCGATCGCGATGACGAGGTTCCCCGCCAAAAGCGCGATCGCCGAAACGGCCAGGAACTGAGCACCTTCGATCCACGGATTGCGCTTTGAGCGAAA
Organism: Vulcanimicrobiia bacterium; assembly: GCA_024281075.1. Classification (GTDB taxonomy): domain Bacteria; phylum Vulcanimicrobiota; class Vulcanimicrobiia; order Vulcanimicrobiales; family Vulcanimicrobiaceae; genus Cybelea. The sequence continues at coordinate 40,423 of JAMXLK010000036.1, forward strand.
CGTCCAGACGCGATTGAGCAAGTAGTTCGAGACGCCGCCGGCCATGAAACCGATCGAGAAGTCCGCAAACCACGAAAAATCGGTCGACTTTTCAAGTGCGTGCGCGACGACGAAGTTCACGACGGTTCCGGATGCGCCAACGATTCCGAACTTCACGAATTGACGGACGCCGCGCCGGCGACCCAGCGCGCGCATCATGCTCGGCGCGGCTGCGTCACGCAACCCAGTACCAATCGGCGAAGAGTACCGTAAAGAGTCCCAGCAGCGGAAGGGAGAATGCGAGGATCAGGTTGTTGACCCACGGCCGTTCGCCCCAGCGCGCGAGAATGGCGAACATCGGGAAGAGCACCAGCGCAAAGCGCGGCATGGACATGAGGTTCGACGTCGACATCGGGATCAAGATCGACAGCGCCATGTAGGTAATATACGAGGGTCGCAAGCTGCGCCAGCCCGCCAGCAGCACGGCGATCATCAAAAACGTGAACGCGACCTCGAGCAACTGGTTCGCGACGAGCTGCGGTGTCGAGGCGTGCAGCATCTTGCCGAATGCATTCTGCACGCTGACCCAAGGCGGCGCGAGATGGCGGTTCCAGTGAATTTGAACGTGGGAGAAGTAGAGCGGGTCGGCCCGCAGGACCCAGAGATAGGCCATGTAGACGGCCATCCCGAGCGGAATGAGCAATGCTGCGGCGAGGTCCGCGATCGCCCACTTGCCGGCGGTCCGCTCCTGCGACCACCATTCGATGACGAACGGGATGAGCAACAAGACGCCCTCGACGCGGGTGAGCGCTGCGAGAAAACCGATCGCGCCGGCAAGCCACCAGCGGCGCTGGCGCATGTAGTAAAATGAAGCCACCGTCAGCATGAAAAAGAGCGACTCGGTGTAGACGGCCGTAAAGTAGACCGCAGTCGGAAAGATGGAGACGTAGAAGATTGCGCGGCGCGCGACCGCGCGGTCGTACTCATGCTCGAGCAGTTTGTAGAGATAGAGCAGACCGAAGAAAAAACAGGCGCTCGAGATTAGGAGCCCGGCAATCAGATGGTTGCCGGCAAGCGCACCGACGATCCGGATCATCAGCGGGTAGAGAGGAAAGAACGCCATGTTCGTTCCTTGATAGCCCTGCGTTGCGATGTCGAGATAATGCACGGCATCCCACCGTCCCCATACCGCGAGCAACGCGTGCGAGGACTCTTGCACGTGCACCCCCGCTCGCTGACCGATAATGACGGCGGCGAGCTCGGCGATGACGACGATCGCGAGCCGCGTGGCCGCAAAGTCCAAGAGCACTTCGCGCACCGTTTGGTTGAACCGGGCGGCAATGACCACCTTGGCGATGCACGACAGCGTGAGCGCGAGCAAAAAAAGGCGTGCGCCATGCGTGAGTTCCGGCGCCAGCACGAAGGTGAGCCAAAGCAGTAAAAACGGCAGCCACGTAATTGCATCGTATTGAAGCGAGCGTTCGAGCGTTATGCCCGCGCGTCGCGCGAAGTAGCGCGCATAGCCGCTCCAAAGTGCAATCGTGGCGACGGTACCGGCGCACACGGCAACGATGAACTGGGCTTCGCCAAGAACGCCGTGACGGCTCGGCACGACGAGGGCGTACCAAGCAAAAAAGCCGAGGGTCAGGCCGGCAATGGTGACGGCGGCGGGCGCCGCCCAACCGGCAACGAGCAAATCGCCGAAGCGGATGATCGGCGTTTGTGCAGGTTGTGACAGACGGGTACCGGCGGACACGCGGAAAGTGTGTTTAACAGGAAATGCGGCGCTTCCCTTGTAGCAGAATGACAAATGGCACGGGCGATTCTGCGTGCATTGCTGGACCATCCGGTACATTCGCTCGATTTCGTGAAAGTTACCGAGAGCGCGGCGCTCGCAGCGTCGCGTTGGATGGGTCGCGGTGAGCGCGACGCGGCCGACGGCGCGGCGGTCGAGAAGATGCGCGAAGCACTCGGCGACATGGAGATCGCCGGCCGCATCGTTATCGGCGAGGGCGAGCGCGATGAGGCGCCGATGCTCTACATCGGCGAGGAACTCGGCGCGGGCGGTCAAGAGGTGGACATCGCGGTGGACCCCGTGGAAGGGACGAACCTCGTCGCAAACGGACTGCCCAATGCGATCGCGGTGATGGCCATCGCGGAGCGGGGCGGTCTGCTTCACGCGCCCGATACCTATATGAAGAAACTGGCGGTCGGTGCAAAGGCGGCGCCGTACGTGCATATCGACGCACCGGTGCTTGAGAATTTGGAAGCGGTCGCGAACGCGTTGGAAAAACCGATCAACGACGTGTGCGTCGTTATTCTCGACCGTCCGCGGCACGCCGAGCTGATCCGCGACGTGCGTGCCGCGGGCGCGCGAATTCGCTTGATCTCCGACGGCGACGTCGACGCATGCATCGCGACCGCGATTGAATCGACGGGAATTCACGTCGCGATGGGAACGGGCGGAGCGCCGGAAGGCGTCCTTGCCGCCGCAGCCATCAAATGCCTCGGCGGCAACTTTATGGGCCGCCTTCAGCCGCGAAACGCGGATGAGATTCGCCGCGCGGCCGAGATGGGTTTCGACGACGTCGGTCGGGTGCTCGAAATTAACGATCTCGTCCGCAGCAACGACGTGATCTTCTGTGCGACCGGCATCACGGACGGCGATCTGGTTCGCGGCGTGCGTTTCTTCGGCAATCAGGCGCGTACGCACTCGATTCTCGTTCATTCGAGCGGAACCGTCCGTTTCGTCGAATCGACGCATCGCCTCGGTGCACGCCCAGCCGGGCGCTGACGACGGAATGCATCGTTCCCCGCGCCGGCACGACCTGGTCGTCGTCGGCGCCGGTTCGGCGGGCTACGCCGCGGCGCGAACGGCGCGCGACGTCGGCTGCGACGTCGCGCTTGTCGACAAGGGACCGCTCGGCGGCCTCTGCATTCTACGCGGCTGCATGCCGAGTAAAGCGCTGTTGGCCTCCAGCGACGCGCTGCAGGACGCGCGCGACGCGCGAGCCCTCGGCATTGCGGTCGAAGGCATTTCCGCCGACATGCCGTTTATCGCCGCGCGCAAGCGCGAGCTGGTTCGCGAGTTTGCCGAGTATCGCATAGACGGCATCAACGATTTTCCGCTCTATCTCGGGGCGGCACGGTTTTTGTCGCCGACGCAGCTTGCCGTCGGTGAGAGCGAGATTCTAGAAGCAAATACGTTTATCATCGCGACGGGGAGCGTGATTCACGCCGGCATCGTGCCCGGTCTTGCGGACGTCGGTTACGTCGACAGCGACGCGGTGCTGGAGCTGGAAGCCATTCCAAAGTCCGTCGTGGTGCTGGGCGGCGGTTATACGGCATGCGAGCTCGGCCAGTTCCTTGCGCGGATGGGCGCTCGTACGACCATGCTGATTCGGAGCGGGCATTGCCTGACCGAAACGGACGACGACGTGGGTAATGCGCTCACAGAGTATTTCCGCGAGGAAGGCATCGACGTCGTCACGCACGCGACGCTCGTCGCCGCGGAACGCCGCCATGGGAAGAAGATCGTTCGGTATCTGCACGGAGGCGTCGAACGTGAAGCCGCTGCCGACGAGATCTTTTACGCGTTGGGCCGTGTGCCCGACACGCACGGGTTGGACCTCGAAAAAGCCGGAGTCGGCCGTGAGCCGGGCGATGCGATCACCGTCGACCGGCGGATGCGCACGAGCAACCCGAATATCTACGCGGTCGGCGACGTGACGGCAGAGTACATGTTGGTGCACGTTGCAATTTATCAGGGCGAAGTTGCGGCGCGTAACGCGTGTTTGGATGCGGGAGAAGACGCGGATTATCGCATCGTCTCTGCACACACGGTTTTCACCGACCCGCAGTATGCCGCCGTCGGTTCCAATGAAAAAGAGCTCCGCAAAAAAGGCTTAGCGTACGTTTCGGGACGCTACGATTTTGCCGAGCATGGCAAGGCTCAGTGTCTGGGCAAGACCAAGGGCTTCGTGAAGATGCTCGCGGCGCGCGATAGCGGACGGATTTTGGGCGCCGCGGTGTTGGGGGCGCAGGCCTCGGAGCTTATCCACGAAGTGATCGTCGCGATGCGCTTCGATGCAACCGTCGATCAGTTCATGCGCATCCCGCATCTCCATCCGACGCTCGCCGAAATTTGGACGTACCCGGCGGAGACGTGCGCGGCGGAGCTTGGCCGCAAGCTTCCGGGCGACGAGCAAGTCGAGATGGCGACGAGCGTTCCGACGTGAGAGGCACACCGGACCGGCTGCGCGTGGCGCTCGTTCAGAGCAAGCCCGCAAAGGGCGAGTACCAGCGTAACCTCACGGAAACGGGAAAGGCCTTCGAGCAGCTCGCGGCATCGCCGCCGGATCTCGTCGTGCTACCCGAGGCGGCGCTGACCGGCTACTTTCTCGAAGGCGCCGTCTACGAGCTCGCACTCCCCGCGCAAAGCTTTGCACGCGATCTGGCACGCGTGTGGCGGGAGTCGTGCGCGCAGCCGGCTTATATCGCTGCCGGCTTTTTCGAAAACGACGGTGGGACGTACTATAACAGCGCGGTCTTTCTCCACGTCGACCAGCATGGCGAGCCGATCGTGCATCTGCACCGCAAAATGTTCTTGCCGACCTACGGCGTCTTCGACGAGGAGCGTTTTCTCTCGCGCGGACGGAAACTCGGAGTCTTCGGGACGCGATTCGGCACGATGGCGCTCTTGATCTGCGAAGACGCATTCCATGCGATCACGCCGACGATCGCGGCGATCAAAGGCGCGCGGATGGTAATCATTCCAAGCGCTTCTCCGGGGCGGGGTATCGAGCGCGAGGGCGAGCTGGAGAGCATCGCGCGGTGGCGTGACATCCTGCGCGATGCGGCGATGGAGCATGGGATCTACATTATTTATGCCGGGCTTACCGGATTCGAGGGCGGCAAAGGCATGAGCGGATCGTCGTGCATCGTCGACCCGCGCGGGCGCGTGCTCGTGCAGGCGCCGGCGACCGAGGCGTGCATCGTTCGGGCGGAGCTCGACTTACGCGAGATTGATTTGGCGCGCGCGAGCCTCCCATTGCTCGGCGATCTGGAAGCGGCGCTGCCCGATTTGCTGCTCGATGAGGAGCTGCCGTTACCGCGCGCGAGCGGCAACGCCCTATGACACTCCGCGTCATTGAAAGCCGGCCGCCGGCTCCGGTGGCGCCGCGAATTGATTGTGCGGTGGCCACGCAATGGCTCGTCGCGTTCTTGCGTGACGAACTGCTCGAGCGGCGCGGAATTCGGCGCGCGGTGGTTGGGCTCTCCGGCGGCGTGGACTCTGCGGTAACCGCCTTTCTCTGCGCCCAGGCACTGGGTTCGGAGAATGTCTACGCCTTTCGTCTGCCGTACGAGAGCTCGCATCCGACGAGCTTGAGCGACGCACAGCTCGTGGTCGACGCGCTGAAGATTCCGTGCCGGACGATCGATATCACGGCGGCGGTCGACGGCTATCTGCTAAACGAACCCGACGCCGATGCGCGGCGCCGCGGAAACGTGATGGCGCGTATGCGCATGGTGGTTCTCTTCGATCAGTCGGCGAAACTCGATGCGTTGCCCGTCGGGACGGGAAACAAAACGGAACGGCTTCTCGGATATTTCACGTGGCATGCTGACGATACGCCGCCGCTCAATCCCCTAGGCGATCTCTTCAAGAGTCAAGTGTGGGAGCTTGCGCGATATCTCGACGTACCGCAGCGTCTCGTCGAGAAGGCACCGACGGCCGATCTTCAAGCCGACCAGACGGATGAAGGGGATCTCGGGATTAGCTACGCGCGGGCCGATGCAATCCTGTCGCAGTTACTGCTCGGCTATTCGGACGACGAGCTGGTCGCACGCGGATTCGAACGAGACGAAGTCCAGCTGATCCGCCGGCGCGTTGACTCCACCCATTGGAAACGACATTTACCCACGACGGCATTGCTGAGCAGCACCGCAATCAACGAGTTTTACCTCCGTCCGGTCGATTACTAACCAAGTGCGCAAAGCGTTCTTCCCCGTGAGCCTCAATCTCGACGGTAGGAGATGTGTCGTAATCGGCGCAGCCGACGACCGGGAAGCGATTGAAAAGACGGCGGCACTCGAGGAGTCGGGTGCGCAGGTAGAGCGGGTTTACGATCCGCAAACGTTGCGCGACGAGAACCTCGACGACGTCTTTTTCGTGATCTCCACGCCGCAAGACGCGACGCTATCGGCGCGCCTTCGCGCGCTTGCCGATCGCCGGCGATTCTTGTTGTGCTGCATCGACCAGCCGAAGTTCGGTTTCGTCGCGATGGTCGCAATCGCGAAGGCCGGCCCCGTTCGCATCGCAATCTCCACGGCGGGACTCGCGCCACGCGTCGGCAAAGCGCTCAAGAACGCGCTGCAGCGCGCGATGGACGCGAAGTTCGCGCGTTTCATCGCGCTATTGGCGCAGCGTCGCGCCGCCGTCCAGGCCGCGCACCCCGAGCCGGAGAGTTCGTCGCTTCGGCGGGACGCGATGATCGAAGCGGCCCGCGGGTTCCGAGCGGAGGTGAGCTTTTCGTACCCGCCTTGGTTCGACGATGCCGAGCGTTGAGATCATCGCGGTCGGCACCGAACTGCTGCTCGGTCAGCTCGTGGATACCAATACCGCGTACATCGCGCAACGGTTGGCCGAGGCTGGGATCGACGTGTATGGCAGTGCGGCAATCGGTGACAATCGCGGGCGCATCGCGCAAGCCGTCCGCGGCGCGCTGAGTCGCGCCGATGGCGCGATCATGACCGGCGGTTTGGGCCCGACGGTCGACGATCTAACGCGCGACGGCGTTTGCGCCGCACTCGAACTCGACACGGAACTCTACGCACCCGCGCTCGAGCAAATGGAGAAAACTTTTACGGCCCTTGGCCGGCCTATGCGTGCGAACAATCGCAAACAAGCGGAGCTTCCGTGCGGAAGCACGCCGCTCGACAATCCAAACGGCACGGCGCCTGGCTTCATCGCGTTCGCCCGCGACGGAAAGTTCGTCGCGTGCATGCCCGGTGTGCCGCGCGAGATGAAGCCGATGATGACCGAAAAAGTGCTGCCGTTCGTTCGCGAGCGTTTGGGTAGCGGCAACGGCATCTACACGCGCGTGCTGCATACGATCGCGATCGGCGAGTCGGAGATAGACCATCGCATCGCCGACCTTTTCCGCAGCTGCGAAAATCCCAAGATCGCGGTGCTCGCTCACGATTTTCGGGCGGACGTCAAGATCATGGCGAAAGCGCCCTCGAGGGAGCGTGCCGAAGCGATGATCGCACCGCTGCAGGCCGAGCTCGAGCGCCGCCTTGAAGGCTACGTTTTCGGCTGCGATCGCGGAACGCCGGCGAGCGCGATACACCACCTATTGCAGGAACGAAAGAGTATGCTCGCCGTCGCGGAGTCGTTCACCGGGGGACGGATTGCTGCGGCACTGACCAGCGTCGCCGGTTCGTCGGAAAGCTTCGCCGGCGGCGTCGTCGCGTATGCTAATTCCGCCAAGATCGCTTTACTCGGCGTTGCCTCGGCGACGCTGGAGCGCGCCGGTGCCGTCAGCGAAGAAGCCGCGCGCGAGATGGCGGCGGGTGCCCGCACGCGATTCGGCGCGGAGCTCGCGCTTGCGACGACCGGTATCGCCGGACCGGGCGGCGGATCGCAGGAGAAGCCGGTCGGACTGGGATGGCTCGCGCTCGATGATGCGCGCAGCGGCGTGCTGGTGCGGCGCCTTTCGCTCGCGGGAGACCGCGAGACTATCGCGTCGCGCGCGACGACGATTGCCTTGGGAATGCTCTGGCAGCATCTCGCATTGTCACCCTGAGCCCGTCGAATAACCGATCGCCGCGAGCGCTTCTTGCGTATGGAGCGCGTCCTCGAAGCTCGGCAGCGTATTCGGTTGGCGCTCGATCTTTTTGACGAACTCGTCGTAGAGCTCCATCATCGGTGGGACGTTCGGCTCGATCTGCGCGTAGCGCGCGTATGGCGAAGGTTTGCATCGCAGCTCGCTGGTCTCATTTGCGTCGACCGTGTAGAGCGTCACGTCGGCGATCCACGGCCCGCTTGCCACGGCCGTGCGCTGCTCGCCGTGAACCGCGCACGTATATGATTCCACTGCCGCGGTTGCATCGGCGCTGACGCGTGCCGCCAAGCCGTCCGAATATTCGAAGAGCGCGAAAGCGCCGTCGGCGACGTCGCTGCGAAAGCTGCCGCCTTCGTCGTGGCGTTCGGTGTTTGCCGTACGTTCAAAGCCGAGGACTCGAAGCGGTGGGCGTCCGGCGAGCCAGTTTGCGTGGTCGATTAAGTGCGACATGACGGCGCCGGTGAGGCCCCCGCCGCGCTCGCGCTCGAACCACCACCCGCGCGAGCGCCGGTCCTGGCGGCGCAGCGATGCGCGAAGAAGGTTGATTTCGATATTCCGCAGCGGATCGAGATGACCGTTGACGACGAGCTCTTTGAGCGCCTGTGACTCCGGCACGAATCGGAACTCGTGTGCAACCCCGCACGCCGTTTCGGCAGATCGTTCTGCGTCCCGCATGCTGCCCGCATCGGCGACCCGGAGTGCGAACGGCTTTTCGCACATGACGTGCTTGCGCTGAGCCAAAGCGGCGAGAACGTCGTCGCGATGGGAGAAGGGCGGCGACGCGACCGTGACGGCGTCGAGATCGACGCCGGCAAGCATCTCCGCGCACGATGGGAATGCGTGTGCGATGTTTTCCGCACGTGCTACCTGCGGCGCGCTCGACGGTGAGGCGAGCGCGACGACCTCAAACCGCGGATGATTGCGCAATGCCGGCAAGTGCACGCGGATACCAAAGCCCGCACCGACGATTCCGATCTTGTATCGCTTCATGCAACCGCTCCAATGGACGATTCCAAAACCGCGATGGCGCGCTCGAGTTGCCGATCTTCAATGACCAGCGGCGGTGAGATCGCGATAACGCTGCCGTGCTGACCAGACTGCGCCACGATGACGCCGCGCGTCAGCGCGTTCTTAACCGCCGCAAAGGCGGCTCCGGCGTCACGCAGCTCCACCCCCCATAGCATGCCGCGTCCCCGAACGTCCCGCACGATCGAGTGCGCGCGAAGCGCCTCGAGCCGCGCCCCGAGTCTTTCGCCGAGCCTCGCCGCGCGTGCCGGCAGAGCGAGCAGCTCCATCTCATCAAGGGTGGCGAGCGCGGCGGCGCATCCAAGCGGGTTACCGAGGAACGTCGACGTGTGCAATGCTTCACCCGTGGAGGGAGGCCATGCGTCCATGACGTTCGCGCGGCCGACGGCGGCGCTGATCGGGACGCCGGATCCCATTGCCTTGCCGATGCAGATGATGTCGGGCACGATGCCTTCGTACTCGCTCGCAAACCACGTTCCGGTGCGCGCGAAACCGGTGAAGATTTCGTCGACGATCAAGACGATATTGAGCTCACGGCAGATTGTGGCGACGTGCTGCAGATACCCAGGCGGCGGGACGATGCAGCCCCCGCGGCCTTGAATCGGCTCGACGACTAAGGCGGCGATGTCGTCGGTCGGTTGCAGCTGCTCGCGTGCACGCGAGGCGGCCTCGTCAGCGTTTGCCGTCGAACGGGGGTACTCGAGCAGAACGGGTTCGTGACGCAACACCCCGGCGAAGGGCGTTCGAAAACGCTCGAGCCCGGACACGGCGAGCGCGCCGAAAGACAGGCCGTGATAGCCGCCGCGATACGACGCGAAACGTGATTTGCCGGTGAAGAGCATTGCGGTCTTGAGCGCGGCTTCGATCGCTTCCGATCCGCTGGTCGCCAGAAACGCTTTGGTGAGCGTGTCAGGCAAAATCGCGGCCAACCGGTCGAGCAGGCGCACGCGGATTTCCGTTGGATGGACGTCGCCCATCCCATGCATGAGACGTTGCGCCTGATCCGCGACGGCAAACGCTACGCGCGGATTGCCGTGCCCGAGGCTCGCGACACCGAAAGCGGCCGTGCAGTCGATGTAGTCGTTGCCGTCCACGTCGGTCACGATCGCACCGCGTGCCGAATCCCAGAAAATCGGAAAATCGTCGGCCAGAAAGGTGACGTTACGCTGTTCGCGGGCACGCAGGCGCAGACCGAGCGCTTTGCTATGAGGTCCTGGAATCTTCACGTCTCGTCGCCGATCCAGCTTACGAATTCGGCAATGCGCGGACGCCCGCCGTGAAAGACGCCTAATGACGGAGCTTGGAGCGAACCGAAACGCGCGATACGGGCCGCCTTCGTGCGCAGCGCAAGGTCCCGAACATCGTTGCGGTCGCCGGCGATGGCCAGCGCTTCGAGCGTGATCCCGTGGCGGGAGAGATACGCAGCGGCGTCCGCGGGACGCGCGACGCGATGAATGCCGAGCGTGCGCGGCAGAAAAAACGGCGGCGACGCGCGCGGCGGATCGAGTACGGCGAGATACTGCGCACCGGCGTCGGCAAAGTATCGTTCGCCGCGAAAAGCCGCGAGGTCGCGCGCCGCCGCCCGGCGCGCCGGCGCCGAGGCGTCGTCAAGCACGCTCGGAAGCTCGGCGCCCACGTCGCGCAGCGCCGTCGCGAGGTGCTCGGTGAATTCATGCACGCCGATCGCGCCGCCCTCTTCAACGAAGAGTGCGTGCAGCGACAAACATCCCTCGCTCTCGTAAAGAATCAGGTCCCGCGCTGCGCCGGCGGCAATCGCTGCAGCGGCGTTCGCGCCGGCAAGCGCTTCGCGCGCGACGTAACCGGCGCTCGCTTTCGTTCCATATCCGATCATTCGCGTAGGGTACGGAAGGTTTGACGAAATTTCGGCAAGGGTCGCATCGCTGCCGAACGCGACCACCACATCGAACTCCCGAAGCGTCGCCGTCTCCGCGTCGCCGTTCCACGAGCGCGCGGCGACGGCATCCCGAATTTCCGGAAGCTCTGAAGTAAGCGTTTCGAAAAACGCCGTCGCGAGGTAATCCTCGCGGTCCTTGACCAGCACGGTGCATTTTGCGCAGAGCGCGAAGATTGCAGGAGCGATCGCGACGCCGACCGTCGTGCGGCTCGAGACGATGCAGACGCGTCCGGCCGGCAACGCAGCCGCACGCGCACGACCGGATCGTTCCACGAAACCATCGAGGACGTCGAGCGAGCCGAGCTCGTCTTCGATGACGCATTCAATGCTATCGCGGCGTAGCGAGCCAAAGAGGCGATCGAATGCATAATCGATCATCGGTTCGGAATAGCCGGTCCGCCGCACGACCGCATCGCGCGCACGCACGCGCGGTTCGAAACCCGCGTCGCACCAGGCAACCGCAGCTGCGTCGATTGCCGCGACGATGGCGCGGACCGGCGCCTTAATCATCGCTTCATCTCTTCCGGAGCACGAATCGTGACTCCCCGAGGTTCCGGCGCGCGGTGCGGCAAAGGGGTGGAGGACCTCATGCAGAGTCGTTGGTTCGCGCGCCTTTTTTTCGCAATCGTCGCTGCGCTGGCAGCCGGCGGTATCCTCGGGGGGACTGCCTGTACCCGTTGGGGCCAACCCGGTCCCGCCATACCGAGCCTTGCACCCCTTTCGGCGCTGTATGTCGATCCCGTTACCGGAAGCGATACGACGGGGAACGGCAGCATCGCAAAACCATACCGCACGCTGACCAAAGCCGTCGCAGTGTTTACGGCCGCCAAAGTCCTCTCCCCCAACGGTGTGATCATTCATTTGGGCATCGGCACGTACGACGCAGCGAACGGCGAGCAGTTTCCGATCGTCGTGTCCAAGACGGTGACGATCCAGGGAACGAACTTCGGCCACAATCCGAGAAGCGGGTCGTTCATCAACGGCTTAGGTGAAGATACCACGTTCGAGCGAGTCGTCGGAGCGCCGCCGCACAGTGCCTACACCACCCTGGAAGCCGTGCCGCCGGCGGGCCTGAGCGTCTCCGACATCTACGTCGGCGCGACGAAAATTTCTCTCGGCGCGAAGGCCTTTTACGCGTCGGTCGACGTACTCGGGTCGCTGATCGGCTCGGATTCGAGCTTCGCTGCGGGCGTCGTCTCGTCGTTCAGAAACGTGGACGGGGTGCTGGTCGCGGGCGGGTCATTGACGTGCAACTCCTGTCAAATCCACGGCAACAACTTTGGAATCGGCGGCATCTCGGTGCCCATTGCGACGGCTTCGCCGTACGCGGCGGCACCGTCAATTACGCTCGACCGCGCCCTCGCCGACAGCACCATTGCGGCTAGAATCGTTGACATTGCAACCGACGGCAGCGTCGACGTATCGGCCTCGGATGAAGATTTCGAACGCGGCCTCTACGCGTTTACCGATGCTCTTGCGCCCGTAGTTCCGTCCACCGTTCGCGGCGGCATCGACTTCGGCGGTGGATTCGCGGGCTCGGTTGGCGGAAATAATTTCATCGGCGCACATCGGAGCGAAATCTTTTTAACGCGCCGCGGCGTGATCGTCAGCGCGCTCGACGACACCTGGAACCCGCGGCAGCAAGGCGCGAATCGCAGTGGCCAATATCCGCGCGCGCACACCTTTTCCGCGGGCGCCGCCGGGAAGAACGTGACGATCCGGCAGAATGCTATCGGCAGCACCGTCATGGTCGGGCCTGCCATCGTTCCGACGCCGACGCCCTCAATAAGCCCGTCGGCCTCGCCCAGCCCGACCCCGACTCCGTAAGCCGCATGAGCGACACGCTGCAGAAGATTTATGCCGTCAAAGCATCGGCATTGGAGCGCGAGGAGGCCGCGGAGCCATACGAAGCGGTCCGCGTACGCGGTTTGGCGCGCGTACCGGAACGCCGCGCTTTCCTTGCGGCGCTGCAGCAAGCCCCAGGCGGAGCGATTATTGCCGAGATCAAACGGGCGTCGCCGTCGAGCGGATTGATCGCGCGCAGTTTCGATCCCGTCGCCATAGCGCAAACGTATGAAGCAGCCCGCGTCGACGCGATCAGCGTTATCACAGAACGCGACCATTTTCTCGGCGAGCTGAACTATCTCGATGAAGTGCGCCGCGTTACGTCGCGTCCGCTGCTGCGCAAAGACTTCATGTGGACGCGATATCAAGTCGCTCAGTCGGCCGCGCACGGGGCGGACTGCATCCTCCTCATCGTCGCCGGTATGGAAGACGAAGCGTTGCACGCCTGTATGAGCGAGGCGGCGGAATACGCGCTCGACGTTCTCGTTGAGGCGCACGATGAAGTCGATCTGCGACGCGCGATTAGTGCGGGAGCGCGGCTGGTGGGGATCAACAACCGCAACTTACGGACCTTGGAGACCGACCTTGCGGTAAGCGAGCATTTGTTGCCGAAGGTGCCGCACGACATCTTTGCGATCAGCGAAAGCGGCATGCAGGACGCATCCGACGTGGCACGGTTGCGCGCGTCCGGCGCTCGCGGCTTTCTCGTCGGCGAAGCGCTGATGCGATCGGAAGACCCGCGCGCCCTCGTCGATGCGCTTCGGGCCGGCGCGCGTCACCCGATCGGCGCGCCGCTCTAACGGTTTACAGAAGAAAGTAGAGCGTCGTTCCGACGACGGTGCCCAGTGCGGCCACGAGCGCCGGAGCCGTGCGGCGTCCGAGCGAAGCGGCCGCTAGTCCACCCAGGCCGACGCCCACGATGCCGGTACCCGGATAGATTTCGCCGTGCTGCAGGTAGCACGTCAGCAGTACGCCGGTGACCGCGAATAGGAAGACGAGCAGCGGCGACGCGACGCGATCGAGTGCCGCCGCGATGAGCAGCAGGATGCAGACGGCGAGGAGCGCGCGCAACGGAGCGAACGGCTCCCCGGCCATACCGAGCCCAAGGAAAAATGCGGCAATGGCGACCGCCACCAGCTGCGACACGCTCGGATCTTCGCGTGCGAACCAAGCAGGCTCCTTCGACTCGCTACGCTCGCTCAGGGCAGGCTCCTCTGGCAGCTTCTGCTACTATAGCTTTATGACGACGATAGCCGAAAAACCGAACCTCGAGGTCGCTCCGTTTCAGAACGAGCGGGTCAAAGACTTTCGCGACCCGGCCGACGCTGCCGCGATGCGCGCCGCGCTCGAGCGCGTTAAAGCGCAGCTCGGCAAGCATTATCCGCTGGTCATCGCGGGGCGCAAGATAGAGACCGAAAAGAAAATCCGCTCGGTCAATCCGGCGGATCCCAACGAGGTGATCGGTTTGACGAGTGCCGCGTCGAAAGAGCAGGCAAACGAAGCGATCGAGGCAGCCTCGCGCGCGTTCGACTCGTGGCGCCACCGAACGCTGCCCGAACGTGCCGCATACATCTTTAAAGCCGCTGAAATGCTGCGCTCGCGGCGGTTCGATTACGACGCGCTCTTGGTTTACGAAGTCGGCAAAAGTTGGAGCGAGGCCGACGGCGACATCGCCGAAGCGATCGACTTTCTCGAGTTCTACGCGCGCGAAGCGTTGCGGTACGCGCAGCCTCAGCCCATCGTGCCCATCGAAGGCGAACGCAACGAACTCGTCTACATCCCCCTGGGCGTCGGCGCCGTCATCCCGCCTTGGAACTTTGCGGGTGCCATTATGATCGGCATGACCGCGGCGGCAATCGTCTGCGGTAATACCGTCGTGCTGAAACCGTCGAGCGACGCTGCGGTCATTGCGGCGTGGTTTGTGGATCTACTGCATGAAGTCGGCGTCCCGCCGGGCGTCGTCAACTTCATTCCAGGCTCGGGCAGCGAAATCGGCGATCTTATCGTCACGCATCCGAAGATTCGCTTCATCTCGTTTACGGGTTCGAAAGAAGTCGGGCTGCGCATCAACGAACTGGCGGCGAAACCGCAAAAAGGACAAAAATGGATCAAGCGGGTCGTTGCCGAGATGGGCGGCAAGGACTCGATCATCGTTGCCGCCGACGCGGACGTGGATGCAGCCGTCGAAGGCGTAGCGGTTTCGGCATTTGGGTTTCAAGGACAGAAATGTTCGGCGTGCTCACGCGCTATCGTCGAGGAGAGCATTTACGACGAATTCGTCGATAAACTGAAGCGGCGTGTGGCGACGATTACGGTCGGCGACCCGAGCGACCCCGCGAACTATATGGGCCCCGTCGTCAACGAGAGCGCGCTCAAGTCAATCATGCGCTACATCGAGACGGGCAAAACGGAGGGCCGCCTCCTGACGGGCGGCGATCGCGTCGGCGATCGCGGATACTTCCTGGAACCGACGGTCATTGCCGACGTCGCCCCGGACGCGACCATAGCTCAAGAAGAAATTTTCGGGCCCGTCCTTGCAGTGATCAAAGCCAAAGACTTCGAGAGCGCGCTCTCGATTGCCAACAACACCGAGTTTGGATTGACCGGATCGCTGTATACGAAGGATGACAAGAAGATCGAGCGCGCGCGCAACGAGTTCTTCGTCGGAAATCTCTATTTCAATCGCAAGAGCACCGGCGCGTTCGTTGGGGTCCACCCCTTCGGCGGCTTCAACATGTCGGGCACGGACAGCAAGGCCGGCGGCCGCGATTATCTGCTGCTCTTTATGCAGGCCAAAACAATCTCACGCAAGGTCTGACATCGCCTCGTGTCATCCTGAGCGAAGGCGCGAAGCGCCGGAGTCGAAGGGCGGAGGCTCTCTAAAGCAGATTTCGAGTTTGTTGCCGTCCTGGTCTTCGAAAAAGCTCGCGTAGTAGAAGGGGCTGTATTCCTCGATCAACGCCGGTGGTTCGAAAGCAGTCGCGCCGGCGGATCGCGCCACGGCCGACAGGCGGTCGACTTCGTCGCGACTCGACGCGTAGAACGCAATACGGGAGCCGTTCGGCCGATGCGCCGGATCGACGTCGATGCCGAAGAACGGCGCGGTGCGTTGTCCTCCGGGCCGATAATAGCTGATGGTGTCGTCGTCCTCGCCGATCTCGGTATAGCCCATTGCAGGCAAGAGCGCGTCGTAAAGCGGTCTGACTTTCGCAAAATCGCTGACCCGCAGGTCGACGTGGTCGATGAGCATCCTGCCTACGTCGGCGCCGCGGCGGGGGCACCCTGCAACCATTGGACCGGTCTGCGCGTTTGATACTAAGGAAGATCCTGAAGCGGATCGAAGCGGGCCGCGTCCCATTCGGGCGAGCGAGCCCCTCGTCAAGCCTTCCTTGACAGCCCTATGTGGCGGCGATATGATAGCCGTCGTGCCCCGAGCGACAACCCGGCCGGACCGGTCGGTGGAGTCGTTGCGGGTTCACGCGCGACTAACGCTCCTTGAAAACTGAACAGTGCAGCAAGCGCATAAGTCTGTGGGTCTCCGGCCATTTTGGTCGAGAGATTGTACAATTTCAAATTTGGGAGCCATCATCGGTTCTCCATAAAGTTTTTTATGGAGAGTTTGATCCTGGCTCAGGACTAACGCTGGCGGCGTGCCTAACACATGCAAGTCGAACGGGGTAGCAATACCCAGTGGCAGACGGGTGAGTAACACGTGGTCAACCTACCTCTGTGTGGGGAATAACTAGCCGAAAGGTTAGCTAATACCGCATACGATCGTTTTGGGGCATCTCGAGACGATGAAAGGAGCAATCCGCACGGAGAGGGGACTGCGTCCCATTAGTTAGTTGGTGGGGTAATGGCCTACCAAGACTCCGATGGGTAGCTGGCTTGAGAGAGCGACCAGCCACACTGGAACTGAGACACGGTCCAGACTCCTACGGGAGGCAGCAGTGAGGAATTTTCCGCAATGGGCGAAAGCCTGACGGAGCGACGCCGCGTGTGGGAAGAAGGCCTTCGGGTCGTAAACCACTGTCGAAGGGGACGATATTGACGGTACCCTTGGAGGAAGCCCCGGCTAACTACGTGCCAGCAGCCGCGGTAAGACGTAGGGGGCAAGCGTTGTCCGGAAT
>JAMXLK010000037.1 GCA_024281075.1 Vulcanimicrobiia bacterium
TCTGCGGCGCGTACGACTCTCCACCGTTCATCCTCCAATTTTTCCAAATAGCCGCCTGCGACGAGCGCGTCGAGCACTTCACGCAAGGCGGCTCGTTCGTTCTTGTTCGGCATTCCCGCCCAACGCATTGCGAGCGCGCCGAGTTGCAGCGTCGCACCGGGCACCATAGCGTCGCGCAGAAAGGACGCGGGCAGTTTCACACGTTCCATACGGCGCGCGACCGGTTCGAGAGTTTGTTCAAAATCGCCCATTACAGCTTCACTCCTTCGCGCGGCGAACGGTAAATGCGCTGCCGACGATAGGATCGGCAAGCGTGCCGGACCACTCGCCGAGCATGGTAAACGCAGTCTGCCACGGTACAACGTTGACGACCGCCGCGCGGCGGTGCAACCCGCGCAGTATTGCGCGCGCCGCGCGTTCGGGGGATACCGTCCCGCCGAGCGGCCGCTCGATGTTCTGTGAGCTGTGAAACTCCGTTGCGACTACGCCGGGATCGACGTACGTTACCGCGATACCGCACGATCGAAGCTCGCGCCGGAGCTGAATCGCGGCCGCGCGAATCGCCGCTTTGCCGAGCGAATAAGCGCCGGCGTTCGGCAGCGGAACGCGCGCCGCGCCGGAGCCGAGAAAGACGAGTCGTCCGCGCGACGCCTGCAGATGCGGCAGTGCGGCGCGCGCAAGCCGCAGCGGCGCGGCGACGTGCAGCTGCCATTGCGCTTCCAGCGCGGCATCACTTTGTTCGAGGAGTTCGCCGTAAGCGTAGGCGCCGGCGTTGTTCACGACCACGTCGAGGCCGCCGAAGCTCTCTACGGCTGCGCTTACGGCTTTCTCCGGCGTTTCGTGTGCGATCACGTCGGCGACGACCGTCGTAGCGGCGCCTCCCGCCGTGCGAATCGCGGCTGCAACCTCGGCGAGCCGCTCGGCGCGGCGGGCCACGAGCACGACGCGATACTCTTCGCGCGCGGCCGCGAACGCGACGGCGCGTCCGATGCCGGAGCTCGCGCCGGTTACAATCAGGGTGCGGCCGTCAGGCATATGCGTCGCAATAGCTGCGGTATTCGTGTTCGATGCTCGCCGGAAGTCCGGCATAGTGCTCGGTCTCATTGGCAATCGACGCCGGAAGCGGTTCGACGACTGCGTGCGCTTCACGCGCAAACTGCGCGAGTGTTGCGGCGACGGGCTTTGCCGATCCGTCGCTGCGCACGATGCCGAAACGCAGCTCGTGCGGTGCGCGATCGAAGGGCGGAAGTTTCGCCAACGCCGGATCGTAGTCGGCCCAGCACCACCAAAATGCACCGAGCGCGCCGCGCGCGTGGAGACGTTCGAGAACGCCGGCGGCATACTGTGCCATCTCCGCTTCGTCGAGGCATGCGAAGTTGTCAACACGTGTGACGCCCGGCGGACACTCGGGATTGCCGAACTCGCTGAAGAGCACCGATTTGCCGCTGAACGACTGCTGCAGCTGGCAGAGGAACGGCACGACGTTGGGATCGAGGCGGTCGCGTGCAAACGCACTGTAAACGGAGTAGCCGTGCATCGTCGCAAAGAGCCACGGCCGCGCCATGCTGGACGGGCGCAGGCGGCGGTCGTGATCGAGATCCTCCCCGTGCATGCCGCCCGAAGCCCCGACGCCGGACGCTTCAAGCAACGCGTCGGTGAGTCGCGCGCTCCACTGCGCCGCTTCCTCTGCGCTTGCCGGCTCGCGCAGGTTGGAAAATTCGTTGCCGAGGTCCCAAGCGAAGAGCGCGGGATGGCCGCGCAACCGCTCGCCGACGCGGTGCGCGAAGAAGACTTGCGCTTTGAGCAGCTCCGCATCGCCGTAGAAATCACCGATTGCGCGATCGACGACGTCGCCGCCGGAAATCGTGCGAAATCGACCAATCACGGTCTGGCGTTCGAGTGTCCAACGCGGCAGCCAGTTGACGCCGCTCATGTGCCCGCAGAAGAGCGTCGGCATCGCTTGCAGCCCCGCATCGGCGATGCGTTCCATCACGGCGTCGAAACGTTGCAACGCCGTCGCATTCATCGCGTTCGGTTCGGGCTGAAATGCGTCCCACATCAGGAAGAAGCGCACGACATCGAGCCCGAAGCCTTTGATGCGCGCGAAATCTTCGCCGATCTCCTCAATATCGAAACGATCCCACATGTACATCGCGCTGCGGCGCGGCCAATAATTGATACCGAGCAGAAACCTCGACACGCACAGGGGCTTCGCCCCCCGGCGCGAAGCGCCTCGCAATGGCGGAAGCGAGCAGAGCGCCGGTCGTCGGAATTATCATGGGCAGCCGTTCCGATTGGGAGACGATGTCGGCGGCGCGCGATACGCTCGTCGAGCTCGATATTCCGTGCGAAGTGCGCGTCGTCTCCGCACATCGCATGCCCGACGAGATGTTTGAATATGCAGCCTCGGCATCGCGCCGCGGCCTCGCTGCGATCATTGCGGGCGCTGGAGGCGCGGCGCATCTACCGGGAATGACCGCGGCGAAGACGCTCGTTCCCGTGATCGGCGTTCCGGTGCAATCGCGTGCGAGCGGACTCGACTCGCTGCTCTCCATCGCGCAAATGCCGCCGGGCGTTCCGGTCGCAACCATGGCGATCGGTGGTGCGGCCAATGCCGCGCTCTTCGCCGCGCGAATCGTCGCGCTGCACGATGCGGGCGTCGCGCAGCGACTCGCGGCCTACGTGCAGCGCATGCACGACGCCGCCGCCTCAAGCAGCCTGGATTGAAGACCGTCGAAACCATCGGCGTCATCGGCGGCGGACAGCTCGGCCGCATGTTCGCGCTCGACGCCAAGCGCATGGGATATTACGTGGTAACGCTCGATCCGCAGGAGCACTCACCGTGTGGGCAAGTCGCCGACGAACAGATCGTTGCCGCGTACGAGGATCTCTCCGCGATCGAAGAGCTTGGCCGGCGCAGCGACGTCATTACGTATGAGTTTGAGAACATCCACATCGGCTCGGTTCGCCATCTCGAAAACCTCGGTTATCACGTAACGCCGTCGAGCAGCGTTCTGCGCGTGACGCAGAACCGGATTCTCGAAAAGCAGTTCGCGCGCAACGCGGGCCTCGCGACGACGGAGTTCGCGCACGTCCGTAACGCGGACGACCTCGTGCGTGCCGGCGAGGAGATTGGATTCCCCGCGATTCTCAAAACGGTGCGCGGCGGATACGACGGCAAAGGCCAGTGGCGCGTCGATTCGATCGACGAAGCGGCCGCGGCGTACGACAATGCCAACGGCGCCGAGTTGATCTTCGAAAGCGAGGTCAGCCTCGCGTGCGAACTCAGCGTCATCGCGACGCGCAACGCGCACGGCGATATCGTTGCCTATCCCGTCGCCGAAAACACGCACGACCGAGGGATTCTGGCGATGACGGTCGCTCCCGCGCGCGTCGACGATGCCATTGCGACTCGCGCGCGCGACGCGGCGGCGATCGTCGGACGTGACCTGGGAATCGTCGGAACCTATTGCGTTGAGTTCTTCCTGTCGACCGGCGGCGACGTGCTCGTCAACGAGATCGCTCCCCGTCCGCATAACAGCGGCCATTACACGATCGACGTCACACCGTGTTCGCAGTACGAGCAGCACGTACGCGCCATCTGCGAGCTGCCGCTTTCGCCGCCGCGGTTGTTATCTAATGCGATCATGATGAACGTGCTGGGCGCCGGTACCGGCGATCATCTCGCCGGAATCGCGCAGCTTTTGGCCGATCCGTCGATCGTTCTGCACGTCTACGGCAAGCGGCACGCCGTTGCGCGCCGCAAGATGGGCCACTTCACGATGCTCGTCGACGGCACGGTGGACGATGCCGCCATCGCGCGTGCGGAGGCCGCGCACGCGAAGCTTCGTTGGACGCCGTGATGTCGGGCTATCTCTATCAGATGCTGTACTTCTTCGTGACGCTGATCGCGATCGTCAATCCGATCTCGTCGGCGGCGGCATTCGCAACGCTTACAGATGCGGATTCGCCGCAAGAGCAAGTGCGAATCGCAAGACGCGCAGCGATCGTGGCCGCAGTCACGCTCATTGCGTTTGCCTTTGCCGGCGAGGCGTTGCTGGAAGCGCTCGGCGTCGAGATCGGCGCGTTCAAGATTGCGGGCGGATTGCTCTTGCTCAAGGTAGGCTTCGACATGGTCTTTGCGGAGCGAACGCACCGTCAAGTCGCGGATGACGCTAAGACCGACGCTCCGCCGGCGCCCGACCCATCCGTATTTCCGTTGGCGATTCCGCTCATCACCGGCCCGGGTGCACTGACGGCGAGCGTTGCGCTGCTCCATCCCAGCGAAGGCAGGCAGTCGAACGCGTTGATCTTCGTCATCGTGGCGCTGGTCGTCATCACTATCACGTACTTTTCGATGCTTGGCGCCGAAAAGCTCACGAAGCGGTTCGGACAGACCGGTATCGATGCGGTCGGTCGAGTCGTCGGAATCGTGGTTGCGGCCATCGCCGTGCAGATGATCGTCAACGGCGTCAGCAGTCTCACGCATTTGAAATTGTAAGCGAGAGGGTTGCCTGCGATGCCGCGTAATAGTCCGACGATGATCGTCCGGGCCGGAGTCTTTTACGACGGCACGCTCGAGCCGCCCAAACGCCGCGTCGATATCGTGATCGAGAACGGCAGCGTGTCGGCGATTCGCGCCGCGAACGGCGCGTGCGATTTGGAGGCGGCCTGCGTAACTCCGGGGCTCGTCAACGCCCACGCGCATTTGGAAGGCAGCGGCGAGCCCGACTTGATGGGCATGATCCACAGCACGACACCGAATCAGCGCATGCTGCGCGCCGTTTCAAACGCGTGCAAATCCGTCAAGGCCGGAGTGACGACCATTCGCGACGTCGGCAGCTCCAATCGCATCGCGGCCGACGTGCGCGACGCAATTGTGGAAGGGCGCATTCCGGGCCCGCGCATGCGGGCGTCCG
>JAMXLK010000038.1 GCA_024281075.1 Vulcanimicrobiia bacterium
AGCGCTGCGCGCGGCAAAATCGGTGTTCGTGCTGACGGGCTCAGGAATTTCTGCGGAGAGCGGCTTGCCGACGTTTCGCGGCGTTAACGGCCTGTGGCGTACGCATCGCGTTGAAGAGCTCGCGTCACCGCAAGGATTCACGCGCGATCCGGTGCTCGTCTGGACGTGGTACAACGAACGCCGGGCCGCGCACGCTCGCGCCGAGCCGAATGCCGGCCATTACGCGCTCGCGCGGCTCGAAGGCATGGTCGACGATTTTACACTCGCTACGCAAAACGTCGATTCGCTTCACCTCCGGGCCGGTTCGTCGAACGTATTGGAGCTGCACGGCAATCTGCGTGAGGCACGCTGCACCGGCTGCGGCGCGCGCTGCGCCTTCGAATCGACGGGTTTACCGCTCGAAGCGATCGAGCACGAATGCGGCGGCAGATTTCGCCCCGACATCGTATGGTTCGGCGAACCGCTTCCCGCCGACGTCTGGCGCGCGGCGCAATCTGCCGCCGCGCGTGCCGACGTGATACTCGTGGTCGGCACGAGCGCAGTCGTCTATCCGGCCGCGGCACTCGCAACGCACTACAACGATCGCGCGTTCGTGGCGGAGATCAATCCCGAAGCGACCGCGATCAGCGCCGGTGTCAATTTCGTTCTGCGCGGCACCGCGGCGGACTTACTGCCGCGGCTCCTGTCATCCTTATAGCGTTCCGTGTCATCCTGAGGAGCGCTGCGCAGCAGCGCGTCTCGAAGGACGCGCGAAGAACCAGTAGACCGGCAGGCCCGAGAGCAGAATCGCAATTCCGATGATCGTCTCGTGCGAGGTGATCATGACGTCCACGACGACGCCCCACGCGACGGCGAGAAAGATCAAGGTCGTGACGGGATGTCCGGGCATGCGAACGATCGGCTTCGGCGCCGATGGATCGTGCGCGTCGCGATTGCGAAAGACGATCAGCGCAATGGCCGAGAAACCGAAGAAAATATAGTCGATGCAAGTGACGTAATTCAGGATTCGTTCGTACGGCAGGAATGAAATCACCAGCGCGACGAGGCCCTGCGCGACGATCGCGACGACCGGCGCGTGCGTCATCGGATTAATGGCCGCGAACTGCTTGAAGAACGTGCCGTCGGCGGCCATTTGAAAGTAGACGCGCGGGGACGTCAGGATTTGATTGCTCAAGAAGCCTAGCGTCGAGAGTGCGATTACGGTGGCCATGATGCGCAGCCCGATCGGGCCAAAAGCCAGCCGCGCGATCTCCGAGGCCGGCGTACTGGTCGCGGCAAGCCCTGCCGGCCCGAGCGCGCGAAGGCAAACGGCGTTCACGGCGAGATAGAGCACGATGACCGCAACGACGCCGGCGATCATTCCGCGCGGCAGCGTGACCTGCGGATCTTTCAGTTCCGCAGTCAAGAAGCTCGACGTTTGCCAGCCGCTGTATGCGAAGAGCACGGGCACGAGCGAAAGACCGATCGCCGCGAGCAATCCGCCGCTCACCGGCAACGTCGGCGGCGACACGTTCGATGCGTGCGGCGCCAAGATGCCGACGGCGATGAATCCGCCGATCGCCACGATCTTGAGAATCATGAACGCATTTTGCGTCGTCGCTCCGCTTCGGACGCCGAGCGCGTTGATTGCCGTAAAGAAGAGTATTGCCGTGCCCGCGACGATACCGGTCGAGACCTGCCATCCGGTGAGCGGCGCGAAGTAGCGCGCAAACGTTACGGCCGCTGCCGCCGCGCCGCCGCTTTGCGATACGAGCAGCAGCGTCCAGCCATACATGAATGCGAGCGACGGGTGAAAGGCGTCGCGCATATAGGCGTAGAGCCCGCCGTCGTGCGGACGGCGCGCGGCGAGCTCGGCAAAGATTCCGCCCCCTAGCAGAATGATCAGACCTCCCGCCGCCCAGACGAGCATCACGAGCGCGCCGCTATGAACGTACCGCGCGACGACTGAGGGATTCATAAAGATACCCGATCCGATGATGCCGCCCATCACGATGAGGGCGGCGTCTCGGGTACCGAGCCGGCGAAGAAGTTTAGGCATTAATAAGAAGTTTTAGCCATCAAATGATGAGGGGACGCGCGTTGCGAAGAGTTCCTGCATGCTTGCTTTTGCTCCGTTTCTCCTGATCGCTTTGAATGACGTGCTCGCGCAGGCTCCCGCGGGCGCTCCCCCGCCGGCGCCCGCAGCAGCGTCGGCACCGCCGCTTGAAGAAGGTCCCTGTCTGGATTCGTCGCGCGCGGTTCCGCGCGTGATCGCGTCGCCGCTTTCGCGCGGCATGCAAATCGTTCGCATCGATCAAGTGGTCTCGACCGCGACGATGATGCCCGGGCAAGTCATCGGCTTTCTGTGCACAACGCAGGACGGTTCAACCTGGCTGGGCGAGCGAACCGCTGAGTACATGTCGCCGGCCAGCGCGACGGCAATCAATCAAGTGCTCAGCTCGACGCACCTTCCGGCCGAGAACGTCAAGAGTTTCCCGCCGCAGAGCCATTACGGCGTGCCGACCAAGCTTCCGCAGCTCTTTAAGGTGTCGGTTCCTCAAAATTCGTGGGGCCCGTTGCGGATCGCACTGACCCCCTGCGTGGCCTGGCCGGCGGGAAGACCGCTCCCCGACCCCATGATGTAGCAGACGCCGCATCCGGCTGCTAAGGCACCGGGTCTTAAGGCTAATGGAGTTCGTGCTTCGCAGCCGCCTTGGGAGTTTTGCGCCCAATGCCGACGTCTTCATCGACGATGAAGGCCGCCGCATCGTCGTCGTGATCGACGTTGCGGGAGCCGACCCCGAGTCGCTCCGCGTCGCCTTTGACGAGCGTTACCTGATTGCAAGCGGCCGGCGACACGAGTCGGCGCACCTGCGATGCGGCTCGTTCGTTCAAAAGGAGATCGTGAACGGGGACTTCGTTAAGCGCATCGCCCTGCCGGTGCCGGTCGAGTACGAAGGCGTCGCAGCGACGTACGGGGACGGACTGCTCACGATCGTCGCGCCGATAGCGGCAACCGCCTATATGCCGACGGCGCGCACCCAGCTTCGAATCATTGTTAAAAGGACACACTCGTAAGAACGATGGCCGAAAAGACTTCGAATAACGCCACCCCGGCCAATGTCATCGGGATTTTGCCGCTCCAGGAGGCGGTGCTGTTCCCGCATACCGTGATCCCGCTGGCGGTGGTCAAGAAGCCCGGCATCGCCCTGGTTGAAGAAGCGCTTCGGGAAGGCAAACCGATCGGACTTGTCGTCCTGCGCGATCGCGAAACGGAGGATCCCGGCCCCGACGATATTCAGCGGATCGGAACGATCGGCGTCATTCAGAAGATGCTCAAGGTTCCCGACGGCACGCTGCGGTGCATCGTTGCGGGGCAGCAAGTTTTCAAGATCGAGCAGTTCACGCAAGTCGAACCGTACATGGTCGCTGCGTACAGCGAGCTTCCCGACAAAACCGTCGAAAACGAAGAGCTCGTCGCGATGCAGCGTAACCTCGCCGGACTCTTTCAAAAGCTGCTCTCGTACTTGCCGCAGGCACCGCGCGAGATGGAGATGGAAGTCGCCAATATCACCGATCCGGTGGTGCTGACGTACTTCGTCGCTTCCACGATGCGCCTCGAGACGGCGGATCGCCAAGCGCTGCTTGAAGAGCGCGACACCGCAAAACGCATGCGCAAGCTCACGATGCTGCTCACCAAAGAACTCGAGGTCGTCGAACTCGGACATAAGATTCAGAGCGACATTCAACGCGAGATGGAGAAGAATCAGCGGGAGTTCTATCTCCGCCAACAGTTGCGTGCCATTCAAGAAGAGCTCGGCGAGGTCGATCCGCAGCAGGCCGAGACCAACGAGCTTCGCTCGAAGATCGACGAGGCCGCCATGCCGGAAGACGTCAAGAAGGCCGCGGATCGCGAGCTCGAGCGGCTATCGCGCGTGCCGCAGGCGAGCCCGGAATACGGCGTCATACGAACGTACCTCGATTGGCTCGTGACGTTGCCGTGGAACAACGAGACGACGGATCATATCGATATCAAAGCGGCGCGAACGATTCTCGACGAGGATCACTACGATCTCGACAAGATCAAGGATCGCATCATCGAGTATCTGGCGGTCGGCAAGCTCAAAAAGCGGCTCACGGGACCGATTCTGTGCTTCGTGGGTCCGCCGGGCGTCGGAAAAACTTCGCTGGGACAATCCATCGCGCGTGCTATGGGGCGAAAATTCGTACGGCTCTCCGTGGGCGGCGTGCACGACGAGGCCGAAATACGCGGCCATCGCCGAACCTACATCGGCGCGATGCCGGGATCGATCGTGCGCGCGATTCGAGATGCGGGAACGCGCAATCCGGTCATGATGATCGATGAGATCGATAAGGTCGGGTCGGATTTCCGCGGCGATCCCCAGTCGGCGTTGCTCGAAGTGCTCGATCCCGAACAGAACGTGCACTTCCGCGATCACTATCTCGACCTTCCGTTCGATCTGTCGCAAGTGCTCTTCATCTGTACCGCCAACTCGCTGGATACGATCTCGCCGCCGCTGCGGGACCGCATGGAGATCATCACGCTCGCCGGTTACACGGAGCTCGAGAAACTGCAAATCGCCAAACGCTACCTCGTCAAGAAACAGCGTGAAAATAACGGCCTGCGCGAATCGCAGGCGCAGATTGGCGATACGGCGCTGCGCGCGATCATCAACGATTACACGCGCGAAGCCGGCGTGCGGAACCTAGAGCGAGAGATTGGAACGGTCTTCCGAAAGATCGCGCGCAAGATTGCCGAGAACTCGCGCTTCAAGGCGCGAGTCAAGCCTGAGAACTTGGCGGAATATCTCAGCAAACCGCGGTTTTATAACGAAGTTCGCAAGCGCGTGGCGTCCATCGGGGTCGCGACCGGGATG
>JAMXLK010000039.1 GCA_024281075.1 Vulcanimicrobiia bacterium
TGCCCGAAAAGATTTCGATCAAATCGCGCGCCGCCGGCTCGTCTCCAATTGCGACCTCAATCCCGCGGTCGCGCAGTTGCTGCGCACCGCCGTGGTCGGCAGGGTCGAACGTTCCGGCGACAACCCGTGCCACACCCGACGCAACCACCGCCTCGGTGCAGGGCGGCGTTCGGCCGGCGTGCCGGCACGGCTCCAATGAAACGTACAGTGTTGCGCCGCGCGCATTGTCGCCGGCGCGCTGCAGCGCCAGCGGCTCGGCATGCGCCTCGCCGGCGCGGTGATGGTAGCCTTCGCCGACGATCCGACCGTCGCGCACCACGACGGCGCCTGTGGGTGGATTGGGCAACGTGCTTCCAATCGCGCGTGACGCGAGTTCGTACGTGCGTTCCAAAAAGAGCCGATCGATCGGCGTCAGCGTTCCATTGCGATTCCCCACGAAGAGCCGCTCTTCGTCAGCGCTACCACGACGGCATCCTCGACGATCCCGCCGGCCGACCGAACCGCGGTCGCGCAGTCGCGCAAGGTCGAGCCGGTGGTGCAGACGTCATCGAAGAGCGTGACGCGGCGCGCCGCAACTTCGTAACCGCAAGAAAACCGTCCCGCAGCGGCGAGACGCTCTGCCCGCGAGCGGCCGCGCTGCGCGTCGCCGGACTGCTGCTTCAGCACCGCGAGGAAGTTCGCGCCGGCGCGGGCGGCGGCAGCCCGTGCGACGGCCGCTACGCCGTCGAGGCCGCGCGCCCGGAGGCGTCGCGACGTCGTCGGTATCGGCACCAGAACAGAATCGGGCTCAACGAGCGCGGCAACGCGGGAGCCGAGCGCACCGGCGACGTCGCGTCGACCATCTTTGAGCGCGAGAACGGCCGCTCGAAGCGGCCCCTCGTAGAAACCGAACGCGCGCACGCGCAACGACGGAAAGCGCGCGACGATGCGCTGCGCGCGCGGAGCGCAGATATCGCAAAACCCGCTTCCGATCGCATTGCAGCTCGCGCATTGCGGCGGAAAGAGGAGATCGAGCACGGCGTGCCACGCCATGCCGCTCCTTCACGACGGGCACGCGCGCTAGCTAGATTCGAGTCTCTTGAGCTGTTCGGTCAAAATGTCATCCGGAATACGCCCGCGATAGATGTACCGCACGACACCATGGCGATCGATGAAGATGTTCCAGGGCAGACCGCCGACGGCGTAGGTTGCCGCGAACTGTCCGCGGTCGACCGCGACCGGCGCGGCTTCGCCGAGCGACGCGGCGAATCGTTGGACGGCCGACGGCTGCTCTTGTTCGTCTACCAAAAGGAAAACGATGCGGTCGCGATATTTCTTCGCCTCGTCGACGACCGTAGGCAATTCCGTCCGGCATGGCGAGCACCACGTCGCAAAGACGTTAATGTACGCCGGGTGTCCTTGAAAATTACTGGTGACCTCGCGGCCGTCGAGCGTGTTGATGAGGAAGGCCGGTGCCGCTTGCCCGACCTCTACCGCGTCGCCCCGTACCGTCGCCGGCCGTTCGGCGGCAAGCGCCAGGGCGGCGGTGAAGGCAATCCCGAGGAGCGCGCGCGACACAAACCCATATTTACCCATCCATTTCTAATTTTCGCGCGCGACTAGCACGCCGTCTAACACACTTTCGCACACAACGGCATACTCTGTTCCTACTATGACGTCGCGAAGCGCCGCTCGTGCGCCGATCGTCGAGCGCCGCCAGCAAATCGTCCGTTCCAACCGGGCGCCCGCTTCGACCCGGACGCCGTCATCGATAACGCTCGGCCCGACGATCGAAACCCCTTCGGCGACGTGGGCGCCGGCGCCGATGCGCACCGGGCCCTCAACCTGTACGCCGGAAGCCAGAACGGCGGACGGGTCGACATCGTTCGCTCTTGTCTGCGGTATGCGTATAACGCCTCGCAGGACGTCGAAACTGGCGCGCCGGTATTCATCGGGCGTTCCGATATCGGCCCAGTACGCGCCGCGCGCGTCGAACCCGAAGAAGGGCTCGCCGGCCGATTGCAGCGCGGGGAAGACCTGCTTGCCGAAATCGTAAAACTCGCCGGAGGGAATATGTTGAAAAATCTGCGGCGAAAAGAAATAGACGCCCGTATTGACGAGCTTGCTGCGTTCGGTTCCCTTCGCAGGCTTTTCTTGAAAGCCGACAATCTTGCCGCGCTCGTCGAGCACGACGACGCCGTATTGATCGACCTGTTCGCACTCAACCAAACCGATCGTGGCGAGGGCTTCACGTTCGTGATGGAATGCGATGAGCCGATCGAGGCGCATGTCGGTAACCTCGTCGCAGCCGATGACTAAAAACGGCTCGTCGCCGAAGAAGCGTTCGACCTTCTTTACGCCGCCGGCGCTTCCGAGCAGTTCCGGTTCGTGCGAATAATGCAGACGCACGCCGAATTGCGCGCCGTCGCCGAGTTCCTCGACGATCGCATCGGCGAGATAGTGGACGTTGATCGCGACTTCGTTGAAACCGTACGCGTGCAAATAATGCAAGAGGTTTACGGCGTTCGGAACGCCGGCAACGGGCACGAGCGGCTTCGGGACTTGCTTCGTGAGCGGATAGAGGCGAGTCGAAAGGCCGCCCGCGAGAATCATCGCTTTCACGAACGCGCCGCCTCATTCCGCGCGGGTCCTAGTCCAAGTTCGTCAAGCGCCACGAGCCAGACGAATCGCGGAAGCGCAAGCTGACGACGCCAGCGCCGCGGTTCCTTCACTAATCGGTAGAGCCATTCCAAACCAAGGCGGCGAACCGGCTGCGGCGCGCGCTCGATGCGACCCGCAATCACATCGAACGATCCGCCCACGCCGATTCCGACGCCGCATCCGGTTTCGTGCAGGTGCTCCGAAAGCCAATACTCTTGGCGCGGAAATCCCATTCCGGCAAAGATCATCCGCGCGCCGCTCGCGGCTATCGCGGCAACAACTTGAGCCGATTCCTCGTCTCGAAAGTAACCGTTGCGCGTGCCCGTCACGCGCAAGCCGGGATGGCGCCGCTGCAGCGCTGCTGCGGCATCCGCGGCGACGCCTTCGCCGCCGCCGAGCAAATAGATCGGCAAACCCTCCGCGGCCGCACCGGAAGCGAGCCGTTCGATCAGCTCGACACCCGCGACGCGTTCGTGCAGATCGGCGCCACGCCGGCGTGCGACCGCGAGCAGTCCGACCGTGTCGCAGAGTGAAAGCGCAGCATCGTTGACGATTGCGCGAAAGCGCACGTCGCGCTGGGCGTAAACGACCATCTCGGTCCCGAGCGTCACGATTTGCGCGCCGCGACCGCCGCGCGCTAATGACAAGATTTGTTCGACTGCCGCATCCGAATCGAGCGGATCGAGACGGCAGCCGAGAATCTTCACCGACGTCACCGCGATGGGGCGAGCTGCGAAAGATACGGCGCGACGAGCGGACGAAGGCGCTCGCCGATCGCGCCCGGCATCGCGTCGAGCGGCAACCGGCACTCGCCCACCTTGAAGCCGAGCTGGCGCATTGCCCATTTCACTGGAATCGGGCTCGTGGTTGCGAAGAGCGCATCGATCAACGGCAGCAATGACGCGTGAAGAGCCGCCGCCTCATCGACGCGACCGCCGCGGTACGCATCCAGCATTCGACGATACTCCGGCGAGCAGAGATGCGACGCAACGCCGACGATGCCGTCGGCACCGAGCGCGAGGCACGGAAGAAAGAGGTGATCGTCACCTGCCCAAACGACGAATCCGTCGGCTCGGTCGCGCAGAATCAACCCGATTTGCTTCAGATCCCCGCTCGATTCTTTGACGCCCGCAAGGTTCGGATGATTCCGCGCGAGCTCGAAAAGCGTTTCGGGCAGCATATTCGCCGCCGTTCGGCCCGGAATATTGTAGACGACTACCGGCAAGGGCGTCGCTTGCGCGAGCGCACCGAAATGTGCGAGCATGCCGCTCTGCGTCGGTTTGTTGTAGTATGGCACGACCGCAAGGATTGCATCCGCGCCGGCAGAGGTCGCCGCTTCCACCGCGGCAACCGACTCACGCGTCGAGTTCGTGCCGGCGTTGGCAACTACGACGGCGTCGTTTCCTACCGCCTCTTTGACGGCGCGCCAGAGGTCCACGCGCTCGCGCGCGTCGAGCGTCTGGCCTTCGCCGGTGGAACCGGCGACCACGAGCCCGTCGTTACCGCGTTCGACCAGCCAGCGCGCCAGACGCTGCGCTTCGGCGAGATCGACCTCGCCGCGTTCGTCGAACGGCGTGACCATCGCCGTCAAAATTTCTCCGAGCCGCGTCGTCATGATGCTGCTTCTCCTTTATCGAGACCGAATTGCTCGTGGACGGCGCTTTCCGCGCGCGTCACCTGATCGGCCGGCACCAGAATCGAGATCGTTACGTTGCTGTCCGTGCAATGAATGATTTCGACGTCGGCGCGCGAGAGCGCCTCGACGACGCGGTGAACCACGCCTGGTGCGTCGCGCATGCCGGTGCCGACGATTGAGAGCTTCGAACATCCTTCCCGCACGCGTACGGCAAGGTTGAGATCGCCGAGGAGGCGCCGAAGCTCGCCGCCGCGATCGCCCTCGACCACGAAAGCCACCCCGGCCTGATTGATCGTCACCTGATCGATCGAGATTGCAGCCTCGGCCACGCGCCGAAACATCTCAAGCTCGGTCTCCATACGCCGCGTCGGCGACTCAATATCTCCGCGAATGATCCGCACCCAGGTGACGCGCCCCGTCGCGGTAACGCCGGTGACGGGCCGCTCTTCGGCAACGCGTTCCTCCACCAGCGTGCCGCGATCGCTGCGCAAGCCTTTGACCGAGTACGCCGTGTTAGTCCGGCTCGCGTACTCAGCGGCTTTATGGTGCATCACTTTGGCGCCGTGCGTCGCCAGCTCCGTCATCTCGGCGAGCGACGCGCGCTCGATGGTGCGCGCCGTCGGAACGCGACGCGGATCTGCCGTCATCGCGCCGCTCACGTCGGTGTAGATGTCGACGCGCTTTGCATCGAGCGCGTGACCGATCGCAATCGCCGAGAGGTCGGTGCCGCCGCGGCCCAGCGTGGTAACCGCTCCCGATTCATCCGCGCCTTGAAAACCGGCGACGACCGGAACGATATCGCGCTCGAGCAGCTCGAGAATCGCGCGCGGCTCGACGCGCAGTACCTTCGCGTCGCCGTGACGGCCGTTTGTAACGATCCCAGCCTGCGCTCCCGTCAGCGCCGTTGCGGCGATTCCGCCGGCGCAGAGACCGTCGGCA
Organism: Vulcanimicrobiia bacterium; assembly: GCA_024281075.1. GTDB lineage: Bacteria > Vulcanimicrobiota > Vulcanimicrobiia > Vulcanimicrobiales > Vulcanimicrobiaceae > Cybelea. Next base: position 5,216 of record JAMXLK010000039.1, read on the forward strand.
AATACGGCTGCGGAGATTAGTTCGCCCGCCGCGAGAAGCACGTCGGAGTTTGCGCTTGCCGACCGGCCGTCGATGAGCTCGAGCAGCGTGTCGGTCGCGTACGGATCGGGCCGCCGGCCCATTGCGGAGACGACGGCGACGGCTGCGAAGCCGGCTTCGCGCGCGTCGCGAACCCGCCGGTATGCAATCGCGCGCTCGTCGCGCGTCGCGACCGACGTCCCGCCGAACTTCAAAACCGCGACCTTCACGCCGCTACGTATCCTCTCTCGAGTAGGAGCTCCAGGATCTCGACGGCGTTGGTCGCTGCGCCCTTGCGCAGCTGATCGCCGACGCACCAAAGAGTGAAATTCCGAACCTCGCCATTGGCTCCGTCGATGGACTCTTCGCGAAGGCGCGCTACGTGGACCGTATCGGTTCCCTCGACGTCGCGCGGCGTCACGATGCCGTCGCGATGGAAGACTATGCCCGGCGCGCGCTCGAATGCTGCGGCAAGCTCGCGAACGTTCGTCTCGCGCGCCGATTCGACGAAGACTACGGCGCTGTGCGCGGTACGCACCGGAACGCGAACCGCCGTCGCGCTGACGAGCAGCTCGGGCAAGTCGAGCATCTTGCGGGTTTCGTCGCGAATCTTCTTCTCTTCGCCGGTCCAGCCGTCGTCGTCGAACGCACCGACCTGCGGCACGACGTTGCGGGCGAGCGAACGCGCGAAGACCGCCGGCTGCGGTTCCGGAGCATCGCCGGCGAGCGCGCGTTCACCGGCAAGCAGCTCGTCGAGACCGGCGCGGCCCGCACCGCTGGCCGCCTGATACGTCGCGGCCCGCACCGCGTGCAAACCCGCAACGTCGCGAATGGGACGCAGTGCCGTGCAGAGCACGATTGCCGTGCAGTTCGCAACGGAAAGCAGCCGGTGCTCGGCGCGCAACGCGTCGGCGTTAACGTTGGGGACAATCAGCGGTACGTCGTCGCGCATGCGAAACGTCGCGCTGTTGTCGATCACGACCGACCCGCCGGCCACGAGCGCCGGCGCCAGTTCTTCGGCCGCATCCTCGCCGCCGGCAAAAAAGACGACGTCGAAGCCTTGCAGCGCGTCGCCCGAAGCCGCGGTCACGTCGAGCTCGCGACCGCGAAAACGCGCGCCGCCGGAACGCGCGCGCGACGCGAAGGGACTCACCGCCTCGATGGGTAGATTACGCTCTTCGAGGACGCGCAAGATCGTCTCTCCGACGGCGCCGGTCGCGCCAACAACGGCGACTCTCATATTGACTCGAGCCCAATCGACAGACCGCGCAGACGAACGACCGCGTGAACCGCTTTCATCATGCCGGCGACGAAGGACTCGCGGCTGAGCGAATCGTGACGGATCGTCAGCAGCTCGCCCGGGCCGCCGAAAATGACCTCTTGATGCGCGAGCGATCCCGTCAACCGAAGGCTGTGAATCGCGGGGGCGCTTCCGCTGGCCGCTTCAATCCGGCGCGCGGTTTCGCGTGACGTCCCGGACGGTTTATCTTTCTTGGCGGGGTGGTGTATTTCGACGATCTCGGCTTCGCCGAAAAAGCGCGCGGCTTCTTGCGCGAATCGCATCATCAACATGGCGCCGACCGAAAAATTTGGCACAATGAGCGCACCGACGCCACGCTCCTTTGCCATCGCATCGAGTTCCGCTCGCTGTTCGTCGGTCCAGCCGCTCACGCCGATCACGGTCGGAATGCCGCGTTTGACCGCGGCGAGGGAAATCTCATAACTGCCGGGCTGCGTGGTCAAATCCAAAAGGACGGCGGGGCTGCATCGCCATAGCTCGTCGAGCGTCGTGAAGATGCGGCTCGGGGATTCGGCCGTGTGCGATAGCCCGCAACAGTATTCGCCGCCCTCCACCAGCGCCTGACGCGCGACCGTTCCCATGCGCCCGTGTGCGCCGGCTACTGCAACTTGTAATTTTTGAGACACGGCGCCTCGCGGCGTTAGATTTTTTCGAGCGGCGCGTACTTCAGCATGAGCATCTTCTGCCCGACGTTCGGAAAATCGATCGTCACCAGACCGTCGCCGCCGGCGCCCACGATGTTTTCGATACGTCCTTCGCCCCACTTCGGATGCCGGACGCGGTCACCGGTCACGAGACCGAGATGCACGCCGGCGCCGGCCGATTCGTGAATCGCGACCTCGCGCCACCGGCCGCCGGCCGGCCGCGGCAGCGGCACGCTATCGCTTTCGAGAACTTCCAGGCCGGGAATTTCTTCCAAGAAGCGGGACTTCGGATAGGCGTACGTATTGCCGAAGAGCGCACGCCGCGAGGCATACGTAAAGAAGAGCCGATCGATTGCGCGCGTGATTCCGACGTAGGCAAGCCGGCGCTCTTCTTCGAGTTCCTCGGGTTCGGTGAGCGTGCGGCTATGCGGGAAGACACCCTCTTCCAAACCGGTCAAAAAGACGTTGGAGAATTCGAGCCCCTTCGCACTATGCAGCGTCATGAGCGTCACGTACGACGCATCCTCTTCGAGTGCGTCGAGATCGCTCACCAGCGCGATGTTGGCCAAGAACCCTGCCAATGACGGGTCGTCATCCGAAGCCTCGTATTCCCGCGCGACGCCCACGAGCTCGGAGAGATTCTCGAGTCGTGCGCGCGCATCGTGCGTATCCTCGCTCTGCAACTCGCGCACGTAGCCCGAACGCTCCATCACGGCAACGAGCAAGTCCGCAACGCCGGCCTTCTCCGAAAACTCACGCAACTCGCCGATGAGTTCGGCGAAGCGTTCGAGCTCTTTGAGCTTCTTCGGAACTGCCGACCGCAAGAGATCGCTATTGAAGACCGCCTCGCCGACCGAGACGCGTGCGGCATTTGCGGCTTGCACGAGCGCGGCCAGCGTCTGCTGACCGATTCCGCGACGGGGCACGTTGACGATGCGCTTAAAGGCGAGCGCATCCGACGAGTTGACGATATATCGCAGATATGCGACGACGTCTTTGATCTCGGTTCGCGCGTAGAAGCCGACGCCGCCGACGACGCGATAGGGGATGCCCTCCGATAGCATCGCCTCTTCGAAAACGCGCGATTGCGCGTTGGTGCGATAGAGCACGACGAAGTCGCGGTACGCCGCGCCGTCGCGAACCATGCTCTTGACCTTCTCGACGATGTAGCGCGCCTCGTCGCGTTCGGTCGCAGCGGGATACACGCTGATGGCTTCACCCTCACCGCGCGACGTGAAGAGCCGCTTGGGCGCCCGCGAGCGATTGTTAGCCACCAGCTGATTGGCAGCGTCGAGAATTCGGCTCGTGCTGCGATAGTTTTCTTCGAGCTTGAACGTCTTGGCACCGCGAAAATCTTCTTCGAAGCGCAAGATCATGCGGTAGTCGCTTCCGCGCCACGAGTAGATCGACTGATCGTCGTCGCCGACCACGGTCACGTTGCCATGATAGCCGGCCAACAGCGCGACGAGCCGGTATTGCGCGGCATTGACGTCTTGATATTCGTCGACCAAAACGTACTCGAAGCGGTGTTGATATTTTTCCCGCGTGCCCTTATCGCGTTCGAGCAGATCGATCGTCCGCACGATCAGATCGTCGAAGTCGAGGGAGTTCGATTCGGCGAGCCTGCGTTGGTACTCCGCGTAGACGTTGGCTATGCGCTCGCCCACGAACGACGTTTGCGTCTGAGCATATTGCTCGGGCCACATCAATGCGTTCTTAGCTTTATCGATCTCCGAAAGGCAGGCTCCGGCAGAGAGCTGACGCTCGTCGTAATCGAGGTCGTCGAGGATCTCCTTGACGAGCTGGCGCTGATCGGATTCGTCGATGACGGCAAAGCTGCTGCCGATGCCGATGCGCGAGCCGTCGCGCCGCAAGATCCGTACGCACATAGAATGAAACGTACCGACCCAAATGTCGCGCGCCACGGGACCGACCATCGCTTGCAAGCGCGATTTCATTTCGCCGGCAGCCTTGTTCGTGAACGTGACCGCAAGAATTCGTTCTGGAGCGACGCGCAACTCGCCGAGCAAATGGGCGATGCGATGCGTCAAAACGCGCGTTTTGCCGCTCCCGGCACCTGCAAAGATCAACACCGGGCCATCGGCCTGCCGAACGGCGGCTAATTGCGCGTCGTTGAGAATTTCCGTATCCAGGAGCATTATAAGCGGTTCGCCGAGGAGCCCGTCTCCGCCTGTTCAACTCAAGTGTCACCCTGAGCTATGTCATCCTGAGCGAAGTCGAAGGATGAAGGGTGCGACGTTTGCCGTACTGGAGTTTTATCGAACGGCGCGCAATACCCGCGAGCGGCGTGCGGCCAGCGTATAGGCTGCAGAGAGCAACGCCAGCGTCGATTCGGCGCCCATATTCGGGTTGACCGCCTCTTCGCCTAAGCCGTCGAAGCATCCACCGCCGTTTGCCATCGTAATTTTTCGCGAATTCTTGCCGTAGTACCATTCCAGCGCGAGCTCGGCAGTGGCGACGTGGCCGGCCTCGCCGGTCAAATCGAAGGCGGCCAGCGCTGCGTCGACCATCGCGCATGCCTCCAGCGGCTGCTGCACGTAACGAGCACGCGGTCCGCCGCGCGGGTACCAGCCGTCGTTGCCGATCGGTACGTGGATACCGTTCTCAATCGTGACGTTCACGTAGAACTCGAACGCCGCCAGCCCGAGCTCGCCGTATTCCGGCTCTTGCAGTGCCTGTCCGGCACGCATGAGGGCCTCCGGCAGACGCGCGTTATCGTACGTCATGATCTGTTCAAACCAGCGCCACTCGTCGTCTGCATTCGCGCGATAAGATGCGGTAATTTCGCCGGCGAGGTACCGCAACGCGTTCTCGTATTTCGCCTCTTTGAGCGCGCTCTGCGCGTGCGCTAAGCCCAATGCGGCGTAGGCGCGCGAACGAAGGTACTCCAGCGACTCCAGACTCGGCAGCGTCCGATCCAGAAGCGTCGCGCAGACGCGGCGGTGAGTCTGCGTGGGCGCGTTCGCGACGCCGTAGCCGAGCGACCAAATCGCCCGCCCGCAGCTATCGTGCGTACCGATCTCGTCCATCCACCGCCGGTCGTAATCCATGAAGTTGTGGAAGCGCCCGTCGTCGAGCTGCGCGTGTTGCAAAAAGGCCAGGTACGTGGACGCAAAACGATGCGCGGTCTTATCGGACGGTGCCAGCCGCAGATATGCGAGCGCCACCATAAAGGCGCGGGAGACGTCGTCGGTGCAGTATCCGAACTTTCGATTTGGGACGTTCTCGAGGGCGTGCTGAATGACGCCCACCTCATCGGTAAGAACCGCGAGGTGGTCGAGTGGCGGAGTGGAGCTTATGGCGCGCGCTTTAGGCAGACGGCACCAGTTCGAGCGGGCGCGGACAGAGTTCGGTGAAGAGCTCGCCGTACGCGCTTGCGACGTGCGGCCACGTCATTTGACGTCCAAAACGATAAGCGCGCCGTTCCGTCGCACGACGCAACGACGGATCGTCGAGCAGCATGTTGAGCCGCACCATGATGGATGCCGCGTCGCGGAAGTCGCATAAGAAGCCGCGGTTGTGTGCGAGCAGCTCTTTGGCATAGAGGTACGGCGTCGAAACGATCGCTTTTCCGCAGCCGACGGCGTATGCCAGCGTACCGCTGACGATCTGCGCCGGGTTCAGATACGGCGTGAGATAGATGTCGGTCGCGGCGAGATAACTGACGACCTCGTCGAAATCGAGATATTTGTCGACGAGCTGAACGTTATAGTGCAGCCCGTACTCATGGATCAGGGCATGGAGCGATTCCCGATACGATTCGCCTTCTTGGCGGCGTACCACCGGATGCGTTTCGCCCAAAATGAGATAGAGCGTTTCGGGATGGCGTTTGACGACGCCGCGCATCGCTTCGATCGCGTACTCGAGACCCTTACCGCGGCTGATGAGTCCGAACGTCGAGATAACGGTTCGCTGGCCGATTCCGAACGTGGCTTTCGCGGCGTAGGTATCTTGGAACGGAACGTCGGGGACGCCGTGGTGAATAACTTCGAGCGTGCTCGGGTCGATGCCGTAAATCGTTTGCAGCAGCCCGCGCCCGGTCTCCGAGAGCGCTACCACTTTGCTGGCGTGTTCGCACAGCTCGCGCGTCACGCGCAGATAACCTTCGTCGGGATCCGGCAGGACGGTATGCAGCGTTAGGACGACCGGTTTTTCGAGCCGTCGCAGGAAGTTGACAAGCCATTCGCCGCGTTCCCCACCAAAGAGACCGTACTCGTGCTGAATGTTGACGAGATCGACGGAATAGCCGTTCACGAACTTTGCAGCGGCCGCGTAGCTCTCGGGGTTCTGTTCCGCGATCCGGCCGATGACTTCGCTCGGGTAGCGGCGCACGTCGGCACCTGGCTCGTCGACGGCGATAACGGGGCTCGAAAAGCCGAAGGCGCGATCGTAAGCGTCCACCATATCTTTGGTGAACGTGGCAATGCCGCACTCGCGCGGCGGATACGAACCTAAGAATAAAGCACGCGGCGGCAGCATGTAGGCGATGGTCTCCTCCAGGACCTCAGTCTACCCTGCGGCAGATATGCGGTAAACCGAACGTCCCCTCGCTAGCCTGCTCTACGGAGGCGCCGAACCGAGGCGGGCACCCGGTTCGAGGACGGCACCCGGTTCGACGCTCACGTCGTGCCCGATGACGCTTCCTTTGGAAACGTGGGCCTTTGGGCCGACGGTGACTCCGCTGGCAAGGATAGCTTCTTCGATAAATGCACCGGCACCCACGCTAACGCGCTCCCAGAGCACCGACTCGCGGACGACGGCGTTTGTGCCGATGCTGCACCCGCGGCCAAGCACGACGTTGGGACCGACCTTGGCACTCGCGTCGACGACGACGTCTGCGGCGGCGTGCACGGGCGCGATCACGCCGGGGTGTCCCCGCAGTGCCTCGGAACCGTCGCCGCTGAGACCCGGCTCGACCGCGAGCGGCATGGTACCGTTGAGCACGTCGCGATGCGCCGCGAGATACTGTTCGGGGCGGCCAAGATCGAGCCAATAATCGCCGGTCGTGTGGGCGTAAAGCGCCTTGCCGGCGGCGATGACTTGCGGAAACGTTTCACGTTCGATCGAGACGTTTTTGTTCGGCGGAATGTAATCGAGAATCTCGCGTTCGAGCAGATAGGTGCCGGCGTTGATTTCGTTGGTCGGCTCCTCGCCTTTGGGCGGTTTCTCCACGAATCGGCTGACGCGTCCGGCTTCGTCGTGCACGACGCAGCCGAACGGCGACGGGTCGTCTACACGAATCAGATGCAGCGTACCGATACCGCCCTTTTCGTGATGGTATTGCCGCATCGCGCGTAAATCGAGGCTCGTGAGGATGTCGCCGTTGAGCACGAAGAACGGCCCGGTGATATGCTCTTCGACGTTTTTGATCGCGCCGGCGGTGCCGAGCGGTGTTTCCTCGATAACGTACGTGACCTTCATGTCGAGCTGCGATCCGTCGCCGAAGTAATCGACGATCGCCTGCGGCATGTAGCCTGCCGCTAGAATGACGTCGCGAATTTCTGCAGCGTAAAGGCGTTCCAACGTGCGAGCGAGGAAGGGCACGTTGACGATCGGCACCATCGGTTTCGGCGTGCCGTACGTCAGCGGGCGAAGCCGCGTCCCCTCGCCTCCCACAAGAACGATCGCTTGCATTGGTTGCTATGTTTTGTGCCGCCGCGGTCGGGGCCTTGTTATAAGCGCTGTGTCACCCTGAGCGAAGCCGCGTAGCGGCGGAGTCGAAGGGCGGCACGCGCGCGGAAATATTTTGGTTATGCCATACAGTTGGCACTCGCATTGTTTATCGTTGATGCGTGGCAAGACAATTTCACGACTGGAATGCCGTGCAGATCTATGTCGATGAGGGTCACGGGTTC
>JAMXLK010000040.1 GCA_024281075.1 Vulcanimicrobiia bacterium
GAAGCGGCCGACGCGTACTGCCGCATGTTGACGCGGCGGCATTACGAAAACTTCAGCGTTGCTTCGCGTTTCGTGGATGCGCAAACGCGCCGCGACTTGATGCGCATTTACGCGTTCTGCCGCTCGACCGACGATCTTGGCGATGAGAGTCCCGATGGAACGGCGTTGCCGCGGCTCGAACGCTGGCGCGGCGAAGTCGAAGCGCTCTTTGACGGCATTCCTCCGGTGCATCCGGTGCTGTTCGCGCTTGCGCCAACGATCCAACGGCATGCGATTCCGGCCAAACCGTTTCTCGATCTCATCGCCGCAAACGTGCAGGATCAAACGATCACGCATTATCCCGACTGGGACGCGCTCGTCGGATACTGCAGGCTCTCGGCGGCCCCGGTCGGTCGAATGGTATTGCGCGTCTTCGGCGTCAAGGACGCGCGCGCCGAGCAGCTCTCCGACGACGTCTGCATCGGCTTGCAGCTGGCAAACCACGCACAAGACGTTAGCCGCGATGCCGTGATCGGCCGGCGGTATCTCGTCGACGCCGACGTGGCAACCAGGGGAATCCCGGGCGCCGCGCAAGCCATGGTTCAGCGTGCTCGCGAACTGCTCGCTTCGGGAGAGGAACTCGAGCGATACGTGCCGCGGGCGTTGCGTCTTCAGCTCGCACTCTACCGGATGGGAGGACTGGCGATTTGCGATGCGATCCAGGCAATCGGGTATAAGACAGAGGATGAGCGGCCAAGCGTTTCCGCCTCTGCCAAGGCATCGCTTGTTGTTCGCGCTGCCTTCCGAAGTCTGTTGCGCGGGCGCCCGGCCTAGATGATCAATTTGCAGCGCGCATTGCGCGGCATTCCGGAATCCGATCGGCATCGTGCCGAGCGCTTCAATCGCGAAATGGCCAAGCGCGAGGCCGGGAACTTCTACTGGGGTTTCATCTCGCTTGGTTATCACGAGCGTATGGCGATCTACGCGCTGTACAATTTCGCGCGTCAAGTCGATGATGAAGCCGACACCGTCGGCCTCGATAATTTGCCGGCGCGGCTGGCGGTCCATCGTCGCCGCATCGCCAGCTGCATTCGCGGGGATTACGGCGACGATCCGATCTTACGCGTCCTTGCCGAAGCCGTCGAGCGTTACTCGATTCCCGAAGAAGAGCTGCAAATGCTCGTGGACGGCGTCGAAATGGATTTCACGCGGTCGCGGTACGAAAATTTTGACGAGCTCTCCGCGTATTGCACGCTGGTAGCGTCGGTGGTCGGCCGGATGTGCGTGCGTATTTTCGGCTTCACGGATCCGGTGGCGCTGCAGCGCGCCGACGATCTCGGTATGGCGTTGCAGCTTACCAACATCTTGCGAGACGTTCGTGAGGACGCAGTCGACATGAAGCGCGTCTATTTGCCCCAAGACGAGCTGCGACGCTTCGGCATTCCTGAAGCGGCGCTGGCCAACGGCGACATTCACCCCGGTTGGCGTGACTTGATCGACCACAACGTCGCCCGCGCGCGCACGTATTTCGCGACCGGTTATGAAGTGCTGGGATACATTCCGCGCCGTCCGGCCGCATGCGTCCAGACCATGGCCGGCATTTACGAGGAGCTGCTCAAGAAAATCGAGCGCGATCCCGCACTTCCGCTGCGCGCCCGCGCGGCGCTTTCGAAGACCGAGAAACTTCGCGTCGTCGTCCGTTCGTGGCTCTCGAGCGCGTAGCAGTCGTCGGCGGAGGCCTCGCCGGACTTTCGGCGGCGCTGCGCCTCAAAGATGCCGGTCTCCACGTCGAACTCTTCGAACGCAGCCGCCTTCTGGGCGGCCGCGCTACGTCATTCGAGATCGACGGCGTCGAAGTCGACAACGGACAGCACGTCTTTCTTGCCTGCTGTACCGAGTTTATTGCCTTCGCGCAGCGCGTCGGCATGGAAGACCAGCTTCGGCTGCAAGATCGCTTCGACGCGCGCATCCTCGCGCGGGACGGCCGCAGCGGACGCCTGCGTGCCGGCGTTCTTCCTGCACCGTTCCATCTGACGGAATCGTTTGCGACCTATCCGTTTCTCACGCTCAAGGAGAAGCTGAGCATCGGTCAGTGCCTTGTCGCCCTTGGACGAGCTCAGGGTGACGAGACTGAAGAAGAAACCTTCGAAGACTGGCTGCGGCGCAACGGACAGGGCGCGGGTGAGCGCCGCGCCTTCTGGGACCCGTTCTTTATTCCGGCGCTCAACGCCCCGTACGATAAAGTCTCAGCCGAAGAGGCGCTCTTCGTGCTTCGCACAGCCTTCCTGGGCAGCGCCGGCGCGGCGCGCTTCGGCTTTTCGAAAGTGCCGCTCGCACATCTCGCCGCCGCTGCGGCGAACAAGCTCAACGCCGTCCACACCTCCACCGCCATAACCGCAATCACTGCACTCGACGACTTCGACGCTGTCGTTCTCGCGGTACCGCCGCGCCAGGTCGAGCGCATTCTCGGCGACCCGTCGCGCTACGGTATCGAAAGCCTCGACGCATACGAAGCGTATCCGATCGTCGACGTGCATCTCTGGCACGACGCCGGCACCATCGGTCTCGACTTTGCCGCCGCGCTCGACTCGCCGCTGCAATGGATCTTCGAAAAGTCGCCGGGCTATCTGTGCTGCAGCATCAGCGCTGCCGAAGAATGCTTGCTCATGCCAACGAGCGAGCTCGAATCGCTCGCCTGGCGCGAAGCGCAAGCCTTCCTCCCGGCCTTACGCAGCGCAACGCTCCTGCGCTCCGCCGTCACCCGCAATCCCGAAGCGACGTGGCTGCCGCGCGTCGGCCGCTCGCGCACAAAACAAAAAACGTCCGACGCAAGAATCGCAATCGCCGGCTCATGGACCGGCACGGGCTGGACCGATACGATGGAGTCGGCCGTGCGTAGCGGCACCGCCGCCGCCGAACTACTGGTGAAGCAGAATGCGGCGCGCTTTCCAAGCGAAACGTCCAACTTTTTCGGGCCAGCCACGGAGGGCCGCTTCAAAGCTTGCTCTCCCGAAAAAGTGGTCGAGCAGGAGCGCAGCATGGATGCGGAGCGACGAGCGGTTTCGCGGGAGAGTGCGCCGCATTCTGCGCCGAGCGTCTTTCCGG
>JAMXLK010000041.1 GCA_024281075.1 Vulcanimicrobiia bacterium
ACCCTCGCCGTAACGATTCAAAACGGCAGTTAAAGGTTCTCTTCATTCAAAGGCACCCTCATTGCAACGAGGCTGCCTTTTAACGAGATAGGATGTTCTGAGGCGGCGGATGTGGGCGATGAGAAGCGTCCAGTTTTTTCGCGCCAGCCATGGAGGGCTGCTTCAAAGCTTGCTGACGCGAAAAAATGGACGAGCAGGAGCGAACAGGATGTGAGCGACGGGCGTCTTCGAATCGCCCATATCCGCGCCGAAGAAAAATCCTATGGAGTGTCGCACTCAGGATGGCCGCACGCGCAGGTCTCGGATTCCAGGGCGGATTCGTCGGCGTTACGGCAGTAGTCGCTGCAGAAGACTTCGGCGCCGTCGACCGGTCCGGTCACCGAGCAGTTACAGATTCCGTGCGAGCATTCGAGCGGTGCTTCGTGCATGGCCGCGTCCTACTGCGAGCAGGGCGCTGCGGCCGGATTGTTTGCGATCTCGATGCTGACGATCTGCGCCGCGGGATCGCTGATGTTTGAATCCAGCGCGTAATACGTGTTGTCGAAGCACGTCAACATATTGAGCGGAGGCGAGCAGCAGACGTACTGCGGATCGACCGGACCGCCCGCTCCCATTGAGTCGTAGAACGTCCACTGCCCCTGGTTGTTTGCCTGCGTCGTAAAGGCGTTGAACGTCCAGACGTTTGACGTCGGGCTGGGGCTCGGTTCGGGCGAGCTGAGAACCCGCTTTTGTGCCAAGATCGAGAACTCGGTTCCCGTGCCGTTAGCGTTCAGGTTATAGCTAAAGGTCTGCGGCGTCGTGCCCAATACGAACCAAACGGGTGGAATGTGCGGGTTCTGGTTGCTTCGGCGAAACTGAACTGCTTCGGCGAAGGACGATACGCCGTTGCCGCGTGCGACCATCGCGTACGAATAGCCGTCCCAGTTCGTTTGAAACGTATCGGTCGACGGCGTTTTTCCGTCACCGGTGGTATTAAAGACGATCATGTACTGATATTGGCTGAAGTTAAAGGCGCCCGCGGTGTTGAAGAAGACGGCCATGTATCCGGGAGGCGCGCCTCCGGGTCCTAACCCCGGAGGATTTGGCGTGACCTGGCGACCGCATGCCGCAACGATGAACGCCGCTACGACTATAAAACCGAAACTCAATCGTCGAATCATGATCTCCTCGGTGCCGCTGCGCGACGCGCTCCTTGCGGCGTTCGCGGCGCTTGCTTTGGCGGCGGCCTTTCCAAAGATCGGTGCCGCATGGCTCGTGCCTTTCGGTACTGCTGCACTTTTCTGGATTTGGCAAGGTGCTTCCTGGAAGCGCGCGGCGTTACTCGGCTGGTTTGCGGGCTTTATTTTCTTTACTGCGGACTTCGCATGGATCGGCCATACCGTTGCACGGTACATCGGCGTCTTCGGACCATTTCTCGCGTTCGGACCCGCGTTGATCGAAGCGCCGTTCATCGCCCTTGCCGGCGCGCTGGCCGCGATTGCATACGAGCGCGCAAATCCCAATCTCGCTCCGCTCGCCGCGGCCGCCGCATTTACGTTCTGCGAATGGCTGCGCTCGATCGGCGTGCTTGCCGCACCGTTCGATCAGCTCGGATATACGCAAGCCGATTCGCCGCTGCGCGCGATTGCCGCCTATGCCGGAACGTACGGCATCACGCTGGTGCTCTGCACGCTCGGCGCGTATCTCGCCGACGCGTTGCACCGCCGGACTTACCGGCCGCTTGCAATCGCGTGCGCGAGCGTTGCGATACTCTCATTTGCCGCGTGGATTGCGTGGCCGGCGCGGCGCCTGCCGCCTCCGAGCATCGCGGTCAGCGCGATTCAAGGCAACATCGCGCAATCGCTCAAGTGGAACTCCTTACGCCTCGCCGTACGCCGCTACACGGCGATGACGCGCCGCGCCGCGGCAAGCAACCCGCGTCTCGTCGTTTGGCCCGAAACGGTCATTCCGACGGAGCTCGACGGCAATCTCACGCTGGTGCGCCGCTTTTCGCAGCTCGCGCGCGAAGTGCGTGCGACCATCGTAGCGGGAAGTCTCGCCGCCGGACCCGCCGCACTCTACAACGCGCTCTTTATCTTTGCGCCGAAAGGCGGTTACGTCGTTTACGATAAGCGCCAACTCGTGCCGTTCGCCGAGTCGTTTCCGGGCCGGCGATTTCTTTCGTGGCTGCCGTACATCGGCGCTCTCAACGGTGGACTCGCGGCCGGCACGAACGACGGCGTTTATCCGACGACCGCCCTGCCGATCGCGCCGCTGATCTGTTGGGAATCGGCATTTGCCGACCTCGCATTCGCACAGGTGCGCAACGGCGCACAACTCCTCGTCGTCACTACCGACGACGCGTGGTTCGGAAAAACGTCGGGCCCATACATGCACGCGCAGATCGCACAGCTGCGCGCGATCGAAACTGGTGCGTACGTCGTGCGCGCCGCCGCGACCGGAATCAGTGGGATCATCGCGCCGGACGGCCGATGGCAGACGCGAGCGCGTCTCGGCGATCGCGCGGTCGTGAACGGGCGCGTCGGCCCGCGCGTGCCGACGGTTTTCTCACGAATCGGACCGACGGCAATCGGCGTCCTGGTCTTCGTTCTGTACGTCGCGCTGCTCGTTCCGCTCGAAATGGCGCCCGCCGACGCGCGCGTGTGGCCCGATGCGCATTAAGCCGATTTGGTGGAAACGCCTGGCAGTCGGCGGGGGCGTCGCACTGGCGATCTACGTCGTCGTCGAGATCGTTCTGGCGGGCGGCGGCACGCCGCCGATCCCTCCGAATCAAACGCCGATCGACTTACGCGGCGGCCACGTGATGAACAACCGCATTACAACGCGCTCGTGGACGTTCGATTACGATCACGCCCGCCTCTCGCCCGACGGCCTCAGCGGCACCGTCGAAGGCGTCCGCAACGGCATCGTCTTCAAAAAGGGAAAGCCCTATTTGCGGATATCCGCCAAGAAGGTAACGCTCAACATCCAGTCGCTAGACTTCACCGCGGTCGGAAAAGTGCACATCGAGCGCATCGACGATCCGGAACGCCGGTCCTTCGACACCGATTTGGTGACGTGGACCAACGACGCAAAGATCTTACGAATGACGCATCCCGCGTACATTCATTCGGGCGATCAAACGCTGCGCATCGATGGGATTACCGTCAACTTCGACGACAATACCGTTCATCTCGGCAAAGTAGCCGGCGGCGTCAACATTTCGCATTGAGGTAAGACGAAAAGGAGAGCCGATCAGCTCTCCTTGTCACTCAACTTTTTCTTGGCTTCGGCGATCAGCTTCTTCACTTTTTGACCGCCCTTGTGACCGATCTCTTCGTAAAAGTCGGAGCCGTATTTTTCCTTGACGACCTTGCCGCCTTTTTGACCGATCGACTCGTAAAACTCAACGCCGTGGCGGTCGCGCGTTGCCTTACCGCCCTTTCGACCTATGTCTTCATAGAACGTCGAGCCGTACCGGTCGCGTACGGTATCTCCGCCTTTTTTGCCCGCCTCACGCACGGACATTTCGCGCTTGGACGCACGATCGTGCTTCTCCGCCATCGCTTTACCTTACCCAGAATGGGTACGATGGCGCTACGATGCCGCTGCTTTGCGCTTCGGGCGCTGGCCGCCCTTTTGGCCGATTACCTCATAAAACGACGGACCGTATTTACTCTTCGTCGCTTCCCCGCCCTTACGGCCGATCTCTTCGTAAAACTCAGAACCGTATTTTGCTTTCACGCGCTCGCCACCGCGGCGCCCAGCCTCACGAACGCTCATGCCGCCGGCCTGTCCGGTCTCTTGTGCCATCTCCAAATTTCCTCTCTGGGTGAAGTACAGTATCCTATTCCCATACAAGCGCTCGGTAAACTCAGGATTTCCTGAGAATTCGCTCGCCGGCTCTTAAATTGCGGTTGGACTGCCCTGCAGCGCTGAATAGACGGCCGCGGTGCGGTCTCGAAGATGATTAAGGTTACCGTCGTTTTCTATGACGAAGTCAGCCACTTGCCGCGCTCGGTCCGGCTCGATCTGCGCCGCCATGCGCGCTCGAACCCTAGCTTCGTCGAGTTTATCGCGCGCGACGATGCGCGCAATTCGCTGTTCCAGCGGCGCAATGACGAGAACCGATTTATCGACGAGCCGGTCGTAGCCCGTTTCGAAGAGCAGCGGAACGACGTGCACGACGAGTTGACCCGGCTTCGCTCCCGCTTCTCGCTCGAGCGCGACCCGGCGAATATGGGGATGCAGAAGTCCGTTCAGCCGTTCGCGCGCATCGGGATCGGCGAACACGATATCGGCTAGTGCACCGCGGTCGAGTGCGCCGCCGCGAACCGCTTGCGGCCAGACGCGCGCGATTTCACGCAGCCCGTCGCTATTGGGCGCCACGACTTCGCGCGCGATGACGTCCGTGTCGACGATGAAAGCGCCGAGTTCGCTGAAGATCGCCGCTATCGCGCTCTTTCCGGCGCCGATACCGCCGGTCAGACCGACGCGCACGGCGGTTACTGCGCGGCCGGCGACTCCGTCGGAGGCTGCGCGGCCGCGTCGATACCGATCTCTTCCTCGGCTGCGTACTGCTCGATCTCTTCGGGCGGCACGTCGGCAACGTGCTGGATCGAAGCGGTGATCCGGCGGGTCGCATGATTGATCGTCAGGAGCGTGACCTCGACTTCTTGACCCGCCGCGAACTGGGCCGATATGTCGAACTCTCCCTTCGGCACCATCGCGAGGATCCCAGGGATCACTTCCACGAGCAAATAGTTGGGCGTGACTTTGACGATCTGCGCTTTGAGCTTGTTCGTTTCGTACAGCCGGTCCGCGTACTGATCCCAAGGATCGGGCAGCGCGTGTTTGAGCGACAGGCTGACTTTCTTTGCTTCCGGGTCGAATTTCATGATCTCGACCTGAACCACGTCGCCGATCTTGACGACTTCCGACGGATGTTTGATGCGCGCGTAGGCAAGCTCGCTATTGTGGATGAGCCCATCGATCCCACCGAGATCGACGAACGCTCCGAAGTCCGCGAGCCGCACGACGACGCCTTCGCGGATCTGTCCGACCTCGAGCGTGTCGAGCAGCTCTTGCTTCTTGGCTTGTAGCTCTTCTTCGAGCACCAATCGCTGCGATAACACGACGCGATGGCGTTTGTGATCGAGATCGATCACTTTCAGCCGTAAATGTTGTCCGACGAGTTCGTCAAGATTTCCGACCGGCTGCCGGCGGATTTGCGATGCCGGCACGAAGCCGCGCATGCCCAAGTCGACGAGGACGCCGCCTTTAACGACTTGCGTCACGGTTGCTTCGATGACTTCATCGCGGTTGTGCGCTTCGATGACTTTTTCCCAAGTCTTGAGCGCACGTGCGCGCCGTTCGGAGAGAAAGAGCGTTCCGTCGAGCTCGTCGATGCGATGCACCATCACTTCGAGCGTATCGCCGACGCGCAGCAATTTTGGATCGACGGCCAGCGAGAGCTCGCGGAACGGGAGGACGCCTTCGGATTTGCCGCCGACGTCGACCAGCACTTCGTCCTTATCTTTTTGAACGATCGTGCCGGTAAGAACTTGGCCCTCGTCGAGGACTTTCAGCGATTCTTCGTAGAGGCGCTGTTCGAGCGCCAGTTGATCTTCTTCGTAATGAGTCGGAGCGACTTCGGTCGTAGTTATTTTGAAATTCCCACTTTCGTAATTTTTCTATTTTTGACAGCCTCGGCACCACCACGTGCCTCGCTGCGCGAGGACGGTCCGCACGATGCCGGCGCCACAGCGCGGGCAAGGCCGGCCCTGTTTGCCGTAGACCGAGAGGTTGTTTTGGAAACCACCCTGCAGTCCGTCGGCGTCTACGTAGTCGTCGATGCTCGTTCCGCGCATCTCGATGGCGCGCTCGAGAACGTCGACGATCGCGCGACGTAAACGGTGCGCCGCCGGTTTTGTTAATCTCCCGCTCGGGCGGCTTGGACGGATCCGAGCCTCCCATAACGCTTCGCACGCATAGATGTTGCCGATGCCCGCGATGCGCCGTTGATCGAGGAGCAATGCCTTTACCGGCGTCGTCCGCCCCGACAGCATACCGATAAAGGCTTCCGGTGTAAAGTATGAGGAGAGCGGCTCGACCCCGAGCTTCTCGTCCCATGCCTCGTTCGAGCCGACCAGCCGCATACGGCCGAAAGTCCGCACGTCGGAGAAGCCCAGCCGCCTTCCACCTTTAAAGTGAAGGACGACGTGCGTGCCGGGCAGCTCGTGCCGCGCGTTCGCAGCCACGACGAGGCGACCCGTCATCCGAAGCCCGGTCACGAGGGAGGCCCCTGAGGCCAGCTCGAGGACGGCGTACTTTCCGCGACGGTGGACGCCGACGATGCGCTCGCCCGTTACTGCTGCAGCAAAATCGACGCGCGGCGGCGCGAGGGCTATGCGGGGGAGGCGGACTTCGACGCGCGAGATCGTCTCGCCGACGACTTTGCCGGCAAGGCCTCGAACGATCGTCTCGACCTCAGGAAGCTCGGGCATTCCCCTGCGGCCGGCTCAGGGTGCGGGCGAAGGAACGCCGCGAAGATCGAGCTTAACGCCTGCAGCGATTCCGTCTTTTGCCGCTTCGCCGGCGCCGAGCTCGATGACGTATTTTGCTGGGGCGCCTTCGAGCGGAATTCGTTCGTCGCTCGTCTGCGGGTGAAGCACCGGCACGTCGGCATAAACCCGTCGAACGGTTCCGTCCGCGCCGATGAAGATCATATCTAATGGCAGCAGCGTATTCTTCATCCAAAAGTTCACGAACTCGTCGCGATCGAAAACGAAGATCATGCCGGAGTGAGGCGCGAGCTCGGTACGGTTCATCAGCCCGTGCTCCCGCTGCGAGCCCGTTCGTGCCACCTCAAGCGTAAGATCGGCTTTGGGCGCATGCACGACGACCGTCGGTAATAACGCGAGTACCGCCGCCAGCAACACGCTATACACGTTCCAAGGCCTCCGCGTCAAACGACTCGACGTCGTACCAGTTGCGGCCCGACTTGAGCGTGACTTCCAGCGGAACCGACAAAACAATCGCACGTTCCATATGGTCGCGCACCAGCTTCGCGGCCGCATGCAGATCGGAACGGCTGATTTCGAAGATCAGCTCGTCGTGAATCTGCAGCAGCATCACCGCATCGAGATTTGCTTCTTCGAGCGCGCGATCGATCTGCACCATGGCTAGTTTCATGAGGTCCGCGGCACTGCCTTGCAGCGGAGCGTTCGTCGCTTCGCGCTCGGCTGCGGCGCGCAGCATATAGTTCCCGGAGACCAAGCCCGGCATGTAACGCCGGCGTCCCAAAATAGTCGAGACGTAACCGTTGCGCCGCCCGTCGGCAATGGTGCGCTCGATGTACGCCCGAACGTCGGGAAATCTCGCAAAGTACGCGGTCGTTATTTCTTTTGCTTCGGCGCGGCTGATCTCCAAGCGTTGCGCGAGCCCGAAATCCGACATGCCGTAGAAGAGGCCGAAGTTGACGCTCTTGGCCATGCGCCGCTGATTCGGATCGACGCGCTCGGCCGCCGGTATCGCGAAAATCTGCCGCGCCGTAAAGTCGTGAATATCCTGCCGCTCTTCAAACGCCGAGCGCAACGCACGATCGCCGGAAAGATGCGCCATCAAGCGAAGCTCGATCTGACTATAATCCGCCGCAAGCAGGACGTGATCGTCGTCGCCCGCGACGAACGCACGGCGGATGCGGCGCCCAAGCTCGCCCCGGACCGGGATGTTCTGCAAGTTGGGATTCGTCGACGACAGCCGTCCCGTCGCCGTCGCGGTCTGATTGAACTCCGTGCGCAGCCGTGCGTCGCGCGGATCGACGAGTTGCGGAATGACGTCCACGTACGTGTTTTTGAGCTTGGTCACTTCCCGCCATTCCAAAACCAAGGCGCAGATCGGATACTCGCGCGCCAACCCTTGCAGCACTTCGACGCCCGTGGCCCAGCCGGTCTTCGTCTTCTTTCCGCCTGGAATCTCCAGCTTTCCAAAGAGAACTTTTCCGAGCTGCTGCGGCGAACCGATATTGAAGGTCTCGCCGGCGAAGTCGAAGATGCGCTGCTGCAGTCTCGCCGCGGCGGCCTCCACCTCTTCGCCAATCGTATCGAGTTCGCGCGCGTCGATCGTAACGCCGGCCGCTTCCATCTTCGCCAACACGGGCGCTAACGGCACTTCGAGCTCGCCGTAGAGCGCCAGCTGATCGCGATCCTTCAACTCCGAGCGAGCCGTGTCGATCAGCTGCAAAGCCGCATCGGCATGCGCTGCGGCGTTGGCCGGAAGCTCGACGCGCAGAAACTGTCGGGCCGCGTCTTCGATATCGGCAAAGCCGCGCGACGGATCGAGCAAATGCGCGGCGATCATGGCGTCGTCACCGAAGCGCGCGTTGCGCACTCCGGCGTCCCGCAAGGCGTGCAAAAGGCGCTTGACGTCGTAAGCGCCGATTGAAACCCCGCTTACGAAGAGACTCTCCAGAGTATCGCGGACTGCCGCGTCCGCGAGCGCGCCGCGCGGAAAGCTCAAGCCTCCGCCGGCGCTTCCCGCGACCGCGACGGAATCGCCGCACAGCGCGAAAACGACGCGTCCGCCCTCTCCGACGGCACGCAGGTCTTCGGCAAGCCGAGCGAACTCCGGCGGATTCGCCGACGGCTCGTAACTGCGGTAATCGCCCTGCAGCGGCTCGCCCGTATCGAAGAGCGGGAGATCCGGCGGCGGCTGCAGCTTCGCCAGCAGCGTTTTGAACTCGAGCTCGTTATAGAGCCGGTACAGATCCGCATCGGCAGGCGCGGCGTAGCGGCTTTGTTCCCAATCGACCGCAATCGGCAGATCGCGGCGCACGACCGAGACCGCGCGGCAGAGGCAAGCCTGTTCTCCATATTGCTCGATGAGCGCGGCGAGCTTCGGATTGCCTGCGAGTGAAGGCTCGGCAACGAGCGCATCGAGCGATCCGGCCGCTTGCAATAATTTGCTGGCGGTTTTTTCGCCGACTCCCGGTATGCCGGGCAAGTTATCCGACGGATCTCCCTTGAGGCCCCGATAGTCGGGAAGCTGTTCGGGTCCGAGCCCGAAACGTTCGCGCACGGCGGCCGGATCGTAACGGCCCAGTTCGGTAATGCCCCGGCGCGTCGTCAGCACCGTCGTTCGCTCGTCGACGATTTGCAAAAGATCGAGGTCGCCGGTAACGACGACGGTCTGTTCGCCGCTCTCTTGCGCCTGTCGCGCGAGCGTCGCGATGACGTCGTCGGCCTCTTGCCCTTCGACCTCCACGATCGGTATGCGGAACGTTTCGAGCACGCGGCGCACCAACGCGAACTGGCTTCGCAATTCATCGGGCATTACGCGGCGCTGCGCCTTGTACTCGCCGTAGAGCGCGAGCCGTTCAGTCGGCATGCCTTTGTCGAACGCGGCGAGCACGTGCGTCGGCTTTTCGTCGGCGATCAGCTTGTTGAGCATCATCGTAAAGCCGTAGACCGCGTTGATCGGCACGCCTTTGCTCGTCGTAAGGCCAGGCAACGCGAAGAAGGCGCGATAAACCAACCCGTAGGTATCGAGAAGCATCAACGCCATGACTTAGGGAACCTCTGTCCTATCGGACCGTGATCGTCGACGATGCCGCGCTCACGCTGCCGTCGTCGGCAATGCCGAGTACCGACAACTCGTAGCTGCCGGACCGCGCGGGCAGTTGGACGGCGATCGCGCTGCCCGAGCTGCGCAGCACATCCCAGGCGACTGCTTGCGTTTCGGCTTGTGCGACGATGAGCTCCGGCGGCGGCTGTGAGCGGCGGACGAAACCAAGGATCTGCGCGTGCTCCCCGCTTGCGTTCACCCACGGGTGCCACGTCGCGCTTTCGGGAGCGCTATTCTGCGTCGTCGTAACGCCGATAGCGAGCAAGGCGGGAGCCGACGCAAATCGAGCGCTGCCCGACGGCGTTCCCCGGCTAATGCGCACGATGAAGGTTCCGCCGTGAAGCGCATCACCTCCAAACGTAACGTGTGCCGCTTGCCCCGGCGCGAACAGCGTGCCGCCGACGACCAACTGATCCACGCGCGGACGTCCGGCGGCCTCGAGCGCGATCGGAACGGTATTCCACTGGAGGGAACCGTCGCGCACGAAGGCGGCGCCGACTCGCAAATCACCGGCCGCATCGATCGCTCGTAGACGCGCCGTCGCGTGTCCCCCCGCCGCGCTGACGACGCGTGGTTCGACGCCGAGCGCACTCTCAAAGGTGATCAATGCATTCCCTTGCGCGCCGGCTGCCGACGCGCTGATGCTCATCTCTTGGCCCGGCCGATAGGTTTGTCGGTCGAGATCGATGCGAACGTTAGCGCTCGTGCCGTCGGTCGACGGCGCGGCGGCTTGCGGCTCGACGCGCACTTCCGCCGCGTCCATCGCACGGCCGCCGCGATCGACCCACGCCGAGAGAAAATTCGCACCGAGTTCCGGCGAACTAAATGTTCCGCGCGCGTGACCGGCGGCATCGAGCGTCAATCGTTGCTGCGCCGCCGAAACGCCGTGTGCGAGCTGCACGTAAACGGTGGCTCCGCCGAGCGGCTTACCGTCAAGCCCGTCTGCATAGACGTCGAAAGAGAGCGGTGTGCCCAAGCTCTGCTCGCTTCGATCGACGCTCAAACGGATTGCCGCTTGTGCCGTCGGCACGGTAATACGCGTATCGGCCGTAGCACCGTTGCCTTCGACGCGCACCCCGTACGTCGACGCCAGTGCATCGTTCGGATGGGGAATCTCGATGCGCGCGTTCCCCGAGTCGTCGGTGCGAACCGTCGTATCGAACCATTGCGCCGCCGCCCACGGCAGTGTTTCCGGCGCATCGGCGACGTAGATATGAGGCGACCGCACGACGGTTACGCGCACGGTTGTGCCGCCGCGCGATGAATGCACCAGCAACGGAACGTCTTGCAGCGGATCGCACGGGCCGCTGCACGCGGCGGTCACGTCGAGTGAGATTCCGCCGGCGTTCGCCTCAACGTCGACCGTCGCGCCGCCAACGCCGCCGGCGGTCTGCGCTAGCACCGTATATTCGCCTGCAGCCGCGTTTTCGGGAAGCGAGAACGACGTTGCGAAGGCGCCGGCCGCATCGAGCGTCGTCCGCTGTTCGCCGATGGCGGCCGGACCGTGGCGCAGCGAAATCGTCACGCTTCCGGCGCTGGGGCGCAGCACGCCGCGCGTTCGCGAACGCGCAAATCCCGCGACGTGCACCACCTCGCCGGCGTGAATTACGGCGGAATCGGTACGAACGCCGACGATCGTCGCCGGTAACGGCGGCTGCGGCAGCGGGCTCACAAACGCATAGCTCGAGCCCCACTGCGCGAGTGCGAAAATCGGGCGCGGCGAGCGGTTCCAGCGCACGATGCCTTGACCGTCGGTAGCGGTCGTGACGAAGGTTCTATTGACGACCAGCTGCACGCGCATGCGCGCCAATGGCACACCGCTTCCGAGGTCCGCGCCGTAGAGCAGCAAGCCGTTCGGCGTTGCCTTTGCAATGAGGCCGACGCGCGAACGGTTGATCCACACTTGTTCGCCGACGTTACCGCGCCGCGCTTCGACAACGAAGAAGCCTTCGCGCGACGCCAGCGGAAGCGATACGACGTTGGATTGAAATTGATAACCGCCCGGCGGCGTGAAGTTAAACGACGCTAAGGGACGCCGCCCGGCCGTCGGAACGGCGCGCGGACTGACGTTCGCGCCCGCGGTAAGGACGTCGGTCGGATCTACGCCATAGATGGTGAAGGCGACCGGCGCGCTTGAGTAGGTGTCCAGGCGAACCGTCGCAGGTTTCCACGGAACGCTTGAATCGGCAGCAAAGAGTTGGAAGTTCGCGTCTAAGCGATGCAGATCGACGATTTGTCGTTCTGCGACGGCCGGTGCGGCGCTCACCGCAACGATCGCGAATCCTGCGACGAGCGCTTGCGCCAATCGAAGTAAACGAGCGGTCTGCATCCGTGGCGCTGCTTCGGCAGGTCCAACTGCGAAGCCCGCGTAAGGGCAGGATCGTGGACGAACAGGCCGCAGGCGAACGACCCACGTCAACCCGATGCCGTTTTTGCGGTTACGAGGACGGTGCGAGCGACGCGCAAGGCGTGCGCGAAAAAAGCCATTTTCAAGTCGTCGTCGCGTGCGGATCGTGCGGTCATCCGTTTGCGGTACTCTCGCGAAATTAGAACGGCGCACCGAGTGAAGTTTTGGGCCGCCGGATCGGCCGCAGTTATCGCCGCACTCACGACGTGCGGCTTGGCGTCAGCTGCGCCGACGCCGCATCCGGCTCCGCAAACTACCCGCGTCGTAATTCGCCTTCCGAAGTACCCGCTGCACAGTGAGGTCGTCGTCGAAGTGAACGCCAAGGGGCAAGTCGTTCGTATCAAATCGGTTAAGCCGAGCAAACTCCTGAGCTTCAACTATCAGACCTACGGTAACGCGCTGCAAATGTGGATCCGAAAGTGCCACACCCAAGGGAATTCGACCAGCTGCACCGCGGACGTCGGTCTCTATCGCGTCACCTACGACTACGATCCGAAAACAACCAACGTGACGCGCCACGTCGCGATCATCTCGCGCGGCGGAAGCTGGGGGAACGAGCCCGGCGCGGCAACGGTGATGATGGATATGTTCAAGAAACAGGCCGCCGCGGCGGCCGCGGCCGAACGTGCGGCCGAACAAAAACAGCAAGAACAGAATAGTAAGCTGCCGTCGCTGAACCAGATTCGCGGAGCGGCGACGCCGGCCCCAACGCATCCGCCCACGCTCCCGCCGTAACTCGCCGGCCGTGCGGTTCCTGACGTATCGCGGAGCCGACGGACGCGCTCGTCCCGGGGTTGTGGAAGGAGCGATGATCCGCACCATTGCAACGCAAACGCTCCTTGAGTACATCGCACTGGCGCCGCACGAACGCATTGCGTGGCACGCACCCGACGAACTCATTCCCCTTGCCGGCGTGACGCTCGACGCACCCGTTCGTCCGGCGCGCAACGTGTTTTGTGTCGGGCGCAATTATTTGGAGCACGCGCGCGAAGGCGCTCGCGCCGCCGGGCGCGAGCTGCGGCTGCCGAACGTTCCGACTTTTTTCACCAAGGCCCCGACGGCAATCGCCGCGCCCGAAGCGGAGCTTTCCCTCGACGCTCGCGTCTCTTCCGAGTACGATTTTGAAGCGGAGCTGGCCGTGGTAATCGGCGCTTACTGCAAAGACGTCGCCGAATCGGAGGCGTTGCACGTAGTCTTCGGCTACACCGCGCTCAACGACGTCACGGCGCGCGATCTTCAACGAGAGCACGGTCAATGGTTCAAAGGCAAGAGTCTCGACTCGACCTGCCCGATCGGCCCCTGGATCGTCACGCCCGACGAAATCGGCGACGCCGGAGCGCTCGAAATCACGCTGCACCGCAACGGTACCGAAAAGCAGCATAGCAATACGGCGAAGATGATCTTTCCGGTGGCACGTCTGATCGCCGAGCTTTCCAAAGGCATGACGCTCCTTCCGGGCGACGTCATTGCGACCGGTACGCCCGAAGGCGTCGGATTCGCGCGCAATCCACCCGAATTTCTGACGAACGGCGACACGCTCGACGTCTGGATCGAAAAAATCGGTCATCTGACCAATACCGTTGCCATCGCCTGAGGGCGCGCGAAGGGCGCGGTGATGCGCGGGCCGTATGAATGGTCCCCGTGATCGTTGCCGTTCCTCGCGAGGCCGCGGAAAAGGAGCGCCGAGTGGCGCTCGTGCCCGAAACCGTCACTCGATTCGCAAAATCCGGCGTCAGCGTCGTGGTCGAGCGTGGAGCCGGTGAATCGGCCGCCTTTCCCGACGACGGTTACGCCGCAGCGGGTGCGACCTTCGCGAGCGATGCCGCGTCGCTCGTGGCGAGCGCCGACGCCGTCGTCTGCGTCGGACGTCCGAGCGAAGCCGTCGCGCAAGCGCTGCGCCGCGGTACCGTTCTCGTCGGCTTCTTGAATCCGCTGGGCGATCCCGAGTACGTTAAGCAGCTCGCGGCCGCCGGAGTGACGGCGATTGCGATGGAGATGATTCCGCGCATCACGCGGGCACAATCGATGGACGCGCTCTCGTCGCAAAGCAATATCGCGGGCTACAAAGCCGTGCTGCTCGCAGCGGCGCATCTTCCAAAGTTTTTTCCGATGCTTACGACTGCGGCCGGAACGATTGCGCCGGCGAAAGTATTGGTGCTCGGCGCCGGAGTCGCGGGACTGCAGGCAATTGCGACCGCGCGCCGTCTCGGCGCCGTCGTCAGCGGCTACGACGTTCGAGCCGTCGTCAAAGAGCAAGTGCAATCGCTGGGAGCGACGTTTTTGGAGTTCGAACTTGGCAGCGACGCCGAAGGCACGGGCGGCTACGCGAAAGAGCTCACGCCCGAACAGCAAGAGCGTCAGCGCGCGTGGATGGTAGAACAGATCGGCGCGAACGACGTCGTCATCACCACCGCGCTCGTTCCGGGGCGTAAAGCGCCGGTGCTGATCAGCGACGCGGCAGTGGCAGCGATGAAGCCGGGCAGCGTCATCGTGGATCTCGCGGCCGAAGCCGGCGGAAACTGTGCGCTCACTCGTCCCGACCAAATCGTCACGAGCGGCAACGGCGTCAGCATCGTCGGTACGACCAATCTGCCGAGCACGATGCCGGCTGACGCGAGCCGCCTGTATTCCCGCAACGTGTACGCGTTACTCTCGCCCTGGATCAAAGACGGGGTGTTGACGATCGATCCGGATGACGACGTCGCGAAGGGCGCGGTCGTTGCGCGCGACGGCAACGTATTGATCGGAGGCACGCAATGAACGAGCTCGCAAGTCTGGTCGCACCGCTGACCGTCTTGGTGCTGGCGATCTTCGTCGGTTTCGAGGTAATCTCGAAGGTCCCGACGACGCTGCACACGCCGTTGATGTCGGCGACCAATGCCATTCACGGCATCGTTCTCGCGGGCGCCATCGTGATCAGCGCTCAACTCTTTACGGGCGATCACACTCCGCTGCTCACGACGCTTGCCGCGGCCGCCGTGACGCTCGGCGCGATCAACGTCTTCGGCGGCTTCGCCGTCACCGAACGGATGCTTCAGATGTTCAAGCGGCGAGGAGACGGGAAGTGAACGTCGCGATCGACCTTGCCGATCTGGTCGCGATTGCGCTCTTTATCTACGGACTCCACGAGCTAAACTCGCCGGCGACGGCGCGTCGCGGCAATCGCTTCGCGATGGTCGGAATGGCAATCGCCTTGATCGGCATCGTCGTGCGCACGGGCGGCATCGGTTGGCAGGCCGTCGCCGTCGGCGTCGCGCTCGGAGCCGCAATCGGTATCGTCGCCGCCCTTAAAGTGAAGATGACCGCAATGCCGCAAATGGTCGCGCTGTATAACGGCGCGGGCGGCGGCGCGGCGGCGCTCATATCGACCGTCGAGCATTACGTCGCGCACGGCGGCGCTTTGACCGACGTCATTGCGGTATCGCTGGTCCTTTCGGCAATCATCGGCGCCGTGAGTTTCTCAGGTTCCATCGTCGCGTTTCTCAAGCTGCAAGAAGTGATGACCGGGCGGCCGATCACCTATCCGGGGCAGCAAGTCGTCAACGCGCTGGTTCTGCTTGCGATCCTCGGCCTCGCGGTGTGGTTCATCGTCACCTTGGGCGTGCTCCCGAGCTGGGGTTACGTCGCGTTATTGCTCGGCGCGCTGCTCCTGGGCGTTCTCTTCGTTTTGCCGATCGGCGGAGCCGACATGCCGGTCGTGATCTCGCTGCTCAACTCGTTCACCGGCGTTGCCGTGGCGATCACCGGCTTCGAAATCGGCTCGAACCTGCTCATCATCTGCGGCGCGCTCGTCGGCGCGAGCGGCACGATTTTAACCGTCGCAATGAGCCGCGCGATGAACCGCCCGCTGACGAACGTTCTTTTCGGCGCGTTCGGCGCAACCGGCGGCATGGAAGTCGCGAGTGCCGGCGGTCCGCAACAGGTCCGCAGCACCAGCGCCGACGACGTTGCCGTCATGCTCGCCTACGCGGCGAAAGTCATCTTCGTGCCCGGCTACGGCATGGCGGTCGCGCAGGCCCAACACAGCGTCAAAGCGCTCGCCGATCAGCTTGAGAAGCGCGGCGTAAAGGTGCTTTACGCAATCCATCCGGTTGCAGGCCGCATGCCGGGTCACATGAACGTCCTGCTAGCCGAAGCGAACGTTCCGTACAATCAACTGCTCGACATGGACGACGCCAACCCCGAGTTCCCGACGGCCGACGTCGCGCTCGTCATCGGCGCGAACGACGTCACCAATCCGGCGGCGCGCAACGTCGCGAGCTCGCCGATCTACGGCATGCCGATTCTCGACGTCGACAAAGCGTCCAACGTCGTCGTGCTGAAGCGCTCGATGCGTTCGGGCTTTGCGGGTATCGAGAATCCGCTCTACGAGATGCCGAACTGTTCGATGCTCTTCGGCGATGCAAAGGCTTCGATCGACGAGTTGACCGCCGCCGTCAAAGCGTTGTAGCCGGCGAGTCCGGCAACGGTGCCGGGGGAAGATCCTTCGTTTGCGGCGGCCCCTTTTTACGCTGCTTTCGCTCCGTCAATTCGACGACGACGACGTAGAGCACCGGAACGATCGCCAAGTTCATGACGGTCGAGACCAGCATGCCGCCCAGCACCGCGGTGCCGAGCGAAATGCGCGATTGCGCGCCGTCGCCGTGTGCGAACGCAAGAGGAATGATGCCGAGGATAAATGCGATCGACGTCATAAGAATCGGGCGCAAACGCGTCGCGGCCGCGTGCGCGACCGCCTCGACGGCTTCCATGCCTTGCTCGCGCAGCTGATTGGCGAACTCGACGATCAGGATCGCGTTCTTCGCGGCGAGTCCGATCAGCATAACGTAGCCGATTTGCGCGTAAATATCCGACGACGTCGTCGGAATCGGCACGAGATGTCCGGCCAGCTTCGAATGAAATAGGATGCTCAGCAGCTCGGAGATACGGCGGATGTAGATCGCCCCGATCGCGCCGAGCAGCGCGACCGGCACGGCAAGCATGATGACGAATGGCGTGGAGAGACTTTCGTACTGAGCTACCAGTACGAGAAAAACGAAGAGCAGGCCTAAGGCAAATACGGCGATCGTCTGCGGACCGCTCTGCACTTGCTGGCGGGCGATGCCGCTCCACTCATAGCCCATTCCTTTAGGTAGATTGGCGACGACGTGCTTTTGGATAGCGGCGAGCGCCTGACCCGAGCTGGCTCCCGATCCGGGAGCCGCATCGATCTCCAGCGCGTTATATTCGTTGAAGCGCATAATGCTGACGTTATTGGTTTCGTATCCCGTCTTCAAAAATTGACTGACGGGCATCATCGCGCCGCTGCCGTTGGCGACGTAGATCCGCGAAAGATCGGCCGGCGACGTGCGCTGCTGTGCGCGCGCCTGAACTACGACTTGGTACGATCGGGTGCCGTAATCGAAGAAGTTGATGAAGCTCGACCCCGTGGTCGCATTGATCGTGTCGAAAAACGCCGACGGCGTAATACCGAAAGCCAGCGCTTTCGATCGGTCAAACTTCGTGACCAGATAGGTTCCGGTAAAGATCGTGGGAAACCGAACCTGCGTAAGCGTTGGGTCTTTTTTCGCATCGGCGATTATGGCGGTGCCGACCTTGTTGAGCGTCGGCAGACCGAGGTTGTTGATATCCTGCACCTGGATCGCGACGGCGCCGGTCGAGCCTAGTCCGGGAATTGCGGGTGGGTTAGCAGGCAGCGCCGTGATGCCGCCAATCTTTGCAAATTGCGTGTAGAGATCGTACTGGATCGCCAGTGAGGAATTCTCCGGACCGTGCCGTTCGGAAAGCGGCTTGAGCTGCAGGAAAATCGTTGCTTGATTCGAGCTGTTGTTGGCAAAGCCGAATCCGATGCCGGAGGTCGCCGCTTGGACCTGCGGCATCGCGAGCATCATGCCTTCGAGTTTCTTGACGGCAGCGGTCGTCTGGTCCATCGACGCTTGAATCGGCAGCGTCACCAAAATGTAGAGTAAGCTCTGATCTTCGTTCGGCAAAAAACCCGTCGGCGTGATCTTGAACATCAAC
Organism: Vulcanimicrobiia bacterium; assembly: GCA_024281075.1. Lineage (GTDB taxonomy): Bacteria > Vulcanimicrobiota > Vulcanimicrobiia > Vulcanimicrobiales > Vulcanimicrobiaceae > Cybelea. Next base: position 18,032 of record JAMXLK010000041.1, read on the forward strand.
CCGAGCATCGCGATCGCTCCGATAAAGATCGCCATCATAATTTTTTGATGGGCGATCAGCCGGGGAACGGCACCCCGATACCAGGCCGTCAGCGCCACAATCCGGTTGTTGAACCAGACCATGAAGCGATTCGTCGGCGGCTCAGCGCCGTGAACCAGTTGGTAGGTGAGCACGGGCGCCAGCGTCATGGCGGTGAAGAGCGATATTGCGATGGACGCGGCCATCGTGAGTGCGAACTGCTGGAAGAGCAAACCCGTCGTTCCCGGGAGGAAGGCCACTGGGATGAAGACCGACATCAGCACCAGCGAGGTCGCCACGACCGCGCCTCCGATTTCCTTCATGGCACGCACGGTTGCCTCGAACGTGCTCGTCTTGTCGTCGACGATGTGCCGCACGATGTTTTCGAGAACGACAATCGCGTCGTCTACGACCAATCCGGTAGCGAGCGTGAGCCCGAAGAGCGTCAGCGTGTTGATTGAAAAGCCCAGCAGCTTCATCGCCGCAAACGTTCCGATCAGCGAGACGGGAATCGTTATCGCCGGAATCAACGTGCTACGCCAATTCTGCAAGAAAACGAAGATGACGAGCACGACCAAGAGGATCGCGATGAGCAGCGTTACGACGACTTCCTTGATCGACGCCCGAACGAAGTCGGACGTATCGAAGGCGATCTTATAGGAGATTCCGGCCGGCATGGTCTGCGCGATCCGCGCCATCGCTGCGCGCACGTTACTGGAAATCTGAAGCGAGTTCGCCGTCGGTTCGCCGTCGATCGCAAGAACGACGGCCGTTTGGCCGTTGTAACGCGCCGAGGTTATGTAATTCTCCGCGCCGAGCTCCACCTGCGCGACGTCTCCCAGCCGCAAGGAGCCGCCGTTGGGCTGCGCCGCTACGACGATCTTCTTGAACTCCTCGGGTGATTGCAGCCGCCCGTTGATCGAGATCGGAATTTGGAACGGCTGCGTTCCCGTAGTCGGCGGCTGGCCAATCGCCCCGGGGGCGACGTCGGCGTTATTCTGTTTGATAACGTTGATGACCGTATCGAGCGAGACGTTATTGGCCTGGAGTTTGTGCGGGTCGACCCAGATCCGCATGCCGTAGGTCCGGTCTCCGAGCACCGCGACTTGACCGACACCGGGGACGCGTTTGAGATTCTCGATGACGTTCAGGTCGGCGTAGTTGCTGACGGCAATGTCTGAGACCGCCGAGCTGGTCGACAGCATCGCCACGGCAAGCGTGATATTGCCGGAGCTCTTTTGTACGGTCACACCTTGGTTTTGAACGGCCTGCGGGAGCTGCGCGAGCGTCAAATCAACGCCGTGCTGGACGTTGGTTTGATCCGTCGTCGGATCCGTTCCGAGGTTGAAGGTGCAGGTGATCACGCTCGTGCCGTTCGCGCTGGAATACGATTGTATGTACTGCAGCCCATCGGCGCCGTTGATGTTGATCTCGAGAGGCGTCGTTACCGAGCGCATCACCATCTCCGCCGTCGCACCGGGATACTGCGACGTCACGGTTACCGTCGGCGGCGAAATCTGCGGATATTGCGAGATCGCCAGCGTTGGAATCGTGACGAGTCCGGCGAGCAGCACGATGAAGCTGAGCACGCCGGCAAAATGCGGGCGCCGCAGGAAGAACTCGATCATGAGGCCGCTGGCTTCGTCGCTCGAGCGCTCATTCGAAAACGAGCGTTCGCACGCTGCGGCTTTACAACCTCCACCGATACGCGTTCCACGTCGGCACGAACGCGTTCGGCGCGAAACCGTGCAAGCGTTTGCGATACGCATACACGTAATCGGCGTTGAACAAATAGAGCACCGGAACGTCCGCGGCAACGATCCGTGCGATCGCGCCGTACAGTCGTTTGCGCACGCGGGGCTCGGTCGCGCTCAACGCTGCGGATTCGAGGCGCTCGACGCGCGCATCGCACCAGCGCATGTAGTTCGAAGCGCCGCCGCACGCCAACACTGCGGAATCGTCGGGATCCGCCCCCATGGTCCACGGCACGTAGGCGAGGTCGAAAGCGCCGGTCGCCAACACGCCGGTTCGCGGAAGAAAGAGCTGCGCGTTGCTGACGGATTTGATCGCGACGTCGATCCCGCGCTCGCGCATCGCCGCTTGCACGGCGGTCGCAACGCGCACGCCGGTCGCAGTCTCCGGAAATTGAACGTAGGTCAGATGCAGCGGCGCGCCGTTACGGCGGCGCGTGCCGTTCGCAGCGCGTCGCCAGCCGGCGTCGTCGAGCAGCCGGTCGGCCTGGGCGGGGTCGTATTCCGGCTGGCGCACCGTGGGATCGAACGCCCATGAGAAGCGCGGCTGAATCATATTGGTGACGGGATAAAAACCCAGCGTGATCTTGCGCGATATCGCGTGACGGTCGACCGACATCGCCAGTGCCCTGCGCACGCGCACGTCGTCAAGCGGCGGTCGCGCCGTGTTGAACGCGAGTCCTGCGACGACGGCCGTCGGCACGTTCACGAACGCGAGCTGCGAATCGCCGTGCACGATCGCGATCTGCGCGGGCGCTACGAGATTCCAGTCGAGTCCGCCGGTCTGCAGCAAGAGCAGATTCGTCGACGGATTGGGCACGCTGCGAATCACCAGCTCGGGAACGGCTGGTAGGCCGCGCCAATAGCGCGGATTAGCCGCATAACGCAAACCTTCACCGCGTTTCCAGGAGCGAAAGCGATAGGGACCGTCGCCAACGGTCGGTGCGGCATTGAACGCCGCGCGATCGAGCGGCGTTTGCGAACGGAGCACGTGCGCAGGCAGCACGAACTGCGGCGAAAAGCCGTATGAGAAGTACGTCATGACGGCCGGCGCCCACGTGCGTTTCAAATGAAGGACGACGGTCAGCGGGTCCGGTGATTGCGCCCGGTCGATCAACTCGTATCCCTCGTGCGAGCGAACCGGATTGCGGGGGTCCAGGATTGCTCGAAGCGTGAAGAGCACGTCGGCGGCCGTCACCGGGCGGCCGTCGCTCCATACGACGCCTCGGCGCAAACGGAAGCGGATCGTTCGCCCGTCGGCGGAGAGCCCGCCGTTGCGGAGCGTCGGTATTTCACGAAGGAGCGCCGGCTGGGGGCGGCCGCGATCGTCGAGGTCGATGAACGGCTCGAATGAGAGGCGCGCGACTTGGAGCTCCACGACTGCCGCGTCGGGCGCCAGGAAGAGCGGGTTGAGCGTGTGCGGGTCGGCGGCCAGGTCGAAGCGGACCGCCGTTTGGGGAGCACGTAAAGGGACCGAGCAGCCGCCCGCGCTGAGAAGCGCCGGCAAAAAACAGAAAATCCATCGCAGGCGTCTTGCGCCGAATGGATTTATGGTGTTATTGTGGCATGGCCGAATATTCTTCGGCAAAATTCTCTCCTATGTCGAATATGATGATGATCAATGAAGAGCTGGACGAGCTCGACCTCGCAATCCTCGACGCGTTGCAGCGCAACGCGCGTTCGACCTTCACGGAATTAGCGTCGCTCGTTGGGCTCAAGGCGCCGGCGGTGCACGACCGCGTCAAGCGGCTCGAGCAGCGGGGCTATATCCGTGGGTACTGCGCGCACCTCGATCCGGAGCGGCTCGGGCTTCATCTCACGGCCTTTGTGAGCTGCTATACGACTCCGGATTGCTCGTACGATGAGTTCACGCGCCGGCTCAGCGATATGCCGGAGATCTGCGAGATCCACTCGGTTGCCGGCGAAGAGAGTTTTCTCTGCAAAGTCGTGACCCGCTCGACGCAACACCTGGACGAGCTGCTCGCGCGCTTGAAGGCAACGCCGGGCATGGCGCGGAC
>JAMXLK010000042.1 GCA_024281075.1 Vulcanimicrobiia bacterium
TGAGCGTGATGGTCGCGCCCTTGGAATTCTTTCCCTTCGACACCGTATCGGCGCCCGGATAACCCTGGAAGAGGTCATCGAAGCTGCGGTTCTCCTGAACGATATAGACGACGTGTTTGATTTTGCCGGCGCCGGTTACCAAAGGGTCGAACGATGCCGCCGCATCCGTGGGCGGCAAAGTCGAGCGAAGAGCCGGTCCGCACCCGGCCACGGCACAAAAGACAAAGAGAAAGGCCCACCGCAAAATCACGGGGGCCCACTTCGCCCTTCGACTTCGCGCCTCCGGCGCTCCGCTCAGGATGACAAGACGCGCGCCGTCCAGGCGCGCATAACTACTGCGGTATTCTGAGGTGCTCGCCGGGCTGAAGGGAGCCGCTTGCCAAGTGATTGGCGGCGCTGATCCGGTCGACGACTTCCTGGACGTCGGCGCTCGGCGCGGCGTGGCTGGAGGCGATCGACCAGAGCGTATCGCCCGGCTGCACGGTGATGCTGACATAGTGCTGCGTCGTCGCCGCGTAGAGCCTCATGCTCGAAAGGGTCGGGAGGGCCACCATCAGACCGAGAGCCGCGAGCGCGATGGCCGGCATCAGCGTGAACCTTTTTCGTCGTACGATCATCTTCGCTCTCCCTAGATGTAGTGCCAAACGCCTGTTCGTCCCCTATATTTTAGCATGCGTCCGCCTTCGGGTGTCAAGGCGTTTCGAACGTATGTTTGCCTTGGCGGAGTATTTATGGTAGGGTTGTACCCGGCGTGAGTGCCATATGGTAGGCACTCTGCCTGGAGGATTATGCGCAAAGAGACGATGGAGAAACCGGCCACGGAGCGGCAGCAGCGCATTCTCGAGGTCATCCGGGCCTTCACTGCCGAGCACGGCTACCCGCCGTCGGTTCGAGAGATCGGCGAACGCGTCGGTCTTTCCTCATCTTCGACGATTCATGCCCATTTGAAATCCCTCGAGCGCCGCGGCCTCATCTCCCGCGACCCGACGAAACCGCGTGCGTTGCGCTTCGGCTCCTTGCCGCCGGCCGCCGACGTTGTGGTCGTGCCGGTGCTCGGCCGGGTTGCCGCGGGCGTACCGATCACGGCTCAGGAAGATATTGAAGGCGAATTCGCGTTCTCGCCCGGGTTCGTGCCGCGGGCGTCGGACGCGTTCATGCTTCGCGTGCAGGGCGACTCGATGGTCGATGCCGCCATCATAGATGGCGATTTGATCCTCGTTCGGCCCCAGCGCACCGCCGAGAACGGCGAGATCGTCGTAGCGATGATCGATGGTGAGGCGACGGTGAAGCGCTTCTACCGCGAGGCCGGCCGGGTGCGTCTGCAGCCGGAGAATCGCACGATGACGCCAATCTACGCGAGCGATGTCGAGATCGTCGGTCGCGTCGAGGCCGTCGTCCGCCGGCTCTAAAGCCTCTCAGCTCTTCCTCGCCTTCGAATCCCGCATCGCGCCGGCGATGCGCCGGCTCGGCGAGTTTCCTTTTGTTGTCGCCGTACGCGACGCATTGCCGTGGAGCTTCATCGGGCTCGCCGCTGCGTTCGTCGCGATACTGGGCATCGAGCTGCGCACCGGCTTCGGAGCGGCGCAGCCGCTCGGATTGCGGCTGGCCTCGGCGCTGCTTCCGGCCTTCGGAGTGATGTCGGCCGCGCTCGTCGCGGTACTCCCGGTCCGGCTCGCGCGCGCCGCCGGATATCGGCTCGCTCCGCTGGTGCTCGGCAGCGTGGGCGGATTCATTCTGGCGTTGCCGCGGCCGGTTGAGGGGAATGCGATCGCGTATTTGCGCGCCTTCGGTCCTTCGGGACTCTTCATCGCGATTTTGGCGTGCGCCGTTACGGCGGCATGGATCGCCGCGCTGCGCCGAATCGCGCCGCCGGCTGCCGCTGATTATATCGGCGCACTGCTGGCAATCGCAACGTTCGCCGCGCTCGCCGCGCTGCACGTATCGCTGCCGGCCGCGATCGCGGCCGCATTGCACCCGATCGCGCGCCTCGGAGACACGTATCTCGCGCTGATGGTCATCGTCGTTATCGAAACGGTGCTGTGGACGGCGGGCGTTCACGGGCCGGCGATGCTGGCAGCGGTCATTACGCCCGTCTATTTGACGATGCAGATGCAGAACACGCATGCTTTTACGCAGCACGTCGCACTGCCGTATATCGTCGTCGTATCGCTGTTTCTCTTCGTTTTTCCGGGCGGCGCGGGCGCAACGCTGCCGTTGGCCGCGCTGCTCGCGATCTCCAAAGTTCCGCGGCTGCGCCGCGTCGGGCGCGCGACGATCGTGCCGGCACTCTTCAATTTCAACGAGCCGCTGCTATTCGCGGCCCCCGTCGTCTTCAACCCGCACTTCATCCTGCCGTTCGTCGGCGCGCCGCTCGTGCTCGCCACCGTCACCTATGCCGCGGTTGCCTTAGGGTTCGTGGCGCGTGCGGCGTTTTACGTGCCGTCATCGGTTCCCACGTTCATCTCGACGTATCTCGCGACGCAAGATTTGCGCGCGCTCGCACTCGTCGCGTTCAACATCGCGCTCGCCACCGTGATTTGGTATCCGTTCGTGCGCGCGTACGAGCGGCACGTAGCCGCCAAATGATAGCGGAGATGTGCGAGCGGTTTGGAATCGGCGGCGGCATTCGCGACGCCGCACTCGATGCGTACGCGCGTACGTCGGCGCTTTCGTACGAGGCGCAGCATCGCGTTGCGATCAACGTGCTGGCGGCGTTTCTCGAAGAAGGACTCGTCGAGAGCGATCTTACCGGCACGATGGGATACGGCTACGACGACGCGGCGCGCATACGTTACGAATCGCTGCTGGCGCGAGTGCTCGGAGCGCAACGGGCGCTGGCACGGATCTCGATCGTGAGCGGCACGCACGCGATCGTCGCGGCGATTGCCGCGAGCACGCCGCCGGGACGAACGCTGCTCGCGATCTCCGGCGCGCCGTACGATACGCTGCGCAATGCGATCTGCGACGCGCCGCACGCGCTCGTGCGCGATGGGATCGGCTACCGCGAGATCCCGCTAGCCGGCGACGGCGGCATCGATCACCCCGCCGTCGCACGTGCGCTCGAAGAACTGCGCGATGCGACCGTCTTCATTCAGCGTTCCCGGGGCTATGCGCCGCGCCGATCGTTATCGCTCGCCGAGTGCGAGCGTGCGATCGCGACGGTTAAGCGCGCGGCTCCGAGCGCGGACGTGCTCGTGGACAATTGCTACGGCGAGCTGGTCGAAGAGCGGGAACCCTCGCACGCCGGCGCCGACTTGGTGATGGGTTCGCTCATTAAAAATCTGGGCGGTTCGGTCGCGCCTGCCGGTGCGTACGTCGCAGGCCGCGCCGATCTCGTCGAGCGCGTCGCCGCGCGCATCTACGCTCCCGGTTTGAGCGATCGCGTCGGTCCCACGCTGGGGTTCGGACGCGCGCTCTTTCAAGGACTATTCCTCGCGCCGCTGGTCGTCGAACAGTCGTTGCGCGGACTCGACTTCATCGCGGCCTTTTTTGAAACGCTCGGCTACGAGGTCGATCCCAAATGCGGAGAGACGCGCACGGACATCGTACAGGCTATTGCGCTGGGGTCGCGCGAGCTGCTCCAGCGTTTTGCGGAGGGAATGCAGGCGGCGATGCCGCTGAACGCGCGTTTTCGTCCCGAGCCCGGTGAGGTACCGGGCTACGCAGACCCCGTGCTGATGTCGTCGGGTGCCTTCATTACCGGCGCGACCATCGAGCTCTCGTGCGATGCTCCGCTGCGACCGCCGTATGAAGTCTACGTTCAGGGCGGCGTTACGGCGGCGCATGCGTATCTCGGCGCGCTCTTCGCGGCGAAAGCCTGCGCGTCGTTCTAGTTACGCCGGCTGCTCGAAGCCGAGGAATCCGTAGAAATAATAGCGGCCGCCGTCGGCGGTGGTCACGGCAACCCGGCGGTCGTCGACCACCGCGGCAGCGATCGTTTTTCCGACGAGACTTTGGAGGACGGCGCGTGCGTTGAGGAGCTCAGCCGTTTGCAAGTGCTCGGGTTCAGCTTCGATGAGCTCGAGCAGCTCGTCAATTCGGTCTTTCATCTGTATTCATAGTAATCGGCCTACTCGGCTGGATTTGTTAGGCCGGGGCGCCGGGATACGCCGCCAGGAGGCGCCCGGAGCACCTAGAGAAGGGCTGGCGGCCATGTACCTGCTCGAAGTGCTTAGCGGGCCGCTCGACGGTAAGACCTGGCCGTTCGAACGCGAGATCACGATCGGTCGCGACGACGCGCTCGCGCAGGCTTGCCTGGCGCTCGATCGATACGTCTCGCGGCGTCACGCTCGTCTTCAGATCGACGGCGGTTCGATACGGCTGGTCGACCTGCGCAGCCGCAACGGCACGCGCCTCGGCGGCCAACCGGTCGTCGGGGAGGTGCCGCTGCCGTTCGGCGTTCCGTTCATCGTCGGCCGTACCATCCTGCGCGTGACGCGCGCGTAGTGGTTCCCGGGCGCTAACGAGAGTTCGCCGTGGAAGTCGCGGAGACGGTTGCGCGTGCACGCGAGCTCTTCGCGGCGTCGCCCCGGCCCTTCGGATTCGTCCCGACTATGGGAGCGCTTCACGCGGGGCATCTGGCTCTCGTGCGCCGGGCGCGGGAACGCTGCGCCGCCGTGGCTGCGTCGATTTTTGTCAACCCGCTGCAGTTTGGACCCTCTGAAGATCTGGCGACGTATCCGCGCGACCGCGAGCGTGACTTGCAAAAGCTCGAAGATGCCGGTGTCGACGCGGTCTTCGTGCCGGACGGTGCCGCGATCTATCCCGCCGGTTTCGCAACGACCGTCGACGTCGGGGCGATTGCGACGACCTTCGAGGGAGCAATCCGGCCGGGACATTTTCGCGGCGTCGCGACGGTGATCGCAAAGCTGCTCAACATCGTGTGCCCGGACGTCCTTTTTCTCGGTCAGAAAGACGCGCAACAGGCGATCGTGCTTCGCCGAATGGTCGCCGATTTGAATTTTCGCAACGAGATCGAGATCGTCCCGACCGTGCGCGAGTCCGACGGCTTGGCGCTCTCGAGCCGAAACGCGTATCTCGACGCGCAGCTGCGCGCGCAAGCTCCGACGCTCTACGCAGCGCTGCTGACGGTGCGCGACGCGCTGCAAGCGGGTAAAAGCAAAAGCGACGCGCTCGCCGCCGGCACTGCGGCGCTGAGCGCGGCCGCGACGCTCGAGTATCTCGACGTGGTCGACGGCAGCACGTTCGCACCGGCGGAGCGGCTCGTGCCGCCGGCGTTCGTGATCGCCGCGGCGCGCTTCGGCACCACGCGGCTCATCGACAATTTATGGATTACGCAATGAACGGCGCGCGCATATTTTTGGGCGTGAGCGGCGGCATCGCGGCGTATAAGGCGGCTGCGCTCACGAGCACGCTCGTGCAGCGCGGCGCGGTCGTCGACGTCGTCATGACGGCGGAGGCCGAACGCTTCATCACGCCGCTTACGTTTTCGTCGTTGACCGCGCGACCGGTCTATGGATCGCTGTGGGATGCGCCCGAGCGGATTCCTCACATTCGTCTGATACGCGAAGCCCAGGTCGCGCTCGTCGCGCCGGCTACTGCCAATCTGATTGCAAAACTCGCGGCGGGAATCGCCGACGATCTTTTGACGACGGCACTGCTCGCCGCGCGCATACCGTGCATCCTCGCTGCGGCAATGAACGATGCCATGTATGCCGATCCCGTGACGCAGTCGAATATCGAGGCGCTGCGCACGCGAGGGTATGAGTTCGTCGATCCCGAGCGCGGATTTCTCGCCGAACGGGAGCGCGGCGTGGGACGCTTGGCGGCGGAGGAGCGGCTCGTCGAGGCGCTGGAGCGCGCGCTCGCGCGCAAACAGCGTTGGCGCGGCAAGCGCGTCGCGATTACCGGCGGACCGACGCGCGAGCCGTTCGACCCCGTGCGGTTTTTGAGCAACGCGTCGACCGGCGCAACGGCGATCGCACTGGCGGCCGAAGCGGCACGGCGAGGCGCGGCCGTCTCGCTACTGCTCGGGCCGACCTTGCTCGAAGCGCCCGCCGGCGTGGACGTCGTGCGCGTGACGACCGCGCAGCAGCTGTACGATGCGGCGTTGAGCCACGCCGCCGGTGCCGATGTTATCATTGCAACCGCCGCCGTCGCGGACTGGCGTCCGGCTCACGTATCGGCATCGAAGCTGCACAAGACCGGCGAAGGTATCGACGTGCAGCTTGCGCCGAATCCCGACGTTTTAGCCGCGCTCGGCGAGCGCAAAGGTTCCTCGTTCCTCGTGGGCTTCGCCGCCGAAACCGACGATCACGAAGTGCGAGCGCGCGAGAAGCTGCGGCGCAAACACCTCGATGCAATCGCCGTCAACGACGTCCGCAACGAGCGCGGATTCGGCACCGGAGAGAATTCGCTCGTTCTGCTTTGGGGTGACGATGGACGACGCGAGCTCGGAACCGCTCGCAAGGACGAGCTGGCCGCGCGGCTGCTCGATGCAATTGAGGAGCTGACGGCGTGCTCTTAGCTATCGACGTCGGCAACACCGAAACGAAACTCGGCTGCTTCGAGGGCGCGGATCTCAAGCAAACGTGGCGCGTGACGACGGAACTGCGCCGGACGCCCGACGAATACGGCGTATTTTTCACGCAGCTCTTTGCGACGAGTAAGATCGGCGTCGAGGCTATCGACGCGGTGGCGATAGCAAGCGTCGTTCCGCCGCTCGATCCCGTGCTCGAAACGGCGTGTAAGCGTTTCTTCGGCGCGACGGCGCGGTTCTTGAAACCCGAGAGCCAAGGCTTGATGGCGATCGCGACGGAGAATCCGGCGGAAGTGGGCGCCGATCTCGTCGCGGCGGCCATTGGCGGAGTGGAGCGTTTCGGCGCGCCGCTCGTCGTCGTCAGCTTTGGAACCGCGACGGTCTTTATCGCAATCTCCGGTGACGCGCGGTACCTCGGCGTCGCGATCGCGCCCGGCATCATCGTCTCGATTTCCGCACTCATCGGAAAGACCGCGAAACTGCCGCAAATCGCCCTCCAAGCGCCCGCCCGGGCGATCGGGCGTAATACGACCGATGCGCTTCAGAGCGGAATCGTCTACGGCTTCGCCGGGCAAACCGAAGCGATCGTGGGTCGAATGCGCCGCGAAATGGGCGTCGATGCGAAGGTCGTCGCGACGGGCGGTCTCGCCGAAATCGTTGCCAAGCAGACGCCCGTCATCGACGCGGTCGATCCGCATTTAAGTCTGGTGGGGTTGGAGCTCTTCGCCCGGACATGCTAGTGTCAGAGTCTATGCCCTGCGCACCGCTAAAAATCGGCCCGCTCCACATTTGGCCGCCGTTGATTCTGGCGCCGATGTCGGGTGTGACGAATCGGACGATGCGCGCGCTCTATCGCCCCTTCGGACTCGGCCTTACGGTGACCGAATTCGTCTCTTCGAACGCGCTCAAGTATGGAAGCCGGCGGACGATGGAAATGATCGATCAGCACGGGCTCGAGAAGCCGGTTTCCACGCAGCTTTGGGGTGACGATCCGTCGACCATGGCGATGGCCGCACGGCTCGTACGCGAGTGCGGAGCGGACATCGTCGATATCAATTTCGGCTGCCCCGCGCCGAAGGTGACGAAGACGAATGGAGGTTCGGCGTGCCTGCGCGATCCCGATCGCTGCGAGGAGATCATGCGCGCCGTCGTTGCGGCCGTCGACGTTCCGGTGACGATGAAGATGCGGCTAGGATGGAGTGAGGACGCGCTCGTCTACGTCGACGTCGCGCGGCGCGCGCAGTGCGCCGGCGTGCAAGCCGTAACGCTTCACGCGCGCACGGCAAAACAGTTCTACCGCGGCAGCGCCGACTGGGAGCACATCGCGCGGCTCAAACGTGCGATCGATATTCCGGTAATCGGCAATGGCGATCTGGACGACGCGCACCTCGCGATGCGGCGCATGCAGACCAGCGGCGTGGACGGGATCATGCTCGGGCGGGCTACGTTGGGAAACCCGTGGCTCATATCCCAGATCGCCGACTTGATGGAAGGGCGCGAAGCGCGGCCGCTTCCGTCGCCGACCGATCGGTTACGATTCGCGATCGTTCATTATCGCGCCATGGTCGACGAACTGGGCGAAGCCCGTGCCGTCCCTCAGATGCGCAAACACATCGCGCTCTACCTCAAAGGCATACCGGGTGCGGCGATGCTGCGCGAACGCATCATGCGCATCGAGGGCGCGAACGAAACCCTTGACGTCGTCGAAGAGACGATCGCGCGCGTCGAATCGCAAGCGTTGGCCGCATGATCGATCAGCGCGAGGATCTCTATGGCGCGGCGACGCCGCAAGAGCTTGCCGCGGAAGTCTACGAAAACTACAAGGAGTTCGTCAATCCGCCGCTGGCGCGCGTGATGAAACTCTCCGGATCGCCCGTCGAAGTGCGCGCGAGCGGATGTACGATCTGGGATCACACCGGAAAGCCGTATCTCGATTTTGCCGGCGGATACGGCGTCTTTACGCTGGGCTACTCGCATCCGCACGTCGTCGCGGCCGTGCACGATCAACTCGATCGCATCGCGCTCTCGGGCAAAACGATGTTCAACGTGCTGCTCGGACGCGCGGCGCGGCGGCTCGCCGAGCTCGCACCGGGCGATCTGCAGGTTTCGTTTTGGTGCAACAGCGGAACCGAAGCGATCGAGGGCGCGATCAAGCTCGCGCGCGCCGCGACCGGCCGCGCGACGATCGTCGGCACCGAAGATGCCTTTCACGGCAAGACTCTCGGCGCGCTCTCGGTCAGCGGACGCGAAACGTTTCAAACGCCGTTTCGACCGCTCTTGGCCGATTCGGTCTGCGTGCCGTACGGCCAGACGGAAGGGCTCGAAAACATTTTGCGCGATGCTGCGGCGCTCGTGGTCGAGCCGGTGCAGGGTGAGGGCGGCGTGCACGTTCCGCCGCCGGAGTATCTTACCGCGGTGCGGGCAGCGTGCGATGCAACCGGCGCACTCTTCATTGCCGATGAGGTTCAAACGGGGCTCGGGCGCTGCGGCTATCGGTTCGCCTGCGAGCGCGACGGCGTCGTTCCCGACGTGATGACGCTTGCCAAAGGTCTCTCCGGCGGAGTCGTTCCCGTGGGCGCCTTCATCGCGCGTGCGCAACTCTGGAACCGCGCGTTCGGACGCGCTCCGCTGCTGCATACCTCGACCTTCGGCGGCAACGAGCTCGCGTGCGCGGCCGCGCTGGCAGCAATGGACGTTTTGGAAAACGAGGGACTCGTGCAGGCGGCGCGCGATCGTGGAGAGCAGCTCTTGCGCGGCGCGCAGACGATTGCGGCCCAATATCCGGCGGTCGTGCGCGAGGCGCGCGGGCTCGGACTTTTGGTCGGCGTCGAGCTGACCAGCGAAGGTTACGGCGGCTGGGTCATTCCCGAAATGCTCAAGCACGGCGTGACCGCGGCCTGGACGCTCAATGCGCAGCGCGTCATTCGACTCGAGCCGCCGTTGATCGTGAGCGCGCAGCAAGTCGATCGCGCGCTCGACGCACTGCGAGCCGGCGTCGCTACGGCGTTTGAAAAACTGGGTACTTTGTAAGCCGCGCATGCCGTATGTCGAGAGCAGAGTTGCCGTCGCCGCACCCGCACGCCGCGTTTACGAGCTGGCCAAAGATCAGGAACGATTTCCGCAGTTCATGCCGGACGTGGAAACCGTGACGATTCTCCAACGCACGCCTGCCGGCGTCGTTTCGCGATGGAAGACGCTGGTGGAAGAAGCGCCGATCGAATGGACGGAAGAAGACCGTTTCGACGATGCGGCGCTGCGCATCGATTACGAACTCATCGAAGGCGATCTCGACAAGTTCGAAGGGAGCTGGACGTTCGAGCATCGCGACGGAGTGACCCACGTCGTGCTCGGCGTCGACTACGATTTTGGCGTGCCGACGCTTGCCGAGCTGATCGGTCCGACGTTGGAGAAGAAGGTGCGCGAGAACAGCGAGATGATGCTGGAAGCACTCAAGCGCGAAGCGGAGCGGGAAAGCGGATGAACAAGTTTTGCTTCGTCATTCATCCGCTTTCGTTCGACGACATTGCGCGTTACGAACCAGGCGCAAAGGGTAAGGGCGAGCCGATCCTGCGCAAAATCATGGAATGGATGCCGTCGTACGCGGCGGTGCACGTGACGGGCGTTCGCACGCCCGACGGACGCGAGACCGAAGGTTGGTTCGTTGCGGCTCCGCTACTCCCGCAGCAGCTCGTCGAATTTCCTCGCGAAGAGGTCTATCGGCGCGTCTTACGAGCGATTGAGATCGGCGCGGAGCTGGGCGCACACGTAGCGGGACTCGGCGCGTTTACCGCAGTCGTAGGCGATGCCGGTATCACGATCAACGAGCGCTCGCCGATCCCGGTCACGACCGGCAACTCCTTGACGATCGCGGCGGGCGTACAGAGTCTCTTTCGCGGCGCTCGGGAAATGGGACTCGACGCCGGTTCGTCGACGGCGGTCGTGATCGGCGCGACCGGCTCGATCGGAAGCGCCTGCGCCCGTTTAATCGCTCCCAACGTCGCGCGGATCATCCTGGTTGCGCGCAACGAGACGCGATTGCGCAAGTTTCACGAATCGGTCTCTGCAAGCTTGACGTGCGCAAGCGAATACACCACCGACGTCGCGGCGGCCGTATCCCGCGCGCAGTTGGTTTTGACGGCAACCACGTCGACGCAAGACGTCATCCAACCGCAGGATCTTCAAGCCGGCGCCGTCGTCTGCGAGCTCTCGCTGCCGCACGACGTTTCGCGAAACGTCGCTGCGCAGCGTCCGGACGTCTTGGTGATTGAAGGCGGCAACATGGTCGTGCCGGGGAGTCCGCGATTCGAGCGCGTGCGCGAACCCGGTACGGAGTTCGATTTGAACCTTCCCGCGCGGACGGCGCTCGCATGCATGAGCGAAACCATGATTCTGGCGCTCGAGGGACGCTTGGAACCGTTTACGCTCGGACGCGGCATCGAGCTTGCAAAGGTAATCGAAATTGCCGATATGGCGCAATGCTGCGGATTCGAGCTTGCGGACATGCGCGCGTTCGACGCAGCAATCACGCCCGAAAAAATCGCCGCGACACGGATCGCTGCCACGGTGCGCCAATGAAGAAAGTGGTTTCGGTTTCACTGGGATCGAGCAGCCGCGACCATCGCGCGCAGGTCGCTTTCATGGGCGAGGAGTTTGACATTTCGCGCATCGGCATGGATGGGAAGCTCGATGCCGCAATCGCGAAGGTCCGCGATCTCGACGGAAAAGTCGATGCGATCGGCTTGGGCGGGATCGACGTTTATCTCTATGCGGGCCGCCATCGCTATGCATTGCGTGACGGCGTGCGGCTCCTCGACGCTGCAAAAGTAACGCCAGTAGTGGACGGCAGCGGCCTTAAGAATACGCTCGAGCGCAAGGCCGTCGCCTTCATGCAGGACGAGCTCGGGATCGATTTGCGCGGGCGGCGCGTCTTGATGGTCAGCGCGCTGGATCGCTTCGGCATGGCGCAAGCTTTCGTCGAAGCGGGCGCAGACGTTCTCTTCGGCGATTTTATTTTCGCGCTGGACAAAGACATCCCGGTGCGCGATCTGCACGAGTTCGAAACTATGGCGGAAAAGTATCTTCCCGACGCGTGCAAGCTGCCGTTCCAATTTTTCTATCCGACCGGCAAGAAACAAGAGAAACCGCCCGAGCCGAAGTATCCGCAATACTACGAACAGGCGGAGATCATTGCCGGCGATTTTCATTTCATGCGGCAATACATGCCCGAGCGGCTCGACGGCAAGATTGTTTTGACCAATACCGTCACGCAGGCGAACCTCGGCGAGCTCGCGTCGCGCGGCGTTAAGCTGCTCGTCACAACGACGCCGGACATCGGCGGGCGCTCGTTCGGAACCAACGTGCTGGAGGCCGCGCTATTGGCGTTGCTCGGCAAGCGTTGGAGCGAGGTCGTGCCCGATGATTACGAGCGGCTCTTGCACGCGCTGAATCTGAACCCGCGCGTCGTTGACTTGACATTATCGTCCTGACCCTTCGACTCGGCGCCATGCGCCTCGCTCAGGACTGCGCGCCTTCGGCGCTTGGCGGTAAGGTATTTAACGTTTGGGCGTACAGCAAGCGGGTATACTCCGACCGGCGCGGGCGGAGAAGGGTTCGACCGGCCCCTTCAGAACAAACCGCGCCAGCGTTGCAGACGCCACACAAAATGCTTAGGGGCTCCTCGCCATGAGTGCCCCTTCGAGGATCCATAGTTGAACGAAAAGGAGATCGTACTTACCGCCGAAGGACTTGCGAAGTTGGAGCACGAGCTCGACGAGCTCAAAAGCGTCCATCGGCGCGAGGTGAACGACCGCATTCGCCAAGCCAAAGAGTACGGCGATTTGAGCGAGAACGCGGAGTACGAAGACGCAAAGCAAGAGCAAGCCTTCATTGAAGGCCGTATTCTCAAGTTGGAGGCGATGATCCGCAACGCGCGACTCATCGACGAATCGGAATACGCGGCCGACGAAGTGCATCTTGGTGCAGTCGTAAAGGTCAAAGACCTCAAGAACAACGAGACGTACGAGTTCTCAATCGTTGGTTCGGCCGAAGCCGACCCGCCGAATCGGCGAATCTCGAACGAATCGCCGCTCGGCAGCGCTTTGATCGGGCACAAGAAGGGCGCGACGGTTGACGTCGCAACGCCCCGCGGACTGGTGAAGTATAAGATCGAATCGATCAAGAGCAGCTCGCCGAAAAAGGCCGCAAAGAAAGCTTCGTAACTATTGGACGAACTCGGAAAGACCGAAGCGGCGCTCGTTGCGGCCAGACGTGAAAATCTGGCCGCTTTGCGTTCTCGGGGGAACGATCCGTTTGCCGTGCGCCGTTTCGAAGTCGAAGCGACGACGGCCGAGCTCCTCGAACGCTACGGCTTCCTCGTTCCCGGTCAGGACGCGGCCGCAGAGGGCTGGAACGTTGCCGGACGTCTGCTCACCAAGCGCACGATGGGCAAGACCAGCTTCGCGGATCTCGCGGACCGCACCGGAAAGATGCAGATCTACGTCCGCAAGGACGAGCTCGGAGAAGCGGCTTTCGCCGATTGGGCGCAGCTCGACCGCGGCGATCTCATCGGCGTGCGCGGCTACATGTTCCGCTCAAAAATGGGCGAGCTGACGCTGCACGTCACCTCATTTTCCGTCCTCGCCAAAGCCGTGATGCCGCTGCCGGACAAATGGCATGGCTTGCAGGACGTCGAGAAACGTTACCGCCAGCGTTACGTCGATTTCATCGTCAACCCCGAGGCGCGCGACGTATTGATTGCCCGCAGCCGCTTGATCGCCGAGATGCGCCGTTTCATCGACGGGCACGGCTTCTACGAAGTCGAGACGCCGACGCTGCTTCACATCGCCGGCGGCGCGGCCGCGCAGCCGTTCGTGACGCATTGCAATGCACTCGACCGGATCATGCAGCTGCGCATCGCGACGGAGCTGAACCTCAAGCGTCTGATCGTAGCCGGAATGGAACGCGTCTACGAGATCGGCCGTATTTTTCGAAACGAAGGCATCGATACGACGCACTGCCCCGAGTTCACCATGCTGGAACTCTACGCGGCGTATTGGGACGTTTCGGACATGATGGAGTTCAACGAAGCGCTGATCGCTCATCTGGCTTCGATTGCAACCGACGGAGGTTCGGAGCTCGCCTACGAGGGCGCCACCATCTCGTTCGCGCGGCCGTTCGCACGCCTCGAATATCTCGATGCCATGGCGCGCTTCAGCGAGGGGGCATACACGCGCGAACGCCTCCTCGATGCCGGCGGCGCAGCCGAAATTCTTCAAGAGCTGGGAGTGCCGGCATCGCCGTCGCACGGACACGCGCTCGACAAAATCTTCGAGCGCGTCGTCGAGCCCAACTTGACGGCGCCGACGTTCGTCACGGGGTACCCGGTCGTCATCTCGCCTTTGGCGAAGCGCCGGGCCGACGATCCCGATATCGTCGATCGCTACGAGCTCTTCTGCGCGAGCATGGAGATCTCCAACGCCTTTACCGAGCTCAACGATCCCGACGATCAGCGCGCACGATTCACCGCGCAGATCGCCGAACGCGCCGGCGGCAACGAAGAAATCCCCGAGCCGGATTGGGATTACGTGCGCGCGCTCGAATACGGTATGCCGCCGACTGCCGGAATCGGAATCGGCATAGACCGGCTCATGATGCTGTTGACGGGGCAGCGCTCGATTCGCGACGTGATGCTGTTCCCGCTGCAGCGCCAACACGGCTGATGGTGCGGACCTCTGACGACGCTGCGTCTTACCGTCGAATACGACGGGACTAATTTCTCCGGTTTCCAGTGGCAGCCTCAAGCGCGCACGATCGCGGGCACGCTGGAGCGTGCGCTCTCGCAGCTTTTTGCCGAGCCGATCAAAGTGACGGGTGCGGGACGCACGGACGCCGGCGTGCACGCTAGCGGGCAAGTCGTATCGTGCGCGAGCGAGCGTAATTTTCCGTTCGACCGGCTCGTGCTCGCACTGCGCGGCCTGCTGCCGGCGGACTGTTCGGTCCGCGAAGCGACCGTCGTCGCCGATGGTTTCTCGGCGCGCTTCGATGCTCGCGAACGCACGTATGTCTACGCGATTCTCTGCCGCCCGCATCCGAGCGCGCTGCTGTCGCGCTACACGCTCTTCGTGGGTCAGCCGCTCGACCTCGAGGCGATGCGGTCCGGCGCCGCCTCTCTCATCGGCGAGTCGGATTTCCGATCGTTCGCAGCGGCGCCGCCCGGGCAGCGCACCGTCCGCGACCTGCGCCACATCAACTTTCGCCGAGCCGGCGATTTGGTGCGGATCGAGGTCACGGCGGACGCCTTCCTTCACCACATGGTCCGCACCATCGTGGGGACGTTGATCGAGTGCGGGACCGGCCGCCGGGACCCCTCAGACATCCCTCGCATTCTGGCGGCACACGACCGAGCGGCTGCCGGCCCCACTGCGTCGCCCCAGGGCCTCTACCTGGCCGGCGTCCGCTATGCCGACGGTTATGACTCGTTTGCGGAGCCGCCCATCTTCGGCGCTTGACGCGACCCCAAGCTTCCCCGTAAGATACCTTGGTTGTGCGCACCTATCAGCAGAAGACGGCTGAGACGGAGCACCGCTGGTACGTCGTCGATGCGGCTGGAGAACGCCTCGGCACGCTTGCGGTGCGCATTGCGCGTGCCCTCTCCGGCAAACACAAGCCAACCTGGACCCCGCACGTCGACGACGGCGATCACGTCATCGTGATCAACGCCGAGAAAATCGAACTTGGCGGCAAGAAGTGGACCCAGAAGCTCTACTATCGCCACAGCAACTATCCCGGCGGTCTCAAAGTCCAATCGGCGCGTGAAATCGCGGAAAAACATCCCGAGCGTCTCATCGAGAAGGCCGTTCGCGGCATGCTAGCGACGAATCGAATGCGCGACGCGCAACTGCGCCGACTGAGCGTCTACGCCGGTACGAGCCACCCGCACGAGGCGCAGAAGCCTGCGCCGCTCTCTTCGGTATCGTAGGAGCCGCATTGGATCAAGCTGTCGACGCCATACAATCGACCGGCCGCAGAAAACGCGCGGTTGCGCGCGTGAAGCTCTCCCTCGGTCAGGGAGTCATAACCGTAAACGGCAAACCGGTCGACGAATACTTCCCGCGTCCGCAGCTCATTCAGATCGTACGCCAGCCGCTCGAAGCGACGCAGAGCGGTGCGCGATTCGACGTCCGCGTTAAAGCTGAAGGCGGCGGTGTGACCGGCCAGGCCGGTGCGATTCGCCACGGAATCGCGCGGGCGCTGCTCGCCATCGACGAGAGCTTCAAGGAGACGCTTCGTAAGAACGGCTTCCTCACGCGCGATCCGCGCGAAAAAGAATCGAAAAAGTACGGCCGCAAGCGCGCCCGTAAGCGATTCCAGTACAGCAAACGCTAAAGACCCTTAGCAAGCTCGTTGCGATCGCGCTGGGCGCCGTCGCATTGCTCTGGCAGCCTCCCGCCGATTGGATCGAGCGCGCGTACGTCAACGGCGCGTATCCGCAATGGGAGCACGTCGCGCACACCATCACCAATCCGTTGCCTTGGTCGCTCGGCGACGTTGCCGCGCTCGCCGGCGTTGCCGCGATCGTTTGGCGAGTCGTCGTCTTCGTCCGCCTACGCCGCAAACGCGGCAAGGATAGCGTTGCGCTGCTGCTGACCGTCGCTGCGATTGCGGGGATCTACGCGGTGTGGTTCGAGCTGAGCTGGGGCTGGAATTACGCGCGCAATCCCATCGAATCGCGCACGCAGTTCGATGCTAATCGAGTGACGCCGCAAAATGCGGCCGCGCTGCGCGCCCGAGCGATGGCGCAGATGAACGCCCTCGCCGCGGCGGCACACGCTCGCGCCGGCGTGCCGCTCGATCGCGAGGTGCTGCGCGTCGCCTGGCTTCCGGCCGTGAAGCGCGCGGGCAACGCCTGGGAACCAGCGGTCGGCGATGCGAAGCCGACGGTCGCCGACCCCTTCATGGTGGCGACCGGAACGAGCGGCTTCATCAATCCGCTCACTCTCAACGTAGCACTTGCATCGGATTTACTGTGGTTCGAGCGGCCCTTCGATTACGCACACGAGTGGAGTCACGTTGCGGCCTACGCTCGCGAGGACGAGGCGAACTACCTCGCGATCGTGAGCTGTCTGCGCTCGCCCGATCCCGCGATCCGGTACTCCGGCTGGTTCGAGCTCTTTCTTTATCTGCCGCAGAAGAGGCGGTACGCGCATCGCGAGTTCGTGCCGTTGGTATGGGAAGATTTCGCCGCGCTGCGCAGGCGCAACGGGCGCCACATCAACACGCTGCTCGCGCACTGGTCGTGGCGCACGTACAACGCATATCTCAAGAGTAACCGGGTCGCTTCGGGAGTCGCAAACTACGACGAAGTGACCCGGCTGATGCTTGGCGTTCCGCTCGACTCGAGCGGCCTTCCGATCGCGCGCTAAAGTAGCGGCGGCTGGCCGCTGCTCGGCGGCGGGTTTTGCCCCTTATGTCCGTGCTTGCCGCCGCCCGGCGGGTTGCCCCCGCCGGGGTTTCCCTGCGTTGTACCCTGCGGCGGCGTTCCGGCGTTGTGCCTGTGGTGCGGCTGCGATTGCTGCTGGCCGCCTTGCATTTGCCCTTGCTGCTGCTGGTTGTGATGCGGCTGCGATTGCTGCTGCTGCCCCGCGTGCATTTGCTGCTGCTGCTTATTCTGCGTGGTCGGCGCTTGGTGCGCCGGTGCGCCGGCATTGCCTTGGTTCATCTTTTGCGCGTTCTGCTTGTCGGCGGCCGTAACGGGCGCGAAGTCCCTCGGCTTGTTCGTGTCGCTGAACGGCTTTTGCGATGCGGCCAACGTCGGCTTACCTTTGTTGACGGACGCCAGTTGATTGCGATCCTGGCTCGCGATGGTCGCCTGTTGCTTCTGCGCAGTGGTCGGCGCCTTTCCATTCTTGCGAGCATTGATCTGCGATGGGGTCGGCTTGTCGGGAGTCCCGCCCTTTCCACCGTTGTAACTGACGCAGTTGTTACAGACATTCTTGTTGATGACGGTCTTATTGTAGGTATTGTGCACGATGGTCTTGTTCACGTTGGCATAGGCGGTGTTATAGGCGAAGTTGCCGCCGTTCCACGCGCCCCCGTAGAAACCGGTGCCGGGATAACCGAAGCCGTAGTTGATGCCGCCGTAGAAGCCGACGCTGGGACCCCAATAGCCCGCATTCCAACCGTAACCACCGCCCGTGGCACCCCAGTAACCGGGCGTCCAATACATGCCGACTGACGGCGGGGCGACCCACGTTCCCGGCACCCAGTAGTATCCGGCCGGACCCCAAGCCCAGTAGCCCGGCGTCCACATATAGTTCGGATACGGCGCGACCGGCTGCGAGTACACCGGCATCGGCGGCGGCGGTACGCCGACGGTAAAGCCGACTCCGATGCTAAACTGCGCCGGCGCCGCAATCGGCACGGCCGCGATAAGGACCGCGGCAATAATTCCGTAGATTGACTTGGTCATTCGCACTGACTCTCTCCCTTATGAAAGGCGATGTGGGTAGATTATATCCTAAAAGAAGAGCACCCGGTTGCCCGGGTGCTCGCTTGGATTCTAGCCGCTTTTTAATGCCGAGGCGGCTTGTTCTTGCCGTTGCCGTTCGGCGGTTTGTTTCCCTGAGGATGGGCCTGCATGGATCCGCTCGGCGGCTTGTTGTTGCTCGGGTGCGCTCCGGACATTCCGGCGTTACCGTGCATGTTGTTGCCTGACGATTGCGAGTGCATCTGCGTGTTCGTGTGCATTTGCGTATTCGTGTGCGCGCTCTGCGGCGGCACATTGCTGTGGGTCGTCGTCTGCGAGCGTTCGTTGGAGTGCAACGTGCCCGACGACGGCTGGTTGTTGCGATGCTGCGTCGTAGTGTTGTGCGACGCGGCTGCGCCCTGATGCATCGATGCATTTTGATGCATTGATGCGCTTTGATGCATTGAGGCGTTCTGATGCGTGGATGCGTTCACGTTGCCGTGGCGTACGTCGGCTTGTGCGGCCATGCGATCCTGATCGCGTACCGCCTCGAAGTGCGGAAGCGATCTCGGATTGTTAATCGGCCGTTGCGTCGCCGTGACCGGCGGGTGCCCGTGGTTTACGCGCGCGGCCAGCGAGCGGTCTAGCGAGGCGTCGCGTTCGTGCATCCGCTGCAACGGCGTTTCGGCAATGCCGCGGCGTCGCGCTTCCATTTGCGCGGACGTCGGCCTAGCGTTGATGCCGCCCCGGCCGCCGTTGAAGGCGACGCGCCGGCAGTTGTTACAGACGTTTCGATTGATAACCGTCTTGTTGTAGACGTTGCGGACGACCGTGCGGTTCACGTTCATGACCGCGGTATTGTAGTTGAAGGCGCCGCCGGACCAGAATCCGCCCACGAAGCCGGTACCGAAGTAACCGAAGCCGTAGTTAATTCCGCCGTAGAAGCCCACTTGCGGTCCCCAATACCCGGCGTTCCAGGCATAGGCGCCGTTCGTATAGCCCCAATAACCGGGCGTCCAGTAGAGTCCTACCGAGGGCGGTTGGACCCACGTTCCCGGAACCCAGTAGTATCCGGCCGGACCCCAGGCCCAGTAGCCGGGCGTCCAAATAGCGTTGGCAAACGGAGCCGGCGGCTGCGTGTAGTACGGCAGCGGCGGCGGCGGCGTACCGATGTTGAAGCCGATACCGACACCAACGCTGACTTGCGCCGACGCCGCCAACGGCACGGCCAGCGGCATGGCGCCGAGAAATATGGTTACGATAATTGCGGAGAGCGATCTTTTGACTCGCATTGCTCCTCCTTCTTTTGACTGAGACATGCTCAGAATTATAGCCCAGCCGGCGCTGCGCCCACGGACCGCCTGTCGGGGTTTCACAGGATTCTTACCCGCTCGTCACCGCTAGCTAACTCGTTACTCATCCGACTCTCAGATAACGCGGTGTTCACGTGCGGTACGCGTTCTGCTTATATGCGCTTGCTAGCATCGCGCTATGTTCGATGTAGGCCTTTCTCTTCGCGATGCATTCGCAAGCGCACGCACGCAGCTGCGCGAGGCGCAAGGGAATTTCGCACGCGCCAATGCGGGCGGCCTTGGCCGGTCCGCCGACTCGGCGATGGCGCAGACGGCCCAGGCCGCGATTTTTACCGAAGCGCTCTTAAGCGCCGTGCGTGCGCGTTTCGAAGCAATCAAGTCGGTCGCAAAATGACGATCGCGCTGCTCGATGCAGCTTCCGCCGGTATGGATGCATCGCGCGCTGCACTCGACGTGGCCGCGCGCAACGTTGCTGCAGCCGAGGCGGCGGGGCCCGATGCCGATTACGAACGCGCCGTACCGATCTTTCACGTCGTTGAGTCGGGCGACGAAGCGCGGGTCGAATTTGCCGGTACTCGCTCGGAACGCGGCACCAACGTGGACATCCTCACCGAAATGATCGCCGTAATGAACGCGTCGCGCGCCTATGAATCGGATGCTTCGATCTTCGACGTCGGCAAGCGCCTCGCGGAAAAGACCATCGACCTGGGACGTCTGTGACGGTCGAGCCGCTCGTTCCCGATGCACCGCCGGCTTCCGGATTACGGAACGACGACGGTTTCTTCGCACAGGCGCTTGACGCCGTCGGCGCGGCTCTGAGCGGCGCGTCGCGCGCCGAAGATGCGTTCGCGTACGGCCGCGGTACGCTGCAAGACGCAATTTACGAACGTGCTCGGGCTGATGTCGCGCTCTCGGTCGCAACGGCGACGGCACAGCGTCTCGCGCAGGCCGTTCAATCCGTCCTCAACATGCAGGTTTGATGAGCGTCGGCGCGCTGATCGCTCGTTGGAACGGTCTCCCGCGGGCGGTGCGGCTCGTCGCCGGATTCTTAACGTTCGCGCTTGCGGCTGCGGCGGTCGCCGCGACGATCGCGACGCACTCGACGCGTACGGCACTCTTTCCGACGGCGTTGCATCCGGAGCAGCTTGCCGAAGTGCAAGAGCAGCTCGCTGCGTGGAACGTGCCGTTCACGCCGGCGGCCGAGAACGTCGTGGTCAATGCAAGCCGCCGCAACGATCTGCTGTTGCGATTGGCGCTCGCGGGCGTTCCGCATCCACATCTATCGAGCACGGGCGAGGCGCTCTCTACGATCGGCGTGCTCACGCCCGAGGCGGTCGTTGAGGCGCAGACGCGCGCGGGACTCGCCGGTGACATCGAGGCCGGTTTACGCGGTATTGACGGCATCGACGATGCCCGGGTAATCGTCGCCCCGGCAAAGCCTGCGGAGTTCGCGGATGGGGCCGCGCACGATGCGAGCGCATCGGTCCGGCTTCGGCTGCGTTCCGGCGCGCGGCTCTCCCGCGGAGCGATCGCCGGAGTTCGCGCCTTTGTCGCGGCGAGCGTTCCCGAACTGCAACCGGCGCGCGTCACGATACTCGACGATCGCGGCGTCGCACTCGGTGAACAATCGGCTGCCGCGGACGATGCGGTCGATCTGCAGCGCTCCTTGCAAACGGCGCTCGATGCCGCATTCGGCGATGGAGCCGCCATCGTCCGCGTTCGCGCTGAATACGAGTCGTCTCACACCGCACAGCGCGAGATTCATCGCACGCCATTTGGAGCACGCGAGTCGTTCGCCCAGTTCCCGCCGGGCACGCTGCGGCGTCTTTCGGCGGCGGTCTTCGTCGATCGCGGTCGCGCGGCCGACCTGGCGAAAGTACGAGAGCTCGCGAGTGCGACGCTTGGCTGCGACGTGCGGCGCGGCGACACGCTTACGGTGGAAGACGTCGATTTTCACCACGACCTGGCCGCGCGGAAGGATTCGTTGTGGCTCTTTTACGGGGCCCTGCTGCCGCTCGCTCCCGCAATGATCGTCGCAATCGGAATAGTCGCGTGCGCGCGCATCGCGATCCCGCATGCAGCAGCGATCGTTCAGACGATGGTCGAGCGTGCCGCCGTCGATCGCGCCTCAAAGGCGGCGGAGGGATTCCCCCCTGCGCGCGTTCGCAATATGCTCGAACAAGAGCCGCCGCATGCCGCCGCCGCCATAATCAGTGCGCTTCCGGCGGCGACGGCAACGGCCGTCCTCGAGTTGTACCCGCCGCACGAGCGTGAAGCGATCGTGCGGCGTATGCAGCGGCGCCATAGTGCGCTGGTTCCCGACGCGCACGAACTGATTCGCCGCCATGTCTGAGACCTTCGTACCGCTCGATGTTTTTCTAAAGCCTTCGCCACCTGAGCCTCAAGCGCAGAGGCCGGCGCGCACGCCGGAGCCGGTTCCCGAAGACGTTGAAACGACGCTGCGCGCCGCGCGTCGTTTTCGTGCGGCCTTGAGCGACGCGCTCGACGCCGCACTGCCGTCGCTCTTAGGGTCGATCGCCGGCGATGTGCTCGCGCGCGAGTTGCGGCTCGAGCCGGCGGCGATTACGCGCGTCGTCGCAACCGCGCTGGATGCGGCCGACGATCATGTGGTGGCCATTCGCGTTCATCCGACGGAGCGCGATGCCGTCGCCCCGCTTGGCCTAGAAACGATTGCCGATGCTGCGCTCTCTCCGGGGGACTGCCGCATCGAGTTGCGCAGCGGCACGATCGACTCGTCGCTACGGTTGCGTTTGGAAACCGTGCTCGCCGTCCACGCGCCGTGAAAGCGCTCCAACGGCTTGCATTAGGAACGTGCGCTTTCGGCCGCGCAATCGACGCAGACGGATCGCCGCTCGACGGCGGCCCCCGGCTGCGCGGCCGCACGGTCGCACTGCAGTTGTGCCCGCCGCGCCCGGACGAGCGCGTCCCAATTGTCACGCCGTTCTGGACGGGCGTCCGCGTTCTCGACGGCCTGCTGACGATCGGCCGGGGCGCCCGCGTGGGCATCTTCGGTGCGCCGGGCGCAGGTAAAAGCACCTTGCTCGAGTCCATCGTCGAGGGGTGCGCGGCCGATGCCGTCGTTGTTGCGCTCGTCGGGGAGCGCGGCCGTGAAGCCAATGATTGGATCGGACGGCGCAACGATCGGACGACCATCATTTGCGCGACGAGCGATCGTCGCGCGGAGGATCGACTGCGCGCAGCTCGGGTTGCATTTGCGCAAGCGGCTGCCCTGCGCGAACGTGGATTACACGTGCTGCTGGTGCTCGACAGTTTGGCGCGCGTGGCCTCGGCGCTGCGAGAAATTGCAATCGCGACCGGCGAGAGTGCGGGCCGCGGCGGTTTTCCTCCAAGCGTTTTCGCGCAAATGGCGGAATTGGTTGAAGTAGCGGGAGCGGTAACGCAGGGTTCCATCACGCTGATCGCCACCGTGATCCACGACGGCGACGAGCGCGATCCGGTCAGCGAGGCAGCGCGCGCGTTGCTGGATGGACATATCGCGCTGGCGTTGCGCCTCGCACAAGCGGGCCGGTTCCCGGCGGTCGACGTTCCGGCGAGCGCAAGCC
>JAMXLK010000043.1 GCA_024281075.1 Vulcanimicrobiia bacterium
GTGCTTTTCAAGGGCTCAGGCTTTTACGTCACCGACTCCCGCCGGCCGGCGGCCGCCAAGACCGAAAAGCCGGGGGAAAAGCCTAAGGAAGAGGCAGCGAGCGCGAAATCCGATACCTCGAGCAGCGCAGAGACCAAGAGCCCCGCGAAGGGCGCGGAATCGGCCGCCTAACCCCGTTGCAAGCCCGCTAGGGCCGTCGCAAAGCCCGGGAAGCTGACCTCGGCGCTGTCGGCGCCCTCGACGCTCAGTGGCCCCGCGGCACAGGCCAACACCGCTGCTGCCATTGCGATCCGATGGTCGTCCTCCGTCGAAATGACCATCGTTCGCGGCATCGGCCTGCCGCCCACGACTCGCAGAACCCCGCGATCGTAAGAAGATTCAATCCCGACGGCCTCTAGCAACCGCTCGATTGCGGCGATTCGGTCGGACTCCTTGGTGCGTAAGTCTGAAATGCCGGCAATCGTGGTCGTGCCGGCGGCGAAGGCGGCCGCGATGGCGATGAGCGGGATCTCGTCGATCGCACGCAACGCAGTAATGGCGTCGATGGTGGCTGCTTCCAAAGGATGGTACTCCACTGCGAGGTCAGCGAGCGGCTCGCCGTACCGCGTTCGCTCGTTGTGCAACTCGATGACCGCCCCCATGCGACGCAGTGCGTCGAGCAAACCGGTTCGCGTGGGGTTTACGCCGACGTCGCGAATGCGAATTGAGCTGCCGGGCGTAATCGCAGCGGCCGTCAGAAAGAAAGCCGCAGCCGAAGCATCCCCCGCGACGGTGATCGAGCCGCCCTTGAGGCGGCTTGGACTCAGCCGCGCGGTGCGGCCGTCCCATTCGAGCTCGGCGCCGAGGTATGCGAGCAGCCGTTCCGTGTGGTCGCGCGAGCCGCGATCACCATCGACCGTAATCGAAACGCCCGCAAAGAGTCCGGCAAAAAGGAGTGCCGATTTCACCTGGGCCGAGGCCGCCAGCAGAATGAAATGGCGCGTCTCAATTTCCGGCGTTCCCAACAGCTGCAGCGGAAGACGCCCCTGCGTCGTTTCGATCTTCGCGCCGAAAGCGCGGAGCTGAGCGGCAACCGGCTCCATCGGTCGCCGCCGCAAGGAAGAATCCCCGTCGAAACGTGCCGCGGCATTTGCGCCGGCGCACACGCCCAATAGCATCCTGGCGGTCGAGCCGGAGTTCATGCAATCAAGCGGCATTGCCGGGGAGAGCAACCGGCCGCCGACGACTTCCGCATCGTTGGCGTCGATCCGCACGTGCGCGCCCAGAGCGATCAAAGCCTCGCGCGTCGCGCGAACGTCGCGCCCCGGATTCAAATTGCCAATTTGCAATGGCGTCGTGCCGGCGGCGCCGGCAATCAACGCCCGGTGCGAGATGGACTTATCACCCGGAACGGTGACGCTGCCGCGTAGCGCTCCAGGAGGGAAATTTACCAGCTGGGCGGCCATTTTACGTAGATTTCAGACAAGGAGTCCCTCATCTTTTCGTAGCAAGCAGCGCAAAGCTATTTCGTAGAGCAGCGGCTGCTTTTCCAACGAAAGGAACCAATGAACAAACTAGATTTGGTGCGCTCGGCCGTTGACCGTTTGGAGCTGTCACGCAGGGATGCCGTCGCGCTCATCGACGGCGTGTTTGAAGATATTCAAGCAGCGGTCATCTCCGGTGAACCGGTCAAGATCCCCGGATTCGGCCAGTTCAAAGTGCGCGATCGCGCCGCCCGTATGGCGCGCAATCCCGCAACCGGCGAACAGGTAAAAGTTCCCGCGAAGCGCGTCTTCAAATTCTTGCCGGCGAAGGCGCTCAAAGAAGCGGTGATGTCGAAACGCGGATCGCGCGCGGGCGGTGCTCGCACAGGCGGTGCTCGGAAGAAAGCCGGGTCCAAGGCTTCCGCACGGAAAGCTTCGACCGCCGGTCGCAAGACCAGCGGCCGCAAGAAACGCTGAAATCGCGTTCCAATCACGCCCGGGCCGAAAGCTCCGGAACCACGTCCCCCGCACTTAGGAGATATGATGCGACGTTTACCCTTTGCACTTATGGCCATCGCCTCGGCCTTGCTCGTCGCTGCGTGTAGCGGCGGCGGCACGACGCCAAGCACCGGAACAGCGACCAGCTATAATGGACGCCTTGCGAATTCCGGAATCGCGCACCCCAAGTTCCTCCGCTTATATCGCACGCCGCCTCATCCGCCGGCGATTAAGCACAAAATTACTGGCGCCCAGATTGCGCGAGCCCGCGCAGCCGGCTGGGCGCCGCTCAGCTCGGTTCCGGCGTTCCCGAACGGTCCTCAAACGGAGATACTGTTGACCGACGGAACGGTCGCGGTCTTCGATTATTGCTCTGCCACGATGTATCGGTTAACGCCGGACCAGAACGGCAGCTATTTGAATGGCACATGGAGCTCGATGCCGTCGCTTCCGGGCGGATACGCTCCGCTCTATTTCGCGTCGGTGATTCTGCCCGACGGAAAGCTGATCGTCAATGGCGGCGAGTACCAAGCGTGTTCGGGAGCCGAGACGAACAACGGCGCGATCTTCGATCCCGTCGCGAATACCTGGACGAAGGTGACCGGGCCGAGCGGTTGGAGCGAGATCGGCGACGCATCCGGCATCGTACTGAGCAACGGAACGTACATGCTCGGTAACTGCTGCTACACGTACCAAGCTCTGTACAACGAAGCCTCGGGCGGTTGGACGCAGGTCGGTAACGGCAAGGCCGACACGAACAGTGAAGAAGGCTGGACGCTTTTGCCGAGCGGCAACGTCGTTTCTGCCGAAGTCTTCAGTGAGCCCGGCGCACAATATTACGACCCGAACGCGAATCAATGGGACTCCGCGGGAACACTACCAAACAATCTCACCAACTGCTATGAGATTGGGCCGCAAGTCCTACTTCCGAACGGCAACGTCTTTATCGGCGGCGGCGATCAGTACACCGCACTCTATAATACCGGCAGCAACAGCTGGTCTGCAGGCCCGAACTTCCCGGTCGTCAATGGGGCGCAAGTCGATATGGCCGACGCACCGGCGACTCTCTTGACCGACGGCAAAGTCCTGATGGCAACCAGCCCCGGCTGCTACAATGCACCCACAACGTTCCTTATCTATAAGAACGGCAAGTTGAAGCAGGTCGCTGGCCCGCCGAACGCGCCCAACGATTCGTCGTACAACGTACGGTTGCTGATGCTGCCGACGGGGCAAGTGCTCGAAGACGATGGCTCCGGCGATATGGAAATCTACACGTCGAAGGGCCGCGCAATGCCCAAGGCGCGTCCGCAGATCACGTACGTTCCGTCGACCCTCTCGCGCGGCAGCACGTATAGCGCGCAGGGCGTGCTCTTTAACGGCATCTCCCAGACGAACTTCTACGGCGACGACGACTCGCAGGCGACGAACTTCCCGATCGTCCGGATCACCAATACCGGAACGGGACACGTCTTCTACGCGCGAACCCACGGCTTCAGCTTCATGGGCGTCGCGTCGAAGTCGTCGGTCTCGACGCAGTTCGACGTACCGTCAGGCGCCGAGACCGGTGCGAGCACGTTGGTCGTAGTGGCCAACGGCATCGCTTCACGACCGGTCAGCGTCACCATTAAGTAAGGCACCCGCTAAGTAAAGCAAACCGCAGACGGCGGCGATCATAAACGATCGCCGCCGTTTCTCTTTCCCCGTGTCATCCTGAGCGCAGCGCGTAATTTTAGTATTCCGAGAACTGGCTCTGGAAGAGCGCGGTGCCGGACGCGACCGTCGCGCCGTTTTCAAAGAAACAGTCGCCGCCGAACGAGAGTCCGACTTGCTGCACCTTTGATACCGCCTGCGCGAACTCGCTCGGGTTCTGCGTTCCGAACTCGCCGTTCCAGTCCGACCACTGGCTCGGATCGGAAAGTGGTGCGCTCAGCGTTACCGTTCCGTTTGCGAGCACATACGAGACAGGATTCGACCACCAGAAGTTGGTGTACGAAAATCCGGGGGTTGAGAAGTAGAAGCGCACGGCCGGCGGATTTCCGCAGCCGCCGCCGTTTTGAGTAACGAAGGTGTCGGTTGCGCCGCTGACGGTGATCGTGTCGGTGAGCGTCTTCCCGGTTAGATTTCCGGTCAATGTCTTATCGCCGGTCGTCAGCAACGCCGCGAAGAGGTTCGGTTGGAAGGTAAAACTCGCGACGCCATTGCTGAAGTTCGCCGGCTGAGGA
The DNA here is from genome assembly GCA_024281075.1 of Vulcanimicrobiia bacterium. Lineage (GTDB taxonomy): Bacteria > Vulcanimicrobiota > Vulcanimicrobiia > Vulcanimicrobiales > Vulcanimicrobiaceae > Cybelea. The sequence continues at coordinate 4,184 of JAMXLK010000043.1, forward strand.
TATAGCGATCGTCCCGATGGATTGTAGTTGTACACGGTCCATCCGGGCGCAATCAGAGGCTTAATTTGCTTTGACGGGCTCCCCGTCATCGCGCGGCCGGCGTTGCGTTGCATCGCCGAACTCGACGGCGCGCCCGGGGAGCTTCCAGCGGCACTGCATCCCGCTACGAGGATGCCTGCAGCAGCTGCGCTCAATGCAAAACCGAGGGCATTCGATATAGTCATACTTATGCTCCGTAATCGGTAAGAAAAAGGAAAAGCAAAAGCTCCCTCACTCAAGGAGCCGTGAGATTGGTTTGGGACCCAGCGCATCCGTACCTGCGTGTCCAGCGGCCCGTGCGACGATCGCAGTTAGTGCTTTATGCTGTAAAGAGACCGGACGCGGCGAATCTCGGAGGCGGTTGCGGTTGTTCTTTGCCCTATGGCAAGGCCGCCTCAGTTCGAACGCCCCGACGAGGACCTGACCCGCGACGTCACCGCCGTCAAGGCCGCCATAAAACATCTCACGCCAACGGATCGCGCTGCGCTCATAGCCTGGCTCTTACTGTATTACGATGACTGCGGTATGATGTTCTCGCCGCAGATCAGCCGGCAACGCGATCGAATCGCTCTCAACGGCATCGATTTTCGGCTGACCCGCGTACCGAAGCGCTCGAAATGACGGCGCGGCTTACTGCACTCGCAGTTGCAGGGTTCTCTCGGTAGTTTGAGAGCTGTTCGGATCGCTGGCGGTAATCCTCACGCTAATGGATTGCAGTCCCGGCGGCGCGCGCAGCGTGACCTCGAACCTGAAATTCCCCGCCGGCCCCGCGTCGGTGCTGCTGTTAAAGAGTCCGGTAAAAGACGGCGTGGTTCCGATCGTCACCGTGACGTGTCCGCGGCCGACGGTGTTTCCTTGGATGGTGAATGAACGGTTAACGGCCGAGCCCGGTTGCGGCTGGTTAATAGTCAAGTGTATCTCCGGCGGCCCGGAACGAATAACGTTGAAGGACCAGGAGCGATCGAAATTGCCGCCACCGGCGCTCCGACCCGTGACGCGTACCGTGTGTGAACCGAAATCCAGCGGAGCCGGCGGCCTATATGAGAACCGCGTCGATGAAGTCGCGGTGCGGTTCGTGATGTTGTTGCGGTCAAGGTAAACGGTGAGACTGCCCGCGTTCACGTTAGAGCTGAACTCCGACGAGATCGTTATAAAACGATCGCGGACGTTCGAGCCGGGCGAAGGTTGCTGATTGCGCAGCTGCACCGACTGGCCGGGTAGGCCGAACACCGTGAACGACCACGAACGCTCGAAGCCGATACCGCTGCTATCGCGTCCCGTTACCCGCACGGTGTGCGAGCCGATGATCAGCGGCATGCGCGACGTATGCGAGAAACCACTGGAGGAAATCTCGGTGCGCGACGTCACCTCGTTATTATCGAGCCAAACCCGCACGCTTCCCGGATTCACGCGATGCGAGAACTGCGCCGAGACCGTGGTGAACCCGCTCGAGACGCGCGAACCGGGTGCCGGTTGGTGCGAGACCAGATACACCATGCTGGGCGGAGGCGGCAGCGGCCTCACCGGGGGCGGAGGTGGCCGCACGGGCGGAGGCGCGACCGGGCCGCCGGTTTGCATGTTGATCGTCACGACGCGCGTACCCTGATCCCAGCCGACGTCTGCGCCGAATCCTTGCGCAACAAAGCGAAGTGGAACGTACGTCGAAGCGCCGATGATAAACGGTGCGACGTCCAGGGTCTGGGCTTGACCGTTGACGGTCGCCTGCGTCGAACCGATCCGCAGTTGGACGGTCGTGTTTTGCTTCGTCGCGTTGATGGTGCCGGCGGAATACACGACCGATGCGCCCATGCGCTCGAAAACACCACGCAGTGGAACGAAGACGCGCCCCTCGCGCACGATGGGCGCAGGGCTGAGGAAGAGCGCTTGCCCGTTTAGCCTGACGGTGACGGCCTGTGCGAACACCGATTGAGGCGAGAGCGTCACAGCGAGTGTACCGATGA
>JAMXLK010000044.1 GCA_024281075.1 Vulcanimicrobiia bacterium
GGTCCATCGGGGCTTGTGGTAGTCTACGGTCCGGAGAATAGCGTCATCTGCGCGAACCCCAACAACACGGTCGGGGCGGGCAGCTATAACCTGGATACGCAGACCCTTTCGCTGACACCGATCTAATGAGCAACGGTGCGGCCGTCGTCGCGTTGATCGCTGCGACGGCCGCACCGTGACCCGGCGCTCGTCTACGACACGGCGGCTGCGTTTGCCGTGTAAAGGCCCTGCGCGCGCTCTTCGAAGTCGCAGAGCAGATTCGCGAGCGCCATTTGCTCGGGCGTGCGGCAGCGGATATCGAGCAGCCTCGGGCTGCAGATCAGCACGCTGGCCGCTCGCGCGCGCGAGATCGCAACGTTGAAGCGGTTGCGTTCGAAAAGGAACTCCACATTGCGCGGAATGTCCTCGCCGCTCGACGTCGCCATCGAATAGAAAACGATGGCAGCCTCTTGACCTTGGAACTTATCGACGGTTCCGACGCGAACGCCGCAATGCGGGTCCACGTCGATGCCGGCATCACGCAACGTGCGCAAGATGAGCTGGCGTTGCGCGTTGTAGGGCGTCACGACGATGCAGTCGCGTTGTTCGACCCTGCGCGTGATCGGCGATCCGTCCGGACTCGAGTCGAAGAGCTTACCTTGCGCTAGAAGCAGCGAAATGTGACCGACGATCGCGCACGCCTCTTCGGTCGAGCTCGAGCTGTTGCCGGTGTGCTCTAACCCGAGGAAATACAAACCTGCGAATTCTCGCCCATTCGTCACGATACGGTGCGCGGCCGTCGCCTCGGCCGGCTTGAGGCGATCGTCGTACATGGCACTCGAAACGAAGTCGCAAATCTGCGGCTGCATGCGATACGTTCGGTCGAGAAAGATGCCTCGATCGGGCGGTACCGTTTGATGTTCGCCGAGCAGATGCGCTAAGACGGAGTCGTCCGCATGCAGCGGATGCCGCCCTTGGCTGACTTGTGCCAGCTGGGACGGATCGCCGAGCAGCACGACGTTTTTGGCGCAGAGCGACATGGCGATTGCGCTTGCCAGCGAGACCTGCCCCGCCTCATCGATAAAGAGGTAATCGAACTTTGTATCGAGCTCTTCTCGCGCGCAGAGCCAGCCCGTCCCGCCGGCGAGCTGATAGTCGTCACCGGCAAAGCGCGCGTTATCGTCGATCGATTCGATATACGGCGTCAGGAGCGGCGAATGGTAGACCGATCCGGCGTTGCTGTTAGTGTGTTTATAGAGGCCGCGGAAGGCACGTCCGCGTGCCGACATGCAGCGCTCGACTTTCTGCAAGAGATTGTGAATGGCATTATGGCTCATGCTCGTTACCGCGACCCGTTTGCCGGCGCCGAGGAGATCGCAGATAACCTCCGAGCCGATCGTGCTTTTGCCGCTTCCGGGCGGCCCTTGGATGAAGAGGTAACTGGAATCCAGCGCGCTCGCGACGGCAGTTACCGATGCAGGGGTGAGGGCGTCGGGCTGAACTGCCGGCAGATTCTGCACGAAACGTGGGCGGCTCTTGGTGAGCAGGTCGTTCGTTGCCGGATAGGCGCGCGATAAGCTTCCATTAAGAAATGCCGCGCCCGCGCGCGCCAGGGCTTTACGATGTTCCCCAGCGACCATCGGACGCTTGGGAATGAGTTCGGAAATCGCGCGCGCAGCTTCGAGCTTGGCTCTCGTCTTGAGCTCCAGCCGGCATTCATCGGCTGCGAGCCTGACGATCGTTCCCACCTGCCGGCGCGTGCGCGGGTCGACGACGGTGTCACCCTCGTCGAGCTTAAAACGCTGATCCGGAAAGGCAAACGTGTAGACCGTGCTATGGTCGAGACGGTACGGCGCGACGTCTTCGCAAAGCCGCAATCCGCCAATGGCATCCCGGTCGAACTCGAGCAGCTGGTCGACGTTTTCGCAGCGGTCGAAGAACGTCCACCACGCCGGCTTCTCTTCTCGCGCGTGGTACGCCAAGAGATTTCCCAACAGGAATTGCGTTCGTCGCGTTTCCGGCATCGCGTGGTATTCCGACTCGCTCTGCGGCGGTCTGATGCCTTCGAGCAGGCGCCGTTCCACTTCGCTGCGCCGTTCTTCGTCGGGATCCGGCTTCTGTTCGGGCTCGGCGGTCGCTTCGCGATGCGGTAAGTCGATTGCGAACGTCGCGATCGCCTCGCTCCGGCGTTCCAGCAGCCACGTTCGTAACCGATATGTCGACAAGCAGTCGTCGCGGTTGTAGCGTTCGATGTCCTGCAAAATTTCGGGGTCGCTTTCGAGAAGCCATCGTTCGAACATTACGATGGACTGATCGCCCTTCTTGACCTCGGTTTCGCGTTCCAACTCGTAAAAGCGTTCGATATTCTTGAGGCCGTAGCGCTCTTCGGAGATTGCGAGCGCTTGGCGGACGACGGCAAAGAGATCGACGAGCACCTCGCCGCGCAGGAGGTCGTCGACTTCCGATTCGCGAGTGCAGTGCAGCTGGGCGAGCTTTCGAAGCGCGTTCTTCTCGTAGTTTGCATAGTGATAAACGTGCATGTCGGGATAGCGCGTGCGGCGCTCGGTCACGAAATCGACGAACTGCTCGAAGGCGCGCCGCTCGCCGTCGCGATCGACGCCCCAAAACGCGCGGAATTCGATAGCGTCGTCCGGCATCCAACAGCCGAAGAGGTACTCGAGGCCGCGGCCCGGTTCGTACAGCGGGTCGCCCTCCATATCGAAGAAAACGTCGCCCGGCGCCGGCGGCGGAAGGAGTGAAAAACCCATCGGCGGAGCGTGTTCGAGCAGCTGATAGATCGGGCGGCGTTCATCGCGCGCGCGCACCTGAAGCTGCGCCTGACGCCGAAGCTTCACGAAGGTTTCGACGTTCATGCCGTCGGGTCGCAGCGCATCGGAGGCGGCCGCGAGCTCGCGCACGGTGCGCACCCCTGCGTTCTCAAGCTTTCCGATTTGATCGCGGCGCATCCAGGCGACGAGGCTCAAGTGATCGTCATCGCGCCGCTGCTCTTCGCATGCGGCGTCGAACGGGCAAATCGAACAATGCCCGCACGCAAAGGGATACTCGGGCGCGGCGTCGCGGCGCGCTGCGTCGGAAGCAAAGTCCAGGAAACGCGCTTTGAGCCTGCGGTAGTATGCCATGTAGTCATGTAGGCGAAACGCTTCCTCATCGCCGTTGCCCAGCACCACGTACCCGAAACGCGGCATCGTACCTTGCAGCCGCGCAACGTGCTCGCTGTAGTTGCAGAGTTGAATGACGTAGTACGGCTTCGGTGAAAGGCCGAGCTTCGTGTCGATGACTTCGTAGCTATACGGGCCAAGATTCGACGGCTCGTCAATGCGCCGCAGAAAGTCGGCGTGGCCAACGAACTGGCCGTCGAAGAAGGTTGCCTGATAGATGATCGGCGCGCCGCGCTTCATCGCATCGAGCGTCGCTGCTTCGGCGCTCCGATACGCTTCAATTCCGCTCTGCCCGCCGCCGAATTCTTCGATCGCTCCGGGATGGAGGGCCCGGACTCGCTCGAGATAGTTGCGCTCGTGCTCGCCGCCTTTGCGCCGCAACAGCTCGGCTTGCGGATCGTCGTTCTGCGGTCGCGCGAGACGGCCGCGCGCCACGAGGGACTCGAGCTCGGTCAGCCGGCGGCACTCGAGGTATTCGTTGAGATCGCTGGCCGAGTAGACGAACCGGCCATCAAGGCGCTGCATGCTTCACCATGGCGTGATTATCTCGCCACGGAGTGCCATATGCCTGGCACTTAGCGTTGGTGCAGATCGGCCTCCGCACGTTTCGACAGAGCGCTCAGGAACGAATCGGTCAGCGGCGAGCCGCTTTCGTAACCGCGGGCCGACTCGCTGCCGATGCCTCCTTCTTTGGGCAGGAGCCCGGCCGCAACGTCGAGTGCCGCGAGAGCCGCTTTTGGAAAGAGATGCTGTATCGTTGCCAGCAACTGCGCCTGAAGCGTGAGAACGACGAGGCGTTCGCCGGCGATGGTGGCATCCACGATTCGGCGCGCGGCGCAGTGTGCCGAGACCGACGTGAACGGTAAGGCAGCGCTCAGCGAGAACCATCCGTACTCTGCGCGGTTTTGGCCTTTGAACGCTGCGTTGCGCGGGCTTCCCGTGCGCATCAGGCCGGGACAGACCGTCGTGACGGCGATTTTCTTGCGCGCAAGCTCCGCCCCCAGCCCCAGCGAGTAACCCGCGAGCGCAAATTTGCTAACCGAATACGGCAGCAAATGCGGCACCGAGACCAGGCCGCCGATCGATGCGATGTTCACGATTCGTCCGCGCGTGGAGGCCCGCAGCAGCGGCAACGCGGTTTCGACGGCATAGTACGGCCCCCAAAAGTGGGTGCGAAGTGCGTCGTCGTAGTCCGCCTCGGTCATCGCCGACGCGGGGCCTACTTGAATTGTGCCGGCGTTATTGACGAGCACGTCGACTCCGCCAAAACGCTCCAAAACGGTTGCAAAGACTCGCTCGACATCGGCGCGCTTGCGTACGTCGCACGGCAGCGCGATGACCTCTATCCCGCGGGCAGTCAATTCGCTTCCTGCTTGCTCGAGCGTCCGCTCCTCCCGCGCGCAGATTGCCAAGCGCGCGCCGCGCCGGCCGAATTCACGCGCGAGTTCAAACCCTAGGCCGCGTGAGCCGCCGGATATGACGACGACCGCACCGCGAAGCGAGCCCTTTGGGCGGCGAAGATAGCGCGCGGCAAGCATCCCCGCCGCGAGTACCGCGGCACTACCCAACATCAGGCGCGGTCGCATGCTGTGCTATACCCACGATGGGGTATCTAGTCATACTATGAACGCCGCAACGATTACCGTAAAATCCGAACATTTGCGTCACGCCGCACGGTTGGATGACGATCCAGCGCTCGCGAGAGCCTTTGGCGACGAGCG
>JAMXLK010000045.1 GCA_024281075.1 Vulcanimicrobiia bacterium
TGCGCGATGTTGTTCGGCTTGGCATACGGCGAAATAACGACCATCGGTACTCGGAAACCAAGGGTCGAAGGATTGACGATCGTCGGCGGCGCGTTATCGTACCAGCCGCCCCAATCGTCCCAGACCAAAATGATCGCGGTGTTCTTCCAGTATTGGCTCGTGCCGATCGCATTGACGACCTTCGTGACCCACCACGGGCCGCCGTTGCAGCCGCTCGCCGGATGATCGGAATCGTACAGGCTCGGAATAACCCAAGAGACCGAAGCCAGCTTGCCGGCTTTGAGATCCGAGAAAATGTTGAGGTTCGGCGAGCTCATGTGCCCGTTCCAATCCGGCCCGCGGAAGATCTTCTTGATTGCGCGGAAGCCATTCCAGACGCCGCCGGAAAAGTCGCCGTAAGGATTTGGACTCTGGTCGACGTAGAACGTCCACGGAACCTGCTTAGCATCGAGCAGATCCGCCATCGTCGTCCACTTGAAGCAGGGGAAGATACCGCCGTGTATCGTTCCGTCGGCGTGCAGAATCGGCGCAACGTCGCCGGGTACGGAGTCGCAGCCCCAGGGTGGGTTCAACGGCTGATCGGTGACCCATTCGCCGGGCTTGATCTGCGCCGTTCCGGAAATGAGCATTTGGTGCGCGATGAAGCTCGAAGCCGTCTCGTCGAAGAACATCGCGTCGGCGAGTGTGTACTGTTTGGCGAGATCCCAATATGGCTTACTCTCGGTACGGTCGATGTATGCGTACGGAAAATCCTTAGCTAACGGGCCGCCGCCGGATTCTCCATATCGAATGAGATCGAAGCCGTCCATCTGACAGACGTTGGAGGCGTTGGCGTCGCATTCGATCTCCCATCCGTTGTGGCTGTGGTCGATGTCGGTGCCTTGATTGAGGCCGACGCCACTCTCCAGCTTCACCGAATGCAAGTTGATCTGACCGGTCTTACACCACGGCTTCGGCGTGCACGCCCCTTGCATCGTTGTATTCGCGCCCGGAAAACCGGCGAAAATGTTATCGAAGCTGCGGTTCTCTTGCACCATAACGACGACGTGCGAAATCTTGCCGGTGCCCGAGCCATTTGCGGGAATCGAGATGACGTTGGAACTGTTGCAGCCCGCCATGCCGGCCAGCGCAGCAACGAGAATTAGGGTCTTAAACCGTTTCATGAGACCTCCGACGGCGGGTTGTTAGGCGTATCGTTCGACGCAGGAAAAGGGAAAATCTTGTCGCAGCCTGCTTGCATTACAAAAAATGACTAATGCAAATGACGCACGTCCTCGCAATTATACTCGCCGGCCGTCAGCGCTCCTAGCAGCGACATTCCTCCTGTGCGCGGTGCCGCACGCTGCACGTGCCGTCGAGACGATACCGTTTAACGACGTCAATGGCGGCTTGATACAAGTGCAAGGCTCGGTGGACGGGCAAGGTCCGGTGCCGATGCTCGTCAATCTTGGCGCGGGCGTCGACATACTCTCGAGTGAGCTGGGACGCCGTTACGTCGCAGTTCATGGCAAGTACGTAAGCTTACGCCTCACCGGCGAACGCGTCGATCTTCCGATCGGGAAAGTGGTGACGCTGGCGGTCGGCGGCGTACCCGTCGAAGCTCCGCACGTCGGGATCTGGGGCGGACTCGACCGTACTGGGATCTCCGGCCTCATTGCGGCGACCGCGTTTCGAAACATCACGAGCACATTCGACTTTCGCAATCATGCGATCATCATCGAGGATGCTCAGAGCTTTCCCGAACGGGTGCGCCCGCTGGTCCGCATTCCGCTCGTCTTGCAGGACGATCTCGGAATCGCGCTTGCGGTCTTCGCACGATTCGACTTCGGCGGCGGCAAGACGGGCCTGTGCGAGATCGACACCGGTTCGCAGGGAATCACGCTCGACAAAACGTTCGCACAGGCCCAGGGACTGCAGCGCGGCACGGCGGCGAGCGGTACTATCCCGTCGATCGCGGTCGCGGGCGCGCCCCAAACAACCATCCCCACGCCGACCGTAAAATTCGCCGACCTGATCTACGATTGCGACGTCGGGAACTCGTTTTGGAAGGGCCGCGCTTTCACGCTGGATCTGCCCAACCGCTTCATGTACGTTTCAACGTCATCTTAATGTAGGCCGAGTTACGCGTCCTTCGCCCAAGGGTACAAGCGGGCCATGAAACTCTATGCAGCAGTGACCTCGATGGTGGGCGCGATGCTGATCATGGGCGGCGCGTTGACCACCCTCCCCGCCTCGGCCCAATACGACGAATATGGGCCGCCGCCACCGTACACGACCTGGCAGGCCGGATGGGACCAATATCAATACGATCGCCATCACGTCATCTTGGGGCGCGTGACGGACTTTCATCCGTATCGTCTCACGATCATGCGCCGCAACGGCAACGTGCAGATGATCGATCTCAAGCATGGTACGGAGATCTTCCCGACCGGTGCGACGCCGACTCCCGGAGAGCGCGCAGCGATCGTCGGTTACTATAGCAACGGTACGTTCATAGCAAACCGCGTCATCCTTCGAATGTAAGGTGCTCATCGCGAGCTTACCCCCCGGTGCGCCGCCTGCGCTCGCGCAGGTGGCGCAGCGTTTCACCGCCACGAGCCGCGGATTCGTCGTGTTTCAAATGCACCGCGTCTTCGACGTGCACAGTGCGATGCAGCGCCGTCATGAAGACCTCGTCATGAACGGCGTCTACGACGACGGCACGCTCGTGCGAGTGCGCGTCGTGAGTTATGCGATCAACGGGCGTCCCGCTGCCGCCGGCGATATCGCCGGGGTGGAACAATCATGGAACCATCCCAAGCCGAGCGACGTGTTCGCAGCGCCGTTCGACCCGAAAAATTTCGGCGCGTACCAATATCGCGACGCGGGCAATTCGACGATCGCCTTCTCATCGGACGTGCGCGACGCCGGTCACGGAAGCGGCAGCTTTACGTACGACGCGCGGGGGAACGTCGTTTCCTACACCTTCGTTCCGAACGCACTGCCGCCGCACGCAACGTCGGGTACGATTACGGATCAGCGCTCGGAAGTGCTTCCCGGGTACTGGGCCTCCACGGCCGAGACACAGCAATATAAGGGAAGCTACGGGCCTTTCGGTGCGGCGGGGACCATTGCGATCACCTATTCGGACTTTCGTCGTTCCTCCGATCTCAGCGCGGCGTTAAGCTCGCTGTAGCACAAGGGCAGGTGCGCGGCGCGCCCGCAGAAAACCCGAAACCACCGGAGGATAAAGACGCAAGCATGCCCGATTTCTTGAAGACCCTGTTCGTGAACCCGCCGACGTTCGAAGGCTTCGACGGCGGCGCGGGCTCGCGCTATCAGTGTCGTCGCGAGGTGCGGTCCTTTTGGTATCCGACGTGGCTGGCGCAGCCGGCGGCAATGGTACCCGGCAGCAAACTCATCGATGCGCCGCCCGATGATTTAAGCGTGGATGACGTGGCACCGCTCGCCAAGGATTACGAGCGGATCGTCATCCATACCAGCGCGCCGTCGTTTAACAACGACGCGCGATTCGCGGTGCGATTGAAGGAGGAGAACCCCAACGTCATCGTCGGCATGGTGGGCGCGCACGTGAGCGTTCTTCCGGACGAATCGCTGCAGGGTGCACCGGCGGTGGATTGGGTGAGCGTCGGCGAGTTCGACTACACCTGCGTCGACGTTGCCTCCGGCAAACCGCTGGCCGAGATCGATGGACTCGCCTATCGGCGCAACGGCGAGATCGTTCACACGGCCGAGCGCCCCATCATCACCGACATGGACGCCTTTCCGTCGGTACTCGACGTTTACCGGCGCGACCTGACGATTCCGAACTATTTCAACGGCTATCTGCAGCATCCGTATCTCTCGCTCTACACCGGCCGCGGCTGCAAATCGCGCTGCACCTTCTGCCTGTGGCCGCAAACTATCGGCGGCCATCTCTACCGCGTTCGCAGCGTCGAAAGCGTCGAAGCGGAAATGACCCGCGCGAAGGCGCTCTTTCCGGAGGTCAAAGAGTTTTTCTTCGATGACGACACGCTGACCGACAACCTTCCGCGGGTCGAAGAGATCGCGCGGCGGCTGGGCAAGATCGGTATTACGTGGTCGTGTAACGCCAAGCCGAACGTGCCGCGCGCGACGCTCGAAATCCTCAAGGCCAACGGCTTGCGTTTGTTCCTGGTCGGATACGAGTCCGGCAATCAAAACGTGCTCAACAACATGAAGAAGGGCACGCGGCTCGACATCATCCGCCGCTTCTCCAAAGATTGCCGCGAGCTGGGCATCAAGATTCACGGCACGTTCATCCTCGGTATGCCGGGCGAAACGCCGGAAACGATTAAAGAGACGATCGATTTCGCGTGCGAGATGGATCCCGAGACGATTCAAGTCTCGCTCGCGGCGCCGTATCCCGGAACGTACCTCTACAAACAGGCACAAGAGAACGGATGGCTCGAGCTTCAAGACGGTTTGGTCGACAGCCACGGCGTACAGCACGCTGCGCTCAACTATCCCGGCTTGACTTCCACGATGATGTTCGAAGGCGTCGACGAGTTCTATCGCCGCTTCTATTTCCGCCCGCGCAAAATGTTCTCGCTCTTGGGCGGCATGATCGGCGACCGTCAGGTGATGAAACGTAGGCTGCGCGAAGGCAAGGAGTTCTTCGAATTCTTGCGCGAGCGCAAGCGCGAAGAGCGCGCGGCCCGGCGAGCCGAAAGAGCCGCGGCAGTCTAAGCAACCGACCGGCAAGACTCCGGGAACGCGGGTCAAAGACTCGCGTTCCTTTCGCATTGGAGGTGCCGCATGGCTACGTTTTCATCGTTCCTGCCTGCCTCGATCTGCACCGTCGCGCTGCTGAGCGGCTGCGGCGGCGAAAGTGCGCGAACCACGTCGCTGCCGCCCTCGAGCGCAACCAGCTTTGGCAACGGCCACGCACCGATCGAGCCCGCGAAGCGGTTCGTCCCCGATCGCATCATCGTCATCGTTATGGAGAACCATAGCTTCGACGACATCATCGGTAAGACGGATCCGAGCGGAAACCACCTGCTCACGCCGTTTCTCACGCAGGCCGCAATGACCGACCGAATCGCGACGCTCGCGTTCGGCGTCGCGCATCCGAGCTTGCCGAACTACCTCTCGATGATCGCCGGAGATTACTTCGGCGTTCACGACGATAACGGAAGCTGCTATGCGCCGGGCCATCCCAAAGGCTGCCATAGCTTCGATAAGAAGAATCTCGTCGACAGCCTCGAGGCGGCCCACATCAGCTGGGCATCGTACAACGAGTCGATGCCGCAAGACGGATTTCTCGGCCAACGGTGGCCCAAACGAGGCGACGGTCTCTACCGTCAAAAGCACGATCCGTTCGTCTATTTCAAAGACATCGCGACCGATCCGAAGCGACTAGCAAAGGTGGACACGTTCGACGATCTCAAGAGGACGCTCAACAACGGCGTGCTGCCGCGCTTCTCGTTCATCGTTCCCAACGAATGCCACGACATGCACGGATCGGTCGGTTTCTGTAACTTTTCTAATGACCAACTGATCAAAAACGGCGACGCGGCGGCGCAGCTGCTCGTCCAGCAGATCATCTCGTCGGGCTCGTTCACGTCGCGCACGCTGCTTTACATCGTGTGGGACGAGGGCGATAACAACATGGGCTGCTGCGACGGGCCGCCGGTGCAGTCGGGCGGCCACATTCCGCTGATCTTGATCACGGGCGTGCCGGGCGCCATACAGTCGGCGGTGCCGTACAACCATTATTCGCTGCTCGCGACGATCGAAGACGTCTGGGGACTACCGAAACTCGGTTATACGAGCGACACGAAAAACGTCAAACCGATGTCCGATCTGTTGCCTTAGCGCACCGATCGGGCGTCAACGCGCTGCGCTGACGGTCACGCTATTGAAACGCCCATCGTGCAGAAGGCCGGTGACCTTAATTGCATTACCACCCTGCGGGTAAGCGAAAATGGCCAACGAGCGACGGCGATGTGCGGACGTGACGATCTGCAAATTCTGCCGGTCGAGCCACATCGCCCCCGGCGCCGTTTCGCGCACGCCGCCGGGCGGGTTGAGTTGTATCCAGTTGGCGACCTGCCCGATGGAACCGCGCACGTTTAGGGCGAACTGTGCGATGGACCAGCTGTACTGCAAATCGATATATTGTCCGTCCCACTGCATGCCGTTGATATAGGTAAGGTCGTAGGGTGGAAGGCCGTTGATAGTCGTGAAGGTCCGGCTTCCTTTCGCCAGCTCTAAAAGAATCGGCTGGCCGCCGTATCCGTAGTGCTGCGGCGGTAGGCCGAGCACAAAGAGATCGCCGCTGTCATCGTACGCGACGAGTTTCGCCCACGAAAGCTGTGAGTCGGTGTAGATTTCCGGTTTGCCACGCTCGTGTCTATAGACAGCCACGCCCGCGCCGGAAGAATACGTGTTGAGGGCCAACCCTACGGCGAGATCTTTTGTTGCGGGGTCTACAGAACAACTCGAGGCGTCGAAGGGCTGAGGCACGCGAAGTTTAGCGGACGGCGTGGTTGCACCATGCGGATACTTATACGCGTACGCCGGAATTTGTCCAAAGGTGACGGCGAACACGTTTCCCGCCAAATCGGAGCACAGCATTGCCGTATCAGAATAGAAGCGAAAGCGCGCAGTAGGCTTTAAATCCGGATATGTCGCTATCGTTACGTACAACAGGCTTGCGGCGTATACCAAGTCGCCGCTCGCGGTTTGGCGGTGTGCGAGCGGTACCCGCTGCGGCGCAAAGGGCTGCGACCCTCCACAACCAGCAATCATGGTGGCGGCGGCGAGACCGAGTGCTGGAACTCTCACGCGCGTAATTGTAACACCGAAAGGCTATACGGCGGAAGCCTGAGCGGAACATTCGCTCCGACGCTGCCGAGGTTCGTCTTACGCGGGCCGATCCAGCGGTTCTCTTTCGATCGGTCGTATTCGGATTTGCCGTAGGTAAAAAGCGTCGCCGTGAAGCTGCTTCGGCCGCTCCCGCGCACACTCGCCTGCACGTCAACGGCCGAGAGCGTGTTGTTGAAGATCGCAAACGCGAAGCCGCTGCCTTGCGCGAAGCCGTAGGCGCGCACCGTTTCGCCGAGACTCTTTGAAACACGCACCGCGCGCACGTGCGATCCGGCGGGAATCTCCTTGGCCATGAGCGCCATGACGCGTGCCGTCGGAAAGGGCGTTCCGCCCGGAATCTGCGGCGTATCGGCGCAGCCCTCGTACGGGTTCGGCAAGCCGTCCGAAAAGAGCGCTTCGGTACCGAAGTGCTGCCAGCCGTAGAGTTTTTTCGAATAGTCACCGGTCTCGTCGCAGCTGCCGTATGCAAGCCAAAACGTCGCGCGCGGAACGCCGGCTTCGATCAGCGTGCCGAGCATTTGTCCCACGAAGAGACCGTTGACGATCGATACGGATTGCTTGCCTTCATTGCCGGCGTCGTTGTTATACTCGGCCAGATAGATCGGGAAGTTGCTCGAAAGGCCGGCCCGACGCATCTCGCGCTGCAAACCGGCGAGATCGCCGGCGAAGTTGTCGATCGCGCCGCCGAGCAGAAACGCGTCGCTGTCTTTGTTGTACTCGGGATAATAGTGCAGCTCGACGAAATCAAACGGCGCAGCGTCGCGCAGAACGACGTCGTTCCACGCACGATCGTTGGGCGTATCCACCACGACGCCGAGCTGGGCGTTGGGATCCGCGTGCTTCACCGCGGGATAATAACCGTTATGTACGGCGTCTGCATAGGTGTGCGGATCATGCGGATGCGCGTGCAAGTCTTCTTCCCAGGAGCCGTAGACTTCGTTACCGACCGTCCAATACGCGACGTTCTCGCCGCGTTCTTTCGCATGCGTCACCCAGCCAGCGGCCTCGCTAGGATCGCCTCCGCCGTTACACCCACGATTCGTTCCGTAATCGAGCGTGATCGCAATGTCGCGCTTCAATGGACGCGCCACGCGGCGCATCAAATTGTCGAAGGTTGCACCTGGAGTAATGTAGCCGTAGTTGAAGCAGAGCGAACCGCCATGCTCCCAGTGGTAGACATCTGATTCGGAGCCGCCCGGAAAACGGATCAACTGAATCCCCGTCGAGCGCAGCGACGGATTGACGAACGATTGGCGAAAATCGTACCAGGTGTCGAGCGACGCACCGTACACGTCGGCCGATACGTCCGGTCCGGTCGAATTCGCATCGAGGTCGATCGCCGGCACGGCGTTGCGCGTATCGGCGGCGGTTTGGAACGGCGCCGCCGTTGGAATGCTGCGGTTACCGCCGCAGGCTGTGGCGAATGCCACGAGCGAAATGCCCGCGACGAATGCAGAGCCGCGCATCGCATCGAGCCCTCCTCATGAGCGAGTATAACGCAGTGATTGACCGAACGTACGTTCGCATGTTAGCATCGAGTCCGATGGGAGTGAGCACAACGCGATGAGCTGGCTGTCGCGTCTACGCTCCTCGCTCGGGCGCGCGCGGGAGAGCCTTTCCGCCGTCACGCGGCTCGGGCGCCCCGAACGGCCGCTGACGCCCGAGTTCTGGGACGAGTTGGAGGAGACGCTGATCTTGGCCGACTTCGGCGTCCCTGCAACGCAAAAAATTCTGACTGGTCTTCAGACCGTTGCGCGGCAAGAAGAATGGAAGACCGCAGACCGCCCCATCGCCCGTTTCCGCAAGGACGTCGAGCGATTTCTCACCCTACCCGGCGCCGAGCTGCGACTCGACCGCGTGCCTGCTGCGGTCCTGATCGTGGGCGTGAACGGCAGCGGCAAGACCACGACCATCGGCAAACTTGCGGCGCGACTGCGCAAAGAGCGCAAACGCGTTCTGCTCGTTGCCGCCGATACGTTTCGCGCGGCCGCGACCGAGCAGCTCGCCGTCTGGGCCGAACGCAGCGGCGCATCGATCGTGCGCGGCGCGGAGGGCGCCGATCCGGCGTCGGTGGTTTTCGACGGCGTGCGCGCCGCGAAGGCGCGCGGCATCGACGTCGTCCTGATCGACACCGCAGGGCGGTTGCAAACGAAGACCAATCTGATGGAAGAACTCAAGAAGATGCGGCGCGTCATCGAGCGCGAACTCGGCGAGCCGCCGGCCGAAACGCTGCTCGTCGTCGATGGAACGAACGGCCAGAACGCAATTTCGCAGGCGAAGCTCTTTCATGCCGCGACGGAGCTCAGCGGCATCGTCATCACGAAACTCGACTCGACCGCGAAGGGCGGCGTGCTGGTCGCCATCGTCGACGAGCTCGAAGTGCCGATCAAGTTCGTCGGCCTCGGCGAGGGAACCGACGATCTTCGCCCGTTCGTGCCCTCGGAATTCATCGACGCGCTGTTTGATGAAGAACAGAGTGCCAACCCCTTGGCACAGAGCCGTGAGAGCGTGATATAGCAAGACCGAGAAAGGAATCCTAATGGCTGCAGAAGACGAAAGAACCGTTGCCCTTACCAACGCGCTGGCTCAAATCGAGCGGCAGTTCGGCAAAGGCTCGATCATGCGCATGGGCGATTTCCAAGAGCGCATGGCCTTCGAGATCATCCCTTCCGGCTCGATCGCGCTCGATCTGGCGCTCGGCGTCGGCGGATTTCCGCGAGGGCGCATCGTGGAGATTTATGGGCCCGAATCGAGCGGCAAGACGACGCTCGCGCTTCATGCCATTGCCGAAGCGCAGAAGCCCGGCGGTACGGCGGCGTTCATCGACGTGGAGCACGCGCTCGATCCGAATTACGCGGCGGCTTTAGGCGTCGATCTCGATAATCTGCTCGTCTCGCAGCCCGACACCGGCGAACAGGCGTTGGAGATCGCGGAAATGCTGACGCGCAGCAACGCCGTCGACGTCGTCGTCGTGGACTCCGTTGCCGCGCTCGTTACGCGGGCCGAGCTGGAGGGCGACATGGGCGACGCGCACGTCGGCCTGCAGGCCCGGCTGATGTCGCAAGCGTTGCGGAAGCTGACCGCCGCAATCTCCCGCAGTAAGACGGTGATGATCTTCATTAACCAGCTGCGCGAAAAGGTCGGCGTCATGTTCGGCAATCCCGAGACGACCTCGGGCGGACGCGCGCTGAAGTTTTACGCTTCCGTGCGCCTCGACGTACGCAAGCTCGAAACGATCAAGGTCGGGCAGGACGTGGTCGGCACGCGCACGCGCGTGAAGGTCGTCAAAAACAAGGTTGCGCCGCCGTTCCGTCAGGCCGAGTTCGATATCACCTACGGCCACGGCATCTCGAAGATGGGTTCGATTCTCGACGTCGCGCTCGACCAAAATATCGTCGGTAAGAGCGGCTCGTGGTATACCTACGGCGAGCAACGAATCGGTCAAGGCCGCGAAAATGCTAAGGCGTATCTCGAAGAGCATGGCGAGCTTGCCGCCGAGATCGAGGGCAAGATCCGCGAAGCACTTGGCAAAGCGACTTCGACGAACGGCAAACCCGCCGCCTCCCTCGACTCCGCTCGGGACAAGGTTGAACGCGTATAGCCCCTTCGACTGCGCTCAGGATGACAAGTAGCTAGAGCTATGACCGCGTACTCTGCTGCGCTTGCGTTTCTAGCTAGGCAGCGGTGCACCGAGGCGCGGCTCTGGCAGCACCTCGAGCGCAAAGGCTTCGACGACGGCGCTTCAGGCGCTGCGATCGAGCGCTGTAAACGCGAGGGTTTTCTCGACGATCGCCTCTACGCGCGGCTTTACGTCGAGAAGAAGCGCAAGCCGCTGGGCAACGAGCGGCTCGTCGGAGAGCTCATTCGCAAGGGGATCGACGGCGACGCCGCCCTCGAGGCGGTTTGTACGCTCGAAGAGGACGAAGGCTCTCGCTGCAGCGCCGCCTACGAACGTCTGCTGCGCAAGAATCCCGAAATCACGTATCCCGCCGCCGCACGGCGCTTGGAGCGGCTCGGCTTTCCGGCGGCGACGATCTATCGCGTGTTGCGCTCGCACGCCGCGGAATTTGGGCCACTAGCGGCTCTCACGTTGCCACAATGAGCGGTTCTTTGATCCTCCAACCCATGATCAGGAGCCAGAGCATGAAGATGATCTCGCCAAAGAACGTGATAAACAGAAAGCCAACGTCGACTCCAGGATAGAGATAGGGCTGTAACTGATTGATGATCCAGCCGGCTCCATCAACGACGAGAACGATGCCGAGCCAGCGCGGTAAGTAGCTCGAGCGGAAGATGAGGTACCCGACGAGCACGAGGTGGATGCCGAAGAGTACCAGCGCCATCGAATAATCGTAACGGAACGTGTGAATGAGCAGGTTCGCCTGCGCGTGAAGCGGCCCACGTCCGAAGTCCGCCAGATACTCAGGTGCGGTGAGCATGCGGTACGCCGGCAAGAGATTGAAGAGCCCGACGAAGCAAATAGCGGCGTAGACCCACTGGAAGATCGAAGCCAGCAGCGCGAGCGCGCGATTAACCGGCGCGAGCAGAACGTAGAGGCCCCACGCGATCACGATGTCTAAGGCGAAGTTGATGAAAAAAATGAAAAATAAGGCAAGAAACTGCCCGTGATGCGCGGTGATGTTGGCGACAGTCTGTTCGGCGTTGCCGTGAATAACGAGCTTAGGATAGATCCGAAACTCGGCATAGGCAACAGGGTCGAGTAGATACGCAAAGCCCACAGTAAGGGCTGCCTGACGCAAGCTCAATCCCCAGCGGTGTGGACCTGTGCTCATGCTGCCTCCCGTCAAAGCGAATGGGCATGTCTCACTTACGCCTCTAGCGCGGCATTACCTCACTATGGGGACTTCCACAATTCTCGTCGCCGAAGACGATGCGGCGATTCGCGATCTCTTGGCACACCATCTCGAGCGTGAGGGTTTTGCGGTAGTCGGCGTCTCCGACGGCCATGCGGCGCTGCGCCGGGCACGCGGAGCGGCGGACCTGCTGCTGCTCGACGTCGGCCTTCCCGGCGTCTGCGGCTACGACGTGGTACGCACGCTTCGGCGTGAGGAGCGCAGCGTGCCAATCGTCGTGCTGACGGCCCGTGCGGATGAAATCGATCGCGTGCTGGGCTTCGAGCTCGGCGCCGACGACTACATCTGCAAGCCGTTTTCGCCGAGAGAGGTCGTCGCGCGCGTCAAGTCGATTCTGCGCCGCAGCGGCGGCGCCGTTCCAGAGAGCAAACCGCTGCTTCGATTTGGGCGATTGGAGGTCGACGCGCAGGCGCGCGAAGCTCGCGTCGACGGCGTCGACGTCAAGCTCAAACCGCGCGAATTCGCGCTGCTGATGGAGCTGGCAGCCAATGCGGGCGTCGCACTCTCGCGCGATTGGCTCCTGCAGCGCGTCTGGGGCTTCGACTTTGCCGGCGACGAGCGCACGATCGACGTGCACGTCCACCGCCTGCGTGCCAAAATCGAGGATCCCTGGCAGCTTCCGTCACTGCTGCGCACCGTGCATGGATTCGGATACAAATTCGTGCGCGGATGACGCGCGCAGAGAGCGGCGGATCCCGCGCGCGCTTCTGGCGACGATCGGCCACGAGCTTCGCACGCCGCTGACGTCGATCCGCGGCTATATCGAAACGCTGCTCGAGGGCGACTTCGACGCCCCGACGGCACGGCGGTTTCTCGAAACGGCTCGCCGCGAAGCGCTGCGTCTGGGACGATTGGTCGACGGCATGCTCGAATTCTCCCTACTCGATCTCTCCTCGGAACACCAACGCGGCAGTTGCGACGTCGTCGAGCAGATTGTCGCAACCGTGGAAATGCTGTCGCCGATGGCGGCTGCGCGCCGCGTCACGATGCGAACATCGCTGCCCGAAAGTGCGTTCGCGCGTGTTGACGGCGACGCGTGCGTACACGCGCTCGCGAATCTGATTGAAAACGCCATCAAGCACGGCAGCGAGCGAGGGCGCATCGAGATCGCGTGCGTGCACGAAACGCCATATGTCGCGGTCAGTGTCGAGGATGACGGACGCGGCGTCGACGAGGGCGCTCGAGCCTCCATCTTTGCGATGGGCGTTCGCGGTGAAACAAATGGCCGCGCAGGTCGCGGCATCGGTCTTGCCGTCGTCACGGCGATCGCCGAGCGCGCCGGCGGGGACGTGCGCGTCGAGTCGTCGCCGCTGGGCGGTGCGCGGTTCGTCCTGCGCTTTCCAGAGGGATAACCTCCCGAGCGCGTCGTAGACAACAGCCCGTGGCTATGTCCCGGGCTCCCTTCGCACATGCAAGTGAAGCTGAGCTAGCACGACTCTTCGATTTCTATCGCGTCGACTGGCAATACGAACCCCGCACCTTCCCGATCGCTTGGAACGAGCGCGGCCGTCCGGTGGAGTTTTTTACACCGGATTTTTATCTTCCCGAATTCGACGTCTACATCGAGCTGACGGTTGCGAAACCGATCAGAAACAACCGTAAGAACCGCAAGCTTAGATTGCTGCGTTCACACCATCCGCTCGTTAACGTCAAGCTCTTTACACGGCGTGACGCTGAACGGGTCTTCTCGCGGCTCAAGCGGGCTTCGTGATCGGCGACCCGCTCTTCGATTCTGAATCGATCGCGAGCCGCGTCGCCGCCATCGCCGCCGCTATCTCCGCCGATTATTCGGGTAAAAGGCCGCTTATGATCGGACGGCTTACTGCGGCCGCGACATTTCTCGCGGACTTGTCGAAGGCGGTCACCGTCGCGTGCGACGTGGACTTCATCGCCGTCACGAACTACGGCGACGGTGTGGGGATCGTCCTCGAGCAGGACGTCTCGGTTCCGGTCGCAGGTCGCGACCTGATCCTGGTCGACGACACGGTGGACACCGGGCTGACGCTCCAGTTCGTGGTCAAGCGGCTCCTCGAGCGGGCCCCCGCGTCCCTGGCCGTCTGCACGCTCCTCGACCGGCCGCACAGGAGAATCGCCGATATTCAAATTAAGTACAGGGCCTTTGAGGCCCCCGACGTATTCGTCGTGGGCTACGGGCTCGATTATCTAGGTCGTTATCGGGAGTTGCCGGCTTTGTACGCACACGGGACTTGGCCCGCTTAATGGGCCGCTTTTTCACCGCGGTCACGCTTTGTGCACTCGTTGCTACGGGAGCCGCTTTATTTTCGCCGCTGCGCGTCTCGGCGTTGGAGCTGCGGTCGATCGAGCAGGCGGCCGCCCAATACCGAAACTCCAACTCGCGTCTTCAGGATATGTTCCGCGCCGCGCTGCTCGACACGAGCCGGCTCGCGCAATATGCACCCGACGGCACGGCGTACATCATGACCGGCGACATCCCCGCCGAATGGCTCCGTGACGCCAGCGCGCAGGCGCGGCCCTATTTATTTTTCGCCAAGGACGATCCCGACGTGCGCGCGCTGTTGCGCGCGATCATCGCCCGCATGGTCAAATACCTAAAGATCGATCCCTACGCCAACGCCTACACGCTCGACTATCGCGTCTGGGAGCAAAAGTTCGAGCTCGACTCCCTCGCCTATCCCACCACCCTCGCGTGGAGCTACTGGAAGACGACCGGCGACACGTCGATCTTCAGCGGCGACTTTTCCTCGATGCTCGATAACGTGCTGGCGACGATGGAGCGCGAGCAGAATCACTCGCGCGACTCGCGCTACACCCACAAAGAACTCCCCAACGGCGGGCGCGGTAACGCCTCGGGCTACACCGGGATGATTTGGACCGGCTTCCGTCCTTCCGACGACGCGTGCGAGTATAATTTTCTCATACCATCGGAGATGTTCGCGGTTGTCGCGCTGGGCGACATGTCGGAGATCGAGCTGAAGGTCTACCACAACGTGATGAAGGCCCGCGAGGCGAAGGCGCTGCGCGACGAAGTCCAGCGTGGCATTCAGACGTACGGCCTCGTGCTGGTCCCCAAATACGGCTACATCTACGCATACGAAGTCGACGGCCTCGGCCATGCGATCCTCACCGACGATGCAAATATTCCAAGCCTCCTCGCGGCGCCATATATGGGCTACACGCCGGCCAACGACCGGTACTACGAGAACACGCGGCGCTTCTTGTTATCGCAAGACAACCCGTCGTTCTATCAAGGACACGTCGCACGCGGAATCGGCAGCTATCACACGCCGGATCATTGGGTATGGCCCCTCGCGCTGATCATCGAAGGCATGACGTCGACGAGCGGCAACGAGAAACAAGACGTTATGGCGCAGCTGCTGGCGAGCGATCCAGGCGATCATCTGCTGCACGAGTCCTTCAACCCCGACAATCCGCAGCAGTATACGCGCCGCAGTTTCGGCTGGCCCAACGCGCTGTTCTCCGAATTCGTGATGACGCAGTTCCAAGGCACCGCGCAGATTCCAATGGGCGACACGGCCGACCTCGAATTCAACACCGAATAGGTGCCGTCTAAAGCAAACATCATCGTCGGGCTACAGTGGGGCGACGAGGGTAAGGGCCGCATCGTCGATCTCTACGCCGCCGACTACGACGTCGTCGCGCGATTTGCAGGCGGGGACAATGCGGGCCATTCGATCGTCGTCGGCGATCGCGAGCTGGCGTTGCGAATCGTGCCGTCGGGCGTCATGCATCCGCACGTCGAGCTCTTCGTCGGCGGCGGAACGGTCGTCAATCTCGAGACGCTCATCGGCGAGCTCAATGCGCTTGCGGAAATCGGCATCGATACCTCGCGCGTGAAGATCTCCGATCGCGCGCACATCGTCTTTCCGCATCACGTCGAGCGCGATAAGGCCGGCGAAGCGGCGCGCGCCAGTGCGATCGGGACGACGGGGCGCGGAATCGGGCCGGCGTACGTCGATCGGGTTGCACGCACGGGAGTGCGCTTTGCCGATTTGATGCATGCCGACGAGTCATCCTTCGACACGCTCAGGATGACAAGGGACTACGCCGAACGCGTTCGGCCGCATATCGTGGATGGATTCGAATATATCCACGAGCGGCTCGCGCAGAACAAGCGCGTGCTGCTCGAGGGTGCACAGGGTACGCTGCTCGACGTCGGTTACGGAACGTATCCCTACGTCACCAGCTCGCACACGATCGCGGGCGGCGCGTGCACGGGGCTCGGAATCGGACCTGGTGCAATCGGGCGCGTCATCGGCGTGCTGAAAGCGTATTGTACCCGCGTCGGCGGCGGGCCGTTCCCGTCGGAGCTGCACGACGAACGCGGCGAGCGGCTGCGGCGGCAAGGCGGCGAGTTCGGCACGGTCACCGGGCGCCCGCGGCGGTGCGGGTGGCTCGACGCGGTCGCCGCAAGTTATGCGGTCAAACTCAACGGCTTAACGAGTGCCGTTATCACGAAGCTCGACGTCCTCAGCGGACTTGAGCGCATTGGAATCGTCACGGGCTATCGGCTCGGCGGTCGCGCGGCGCACTTCGGCGATGCGGGCGCGCCGGGCCTAGAAGTCGAGATCGAAGAGCTGCCCGGCTGGGACGAACCGATCGACGCGTGCCGCCGGATCGCCGATCTGCCGGGAGCGGCACGCAACTACGTCGATCGCGTGCGCGAGCTTCTCGGCGTTCCGATCGAGCTGGTCTCGGTCGGCCGCGAACGGAGCCAAATGGCTCACTGAGGGTCGCCGTTTGGAACTACTCTCGTATGGCGGCTAAATTCCGGTTCGCACTGCAGGCAGTGCTCGATGCACGCCAAAGGGTGGAAGACGAAAAACTGCAGGAGCTCGCGGCACGTCGCGGCGCGCTCGACGCCGCTGCCCGTGAACTCGAGCAAATCGACCGCGCCCGCGACCGCTGTATGAGCGAGCTCGCGGTGTCGGCATACGCTTCGGCGGCGCTCCACTCGCGGGTGCGCGACACCTATCTGCGGCGGCTCGACGTGGCATTCGCGCAAGAGTCGCGGACGCACACCGAACTGCATGCGGCGTGGAAGTCCGCATGCGAAGCGCTGCTCGCTGCCCGGCGTGCACGCCGCACGCTCGAACGGCTCAAGGATCGCCGGCTACGCGCATTCCAAGCGGAAGAAGCGCGCCGCGAAGAGCTCGAACTCGACGAAAGCAATGCGCGCGCGTACGATCGCGCCCGGCGACAAGCTACGGCATCGTGATCACGCTCACCCGGCTCAACGGTCGGCCGGTCATGCTGAATTGCGACCTCATCGAATCCGTCGAAGAGAATGGTGAGACCGTCGTCACTCTGACGACGGGCAACGTCGTCGTCGTGCGCGAGCCGATGACGGAGATCGAACGCAAAGTCGTCGCCTTCAGGCAAAGCATTTACGCCGCTCGCCATCGCGACGTCTAAGCCGCGCGATGCCGCTCGCATTCTGGGGCGGTTATGTTGTGCGGCTCGCGGTCGCCGCACTGGTGATCGGCGCGTTGTACATCGTCGCGCGACGACTGCGTGATACAAGAGTCTTCGGGCGCCGCAGCCGGCGCGTCGAGGTGCTGGAGTCGGCGATGCTATCGCAGCACGCCGCGCTGCACCTGGTGCGCGTCGACGCGCGCTACTTTTTGATCGGGAGCGCAGCTGCGGGCGTTACGCGCATTGCCGAGTGTGACGGCGATTAGACGTTGAAGTAGCGGAACTGGCCGATCTTATTACCCGCCGTCTCGACGAAGTAGACTTGGCTATCTAATCCTAGCGTTAGTGCCGTCGGTTTGGAATTGGGCGTCGGGATGTGATAGAACGCGACGCGGTGACCGCGGAAGAAGAACTGCCCGATCTTATTGAGCGCCGTATCGGTGAAGTAAAAGTTGCCGTCGATGCCTTGAATGAGTTGGTTGGGCGTCATGGCGCCGTTGAGCGGATACTCCGCAGTCACTTGTCCGGTCGTCGACATACGCGCGATCTTTTTCGCCTTTTGCTCGAGGAACCAGAGTGCGTTGTCGTTCCCGGGCGCGATGCCGGCAGGTCCCGAGTTCGCCGTTGGTATCTTGTACTCGCTCAGCGGGCTGCCGCTGATTGGAAGGCGCCCGATGCGATCCGTTCCCGGCTCGCTGAACCAGAGCGCGCCGTCGGGACCGTTCGTGATCGTCATCGGTTGCGCGTTGCCGGTGAGATGGTACTGCGTGAACTTGATATGCGGCTTTGCTTTGATCTGCTCAATCTTCCAAATGGAGTTCGTTCCCGGGTCGGTTGCCCACATGTTGCCGTCCGCGCCCAGCGCCAAGCCGAACGGACGGGCCGATGAATCCGGTAACGTATATTCGACGTACGGCGGTCCGGTGAGCGTGATCTGGGCGATTTGCGCAACATTCGCCTCGGTGAACCAGACGTTTAGGTTGGGTCCGGGGCCCGACGCGATGCCAAGCGGCCCGGATCGCCGCGTCGGCGTGACGTTCTCGGAAATTTTCCCGTTGCTCGCGAGCTGACCGATCTTGCTGCTTGCAAATTCCGTAATCCAGAGGTTGCCGTCTGCGCCAAGCGCGATGCCCATCGGCTGGCTGGAAGCCGTCGGAATCGGATACTGACTCGTGACGGCCGGCGAGAGCGTCGGTGCGGGAGTCGGGGTTCCGCTCGTGATGGGAGTGCCCGGACCGCATGCCGCCAGAAAACCGACCGCGAGAAATACAAGCGCAAGGCGCGCCGTTACCAACAAATGCTTCTCCTGCTAGAAACAAAACGATGAATCAGCCTCCCTTATTGGCAGGCGGATTCGGCATTCCCGCAGGGCCAGGCGGCGAGGCCGCCATCCCGTGCCCGACTTTAATCCTAAATAATTAGTTGACAACGCCAATCCAAGCGGTTATGATGCAACTAAATCTTTAGTAGAAACCGTAGGAGGCCATCATGACTCGCACGCCCGACGTCCTAAACTCCGAAGTCCCGGTAACCGCCCGTACGCGGGTCCGGCTTCCCGATAACTTTGCTCCCGGCCGCGTCTTCCACGGCTGGGGCCCGGGTCTGGAGCGCTAGACCATGGCGCGACGCCGCTCCAATACGCTGACCGAAGCCGAGCTGCGCCTCATGGATGTGCTCTGGCAGAAGGGCGAGGCAACGGTCGCCGACGTAACGGCTTCCCTCCCGCCTCCCCCGATCGCCTATAACACCGTCCTAACGACCATGCGCATCCTCGAGCGGAAAGGATACGTAGCGCACGAAGAAGCCGGACGCGCGTACATCTACCGTCCGCTCATTGCGCGCGAAGAAGCGGCGGGCCACGCCGTGGGCCACGTTCTTTCAAGATTCTTTGACAACAGCGCCGGCACGCTTGCGCTACGCTTGATCGAGACGGAACGGCCGTCCGATGAAGAGCTCGGGCGGTTGCGAGCCCTGATCGAGCAGTACGAGGAAACGCCATGATCGCCCTAGAGCAAGGATTTGTAACGTTCGCCAGCGCGCTGACGGCAACGGTCGTCAACGCGCTTTGGCAGGACGCGCTGCTCGTGGTCTGCGTGTGGCTGCTGTTGCGCGCCTGGCCGAAGATCAACGCCGCGACGCGCTACGTCGTGTGGAGCGCCACGCTGGCGGCGGCATTCATCGTGCCGATCGCGACGACGCTGCCGTTCTTTACGGCGGCGCAGCCTGCAATGAAAACGCAAACCACGTCGGTTGCCGCCACCAGGTTGAGCGCTCCGCTGCCGGCGATGCCGGCGCATACGCGGAGTGCGACGCCGGCGGCGTCGCCCGCAGCCGTCTCAAAGATGCCCGAGCGGCTGCGGGTGACGCTGCCCGCTGCAGCCGCAATCGCAATTTTCGCGCTGTGGCTCGTCTTTGCGCTCTACGCGCTGACGCGGCTCGCAATCGGGCTTATCCGATTGGAGCAGCTCAAACGCGATTCGCTGCCGCTTCCGGTTGAATATCGCGACGCGATGCCGCAGTGGCTGCGCGCGAATAAGGG
Organism: Vulcanimicrobiia bacterium; assembly: GCA_024281075.1. Lineage (GTDB taxonomy): Bacteria > Vulcanimicrobiota > Vulcanimicrobiia > Vulcanimicrobiales > Vulcanimicrobiaceae > Cybelea. Next base: position 19,678 of record JAMXLK010000045.1, read on the forward strand.
CGCGCGCGACGTGCGTCTCTGCGTGAGCGATGAAACCGACGTGCCGGTCGCCGTCGGGCTTTTCGATGCGATGATCTTGATACCACGGTCGCTGCTCGATCGGCTCAGCGAGCCCGAAGTCGACCAAATTTGTCTTCACGAGCTCGCACATTTGCGCCGCGCGGATGACTGGACGAACGGCTTCCAGCGAATCATCAACGCGCTGCTCGGCTGGAATCCCGCCGCGCTCTTCATCGGTCAGCAACTCGATCTCGAGCGCGAGGTCGCATGCGACGATTGGGTGCTCTCGTTCGTCCGTTCGGTTCGGCCCTATGCGCTCTGCCTCACAAAAATGGCCGAGCAGGCCGCGTGGCCGCGCAATACGATTCCGGCCCCCGGTGTCTTTGCAACGCGCAAGCATATCTCGCTGCGCATCGAGCGGCTGCTCGGCGCGGGCAGAAACATCGCGACGAATCTGGCGCCGGCGCCGGCCGGTGCGGCGATCGCGATGGTCGGCGCGATTGCGCTGGTCATTGCGCTCGTTGCGCCGTCGATTGCGGCGCAGTGTGTCACGACGATTACGATCCCGCCGATTCACGTCAACGTCCCGGCAACCCACGTCGACATTCCGAAGACCGCGGTTGCGGTGCCGAAGACCGTCGTGGAAGTAGAGAAAAAAGTGGTCGACGTTCCCGCCGTCCACGTCGAGGCGCCGGCGACGCACGTCGAGGCGCCGGCGACGCACGTCAATGTTCCGGCGACGCACGTCGAAGTGCCGGCGACGCACGTCAATGTGCCGGCAACGCACGTCGACGTGCCCGCCATTCACGTCAACGTGCCGGGAATGAAGATCAACGTCCCCGCGTACGACACCAAAGGACTCGTGGAGAACATCAATCGCAGCGTCAGCTCGTCCGTGGGCCGCAGCATCGCCGCCGGCATGGCGGCCTCCAGCACGATGGTCGCGCAAGCGAGGTCGTGCGTGAACTGCGATTTCAGCGGCGTGAATTGGTCCGGCCGGGATCTCCACGGTGCTAGCTACAGCGGCGCCGACTTCTCCAAAGCGAACCTTCGGCACGTCAACTTCTCCGGAGGATCCTTTGCCGGCACCGATTTCTCGAGCGCCAACCTCGAAGGCGCTTCGTTTCGCAACGCCCACTTGTCCGGGTGTGATTTCGCGAACGCCAACCTGAGCGGCGCCGACTTCAGCGGCGCGACGATCGCGCATTGCGACTTCACGCAGCTCAACCTGAGCAACGTCAACTTCAGCGGTGCGAAGATCAACGGTACCGACTTTACGAAAGCCAATCTCTACGGCGCCAATCTCAGCGGTGCCATGTTAACCAGCTGCGAGCTGACCGGCGTCGATCTCAGTCACGTCAACCTTTCGAAGACAAAGATCACGGGTTCGAACTTTTCGGAGGACAACTCGCCCGAGGAGAACTCGCCGCCCTAAGGTGACGGCACTCGCGCCGTAGCGCGCGACGATTCACAATTGCTCGATTGAAATAGCCTCGCGGCATGAGGCTTAGTTTCCTGCACCCTTGCGACGCTCTGAAGACTGGAGAAAACGATGATTGCGATACTTCTGGCAACGGTGCTCGGTGTGCCGACAAACTGCACCGGCTGCAGCTTTGCCGGCCGGGACCTGCATGGGGCCGATCTGGCAAACGCACAGTTCGTCGGCGTCGATTTCGCGCGAGCAAATCTGCGCGACGCCAACCTGCGGAACGCCAACCTGACCGGCGTAGACTTCGGCAATGCCGACCTGCGCGGCGTGGATCTGAGCGGCGCGAACTTAACCGGGGTGGATTTGGGTGGCGCCCAGTTGAGCGGCGCGCGATTTCGCGGAACGAACTTTACCGGATCGGATTTCCGCGGCGACAATCTGCAAGGTCTCGATTTCTCGCACGACGCCTTGGAGGGAGTCGATTTCTCCGGTGCGGATTTGCGACGCGCCGATTTGCGCGGCGCACGACTCTGTTGGCGAAACGACAACGGCAAAATAGGATGCGCCAATTTGCGTCGCGCCGACGTGCGCGGCGCCGACTTGCGCGGCGTGCTGCTTTGCCGCAGTTCCGGTCGAGCGGATAGCTGCGATCCGATCGACGCTGCAACGCTGCGACGCGAGACCCGTTCGAATTTAGATGGAGCGATTCTCTAATGGTTGCCGCCGCGCTCACCGTTCCCCATACGGCCGCGCCGGTGCTTGCGCCAAGTGCGCCCGTTACGGCCTGGAGCCAAAGCGCCTCCGCTGCGCTGCGATGGGATGTGGGTCACGCACGGCTGGCGCGAGACGAGACCACCGTGCATATCTCGACCGATGGAAAGTATCTCTACGTGCGATTCGACGCGAAGCAGAGCGAACCGTTGATGGCGGCGCAGCACAGCGACGATACGGTCGCCGGCGGCAGCAACATCAACGGCGGGATCGCCTGGACCGACGACGCCGTCTGGGTCGATCTCTGGCCGACCGGACCGGCGGGTTTTCAATATCAGTTCGAATCAAACCCAAACGGCGCGCACAATGAGGCATCGAGTGAGAACACCGCCTTTGCGCCCGCCTGGGAATCGCATGGCGCCCCGACTTCCGACGGTTATGTCGTCACGATGGCGATACCGGTCTCGGTCATTCACGGCGCACATCCGGGAACGTGGCACGCGCAGCTGGTCCGATACGTCCGCTCGTCGGGCGAAATGAACGTGTGGGCTTACGACGAGTCCCAGAACAATCCCGACGATCCGGCGCGTGCGGGACTTCTGAGCATTCCGACGCTGGCGAAGCCGCCGTTGCCGCGGCCGCGCGTCGGGGTGTATGCGCTTGGCGAAATAGCCAGTGCACCGATCGGCGGCAGCACGTCGCGCGTGGGTGCCGATTTCTCGATCCCGGTCGCGCAAACGGCCGCTCTTTTCGGCACGCTGCACCCCGATTATTCGAATGTCGAGATCGATCAGCAGTCGATTGCGCCGACGGTCTATCAACGCGTCTACTCCGAAGTTCGTCCGTTCTTTACACAAGCGGCGCCGTACTACAACAATTTCAACTGCGACGTCTGCAGCGGCTTTCGGACGACGCTCTATACGCCCGCGATTCCGACGCCGGCACAAGGCTACGCGTTCGAGGGAAAAGAGGGCGCGTTCGGCCTGGCGGCATTCGACGCAATCGGAGACGGCCGCAGCGACGCCGCGGCCGCCCTCAACTACACCTCGGACGACAACCATTGGAACGCCGCTTTCCAGCACGTTTTAGCGAACATCCCGGGCGTGAGAGACGTTTCGGACGAGGCCGGCGTCAGCTGGTTCAACGGAAAGTATCTCTCGGCGTATGCGAACTACGCCATGAACCGCGGAACCAACGTCCTCGATCCCAGTCAGGGGAACTGGTTCGACGCGGGCGGCGGTTTCGCCAGCCAACAGTACGCACTCTTTGGTTCCTTCCGCAGCGTCGGCTCATACTTCAATCCGGTCGACGGATTCAATTCCCATCCGGGGATCGTAGGCTACGGACTCTACGGCGCGCACGTTTGGACGTTCGCGCCCAAAGATTTCCTGTCATCGATCGGCATTTCGGGATTTCTCGATCGCTACCACGGGCAGGGAACGACGGTACCCGGCGTGGCGCAGAGCGACAATCAGGTGCTCGTCGATTTTCTGACCAAAAGCACGATCGATTTGCAGCTCTACTCGGGATCGGATTACTGGCGCTTCGGCTCGGAGCTCACGCCGATTTCGCAGAATGCCGGAGTCAGCCTCACGTACCACAGCGGCATGCAGAACAACTTGAACAACTTCCCGGCTCACGGCTCTTCCGCGACTCCCACATCGATTCAGTGGTTTACCGGCAACTATGGAATCGGCGGACACCTCGACACGTGGTTCCGCAATTCGACGATCCGGGTCGGCAATCGCGGCGCGCTAACGCTGACGCTCGACGACACTGCGCAGTATTTCCACGCAGCCTCTCCCAACATCCAGTGGTTCGAACAGATCTCCTATGCCTATCAGGTCAGCTCCAACTCGTCGTTTGCAATCGGCGTGCGGCAGGTCATCGGCTACCCACCCCAGCCCAACGGCGGCGGTAACTGCGAAGGCCGGTGTTCGAACATTTCGATTGCCTATCACCTGCGCTTACGCCGGGCGGAGTTCTACGCGGCCTACGGCAATCCGAACGCGCTGATTACCGTCCCGCAGGCAATCTTCAAGGTAATCTTTTACGCCGGCGGCGAGAAAGGCACGTGAAACCGTGCGGAGCCTTGTGCGGTATGAGGGACATGCGGTTCTTAATCTGTGCCGCCCTAGTTGGGGCGTTCTCTCCGCTCGCGGTTTCGGCGGCTCCGGTTGCGCCCGAAGATCTCTTCAAGCTGACGTTTCTCAGCAACGCGAGCCTTTCGCCCGACGGGGCGCACGTGCTCGTGGAAGCGTCACGGATGAACGGCCCGAAAGATACGTACGACCGCACGATCGAGCTCGTCGACGTCGGAAGCGGACGGCTGGCGCACGACGTCACCAAACATAAGGGCGATGGGGATTACGCGTGGATGCCGGACGGCCGAAGCTTCGTCTTCGTCCGTTCGATCCCCAAACAAAAGCCGCAGCTCTTTCGCTACACGCTCGCGGGCGGGACCGTCGTACAGCTGACGCACCTCAAGGACGGTGTCTCGAGTCCGGTTCCGTCGCACGCCGGGGATCGCATCGCGCTGACCGTGACGGAGATCGATCCCGCGGCCGACGCGCGGATTGACTTCGGCAAAGCCGGCTTTACGCCGAGCGCCGCGCAGAAGAAGAGCGACGTCCACATCGTTAATCAGCTCTTCTTCCAGACCAACGGAGCGGGTTACACTTACCAAGCTCACCAGCATATTTGGACGGTTGCTGCCGACGGCTCGCGTCCCAAGCAGCTGACCTCCGGTCAATACTCCGAAGGCTTCGACGCGTGGTCGCCGGACGATCGCACGATTCTCTTCGACTCGTTACGCTACGAATCGGTCGACAACGGGCCGAGCGACGTTTACACGATGCCGTCCATTGGTGGCAACTTTGCGAAAGTCGCGTCACCGCTGCCGGCCAATAACGGATTCTTTTTCAGCAACGACGGCCGGCGCGTCTTTTTCCTGAGCGGCGACGTGAAAGATGCCGCGGCACGCCCGGCCCTCGTTTCGGCGAACCTCGACGGTTCCGAACGGCGCACCGTCATCACGCAGAACGCGCTTGGCTGGGGCGATACGCTGCTCGCCGACATGAAAGAAGGCGGCGGTTTCTGCGGCGCGCCGTTACCCGGCCGCGACCGTGCGTTGCTCAATCTCGACGGCCCCGGATACGCCAACTTGCGTACGATTGATTTGATCGACGGAGCCGTCGCCGACGTAACGCCGCCGCACGGTGAGGCATGGTCCTGCACCGTGACGCGCGACGGAACCCGCGTTGCCTATCTCTACAGCGACTTCATGCATCCCGCGGACGTTTACGTTGCGACGCTCAACGGCGGCTCGCCGCGGCGGCTCACCGACGTGAACGCCTCGTACCTCGCGTCGGCGACGCTCTCGCAGCCGCAGGAGTTTTCCGTCAAAGATCCGTCGGGTTACACCGTGCAGGCGTGGTTCATGCCGGCCACAGGTGCGCCCGGGACAAAACATCCGACGCTGCTCGATATTCACGGCGGCCCCGAGACGCAGTTCGGCGACACGTTCTTTCACGAGTTTCAACTCTACACGTCGCTGGGCTATAACGTCGTCTTTTCGGATCCGGCGGGCAGTACCGGACACGGCTATCCGTTGGAGGAGGCGCTCGAAAACAACTACGGCGAAGCGATGTTCGCCGACGTTCAAGCCGTGATGGATGCTGCGGTACGCCGGCCGGACGTCGACGTGACGCGCCTGGGCGTGCTCGGCGGCTCGTACGGCGGCTATGCGACGCTCTGGGTTATCTCGCATACCGATCGTTATAAAGTCGCCATTGCGGAACGCGCGGTGAGCAACTTGCAGAGTGAGAATCTGGCGGCCGATTTTGCAGGCAAGAACGGCTTAGGCGGCGGGTATTACAATTGGGGACCACCGTGGGATCCGGCGAGCACTGACTATGCGAAGTTCTCCCCGCTGACCTACGTCGCCGGAGTGCACACGCCGGTAATGATCCTGCACGCCGACGAAGATACGCGCGCCCCGATCGACCAAACGCTGCAAGAGTACACGTCGCTCAAGATTCTCGGCCGTACGGTCGAGTACGTCGCCGTTCCGGACGAAAACCACGATCTCTCGCGTACCGGTTCGCCGATCCATCGCGTCGAGCGGCTTCACCTAATCCTCGATTGGCTGCACCGCTACTTGAGCGTTTGAGGACGTAGGGGTCACAGGCAGGTACCCTGCCGCGTCATAGCAGTAGAGGGAACCATGGCCACCGCGACACCGCCGCCACAAATTTATCATATAGTGACGCGCCCGATCTGCGCGCAGTTGCATCAGCGCATCGCGCCCGCAATTGGGATGATGCTCGAAAACGACACGATGATCAAGAAAGGGCCGGCGCTGTTTCAGAAGTATAACGACGCCGCGCTCTACGGCAGCGATCCCGCGACCTCGTCGAAGAAGGATCCAGTGGCCGGCGATCCCGGCGGCGTGTCGAACCCCGCACAGAATATGGCGCTCCAAGGCATGGAGAACCTGATCCGGCCGATTGCCAACAATATCATCGCCATTCAGACGACGCTGGACTCACCCGAACTGCGCAACGGTACCGGGCGTCCGGAGGACGATCAACGGCTGCACGAAATCCGCGATAAGCTGCTCAAGGCGCTCGCCGTGCAAAACGCATCGCTCGACCTCATCAGCGGTTTCGTCGACACGCAGCAAATGGCCGACTTGCAGCATGCGGGCGAAGCCTACATCAGCTCGATGAACGCGCCGGATACGAACCGCACCGTCGCGTCGCCTTCGCCGGTGAATCCGTACGCGGCCAGCACGAACTACGCCGGCCTTGCGCCCAATCCGTACACGATCGACTTGGCGACCATTCCCGGTTTGACGCTGGGCTACAATCCGGTGACACGGCTGCTCGACGCGCTTCGGTGGACGATCGATACGACCGCGACGCGCGAGAACGACGCGGCGAAAGCCGTTATGTCCAGCGCAACGCTGTGCAGCAGCGCCGCTCCGTCCCCGAAGCCGTCGCCGTAAACGCGATTACGGTTTGTACGTAAAGCCCTGAATCGTGGCCGCTCCGGTGGACCGATCGCTCCACACCGCCCAGATCGTTCCCGTTTTCGGATCGATCGCCGTCGTATGCGCGCCGGCTGCAATCGCGTGCGTACCGAGGAGTTTCGGAGCCGACGCGCCGTCGTACGAGTAGAGGGTGATTCCGCCGCCGGCGCAGGCTAACCACCGGCGCGACGGGTCCCAGTCGCACTGATCGACGCGCCCCGGATAGGCGACGCGGTGCAGCAGCTTTCCTGACGGATCGAAGACGGCGAGCGTTCCGTTTTCACCGGCGACCAAGAGCGCATGGTCGCCGGCGTCATACTGTAACGGATGATTGCTCGTGAGAAACGGCGTGGCAATCGTTCGAGTCACGGTCAACGACTTCGGATCCACGATCGCGATTTGACTCACGGCAGGGCTCGCGTCGGCGATATTTTGGTAGACGGCGTGCGTTTGCGGATCGACTTGAATGTACTCCGGTTTGTGTCCGGGCAACTTTACCGTCGCGATTTGCTTGAAGGTGTGTGCGTCGATGACGAAGATGCGCGTTCCGTCGTCCTCGTCGGCGTAAATCCGAGTGAGTGTGGGATCGTAGGCGATTGCATCGACCGGTCCGTCGACGGCGACGCTGCGCAAGATCTGCTGCGTTTGCGGATCGACCTCGCTCACGGAGTGCGCATCGCCGTTACCGGTGAAAACGTGTCCCGTAGCGGGATCGACGGCGACGCCGGCCATCGGGCCGACTTTGACGATGCCGAGCACTGCACCGGAGTCGGCGTCGGCGATAAGTAATCCGCCGCCGCCACCGTGCGCGGCGTACACGCGCCGTCGTTGTGCATCGACGGCGACGTAGTCAAATCCGCCGCCCGGCTTGACGGGCTGCGCTTGCGTTACTGGAACGATCGGCATGATGGCCTCCTGGCTGAACATTGATTAAAAGAACGATGGGCGGGGAAAAACAATTCCGTAAGTGACCGCTTACATACGCAAGAACCACGAGGCCTGCCGAACCGCAGGCCTCGCTCCTTTGGAGGGGGACCAATGAGCCAAACCTTGCCGCCGCAAAAGCAGGATCGCCAGCCGGGGCGCCAGGCCGCGATGATGCCGCAGCCGCGTAGCGAGCCGGCAAGCCCAGGCTCGGGCAAACTCCGCGATCGTACCGTGTTCATAACGGGCGGCGATAGTGGAATTGGCCGCGCGGTGGCGGTCGGCGCGGCCGCCGAGGGAGCGAACGTCGCGTTCGTTTATCTCGAGGAGGATGACGACGCCGCGGAAACGTGCCGGCTGGTGCGCGAGCTCGAGTGCGACGTTCTTTCAATGCGTGGCGACGTCGGCGACGAGGCGTTCTGCCGCAGCGCGATCGAGGAGACCGTTGCGAGCTTTGGGCGGCTCGACATCGTAGTGAACAATGCCGGTGAGCAGCACGTTCAAGAGAGTCCCGAACAAATTACGGCCGAGCAGCTGGAGCGCACGTTTCGCACCAATATTTTTGCCCAATTCTTCATCGTCAAGGCTGCGCTGCCGCATCTTAAAGACGGCTCCGCAATCGTCAACATCGCCTCCGTGACGGCGTACGAAGGCAGTCCGAAGCTCGTCGATTATTCGTCCACCAAAGGCGCAATCGTTTCGTTCACGCGCGCGCTCTCCAATTCGATCGTGGAGCGTGGAATTCGGGTGAACGCCGTGGCGCCAGGACCGATTTGGACGCCGCTGATTCCAGCGACATTTCAGGCCGATGACGTGAAAAAGTTCGGCAGCGACGTGCCGATGAAGCGCCCCGGCCAACCGCACGAAGTGGCGGCAGCCGTGCTCTTTCTTGCGTCCGACGATGCGTCATATATTTCCGGGCAAACGATACACGTCAACGGCGGAGAGGTAGTCAACAGCTAGCGACGTATGCTCCACGCGTGAACGACGTTACCGAGGCGCTGCGGCTGCCGTCGCCCGCGCCGCGCCCACAGGCGCTTGCCTTCGACGGCGACAAGCTCTGGATGGGCTCGATCGAGACCGATCGGATTTACGCAATCAACCCGCGCCAGTGGACCCTCATCGAAGAGGACAAGGTACCTGGAAAGCCATGGGGCATGACCGTGGTCGGCGACGAGCTGCGGGTGATTTGCGGCGTCGGTGAGGACGACGACCGCGTGATCAAACGCTTCGTGCCCGGCCACGGCTTCAAGTCGACCGGCACGATCGACTGTCCCGATGCAACCGGATCGCAGCTGAGCTACGATGGAAGCTGGCTTTATCTCAGCCAGTGGTACCACCGGCGTATTCTCGGCCTTGACGAGCAAGGCAACATCGTGCGGCAGATCGACGTTCCGCATCAAATCTGCGGCCAATGCTACGTCGACGGAAACTTCTATCTCGTAACGACCGACGACGAAGAGAGCGGCGAGTATTTCCTCACGCGGGTTTCTGCCAACGGCGAGTTCCGATCCGAAGATCTGGCCCGCATACCGTTTGCCGCGCGCGCGCTCGCCTTCGACGGATCGAGATTTTGGACGAACCACCGCGAGGCGAATCAAATCGTCGCCTTTGAGCGCTGAGTCCCTCGACTCCGCTCGGGATAAATTTGCCTCGAGCGACCCGCATGCGCGGATCGCCGTCGCAGTGCTCCGCCTCATATTTCGGGATGACTTTGCGCGGCACTTCGGCGTGGCGCTTTGGGACGGAACCCGCGTCGCCGCCGGCGGCGAAGAGCGATTCGTCCTGCGCGTCAACTCTGCCGGAGCGTTGCGCGCGGCGTTAACGCCGAGATTCGATCTTGCCGCCGGGCGAACGTTCGGCACCGGACTGCTCGACGTTGATGGGGATCTCGAGAGCGCGGTGGATGCGCTCTTAGGTGCGCGCGCTGCGATGCGCGGCGCCGACGTCTTTGCGCTCGTGCGCCTGCTGCGCCGGCTTCCGAAGGAGGCGCTTGCGCCGCTCCGTGAGGCAAAGCTGCGCGGCCGCGTTCATTCGCGCTCGCGCGATCGCGCCGCGATCGGTTTCCACTACGATCAGCCCATTGCGTTCTATCGCAGTTTTCTCGACCACGAGCTGAACTATTCGTGCGCCTATTGGGACGACGGCGTCGAAACGCTCGATCAGGCACAGGCGGCCAAGATCGACTACACGCTGCGCAAGCTGCGATTGAGAGCCGGTCAACGCTTGCTCGATATCGGCTGCGGTTGGGGAGCGTTCGTCGTGCGCGCCGCCCAACGGGGCGCACGGGTGCTGGGCATCACGCTCAGCCGGCTGCAGTACGAAGAGGCGCAGCGACGCGTTGCCGCGGCCGGATTGGAAGATCGCGCGCGGGTCGAGCTGCGCGACTATCGCGACCTGCGTGGCGAGCAGTTCGACAAGATCGTCAGCATCGGCATGTTCGAGCACGTCGGGCGTGCACGGTTCCGCGAGTACTTTCGCGCGGCGTACGATACGCTGCGGCCGGGCGGACTCTTCATGAATCATGCCATCGCCGATCCCAGCCGCGGCAGACGGCGCGGCGACTTTTTAGACCGGTTCGTCTTTCCCGACGGCGAGCTCGTTGCCGTTTCGGAATCGCTCAAAGCGGCCGAGGCAGCGGGCTTCGAGGTGCGCGACGTGGAGAGTCTGCGCGAGCACTATACGAAGACGCTGCGCGCTTGGGTTGCAAACCTCGAGCGCAACTGCGCCGAGGCGATCGCCGCCGCCGGCGAGACGAGTTAT